>CAKTWW010000003.1 GCA_934630855.1 uncultured Collinsella sp.
CAGGAGCCTCGGTTTACGCCGCCGTTGCATATGATCGGCACGGCGTTTCAGCGTGAGGTTTGGTTTGAGCTGCTTTCTATTCCGCGTGGTGAGGTCGCTACGTATGGCGAGATCGCCCAGCGTGTCGCGGCCAAGCATCGTGTTCCGGGAAACGAGGACCCGGCAGTGTCTCCCCGTGCTGTGGGGGCTGCGGTTGCGCGCAATCCTATTTCGATCATCGTGCCGTGCCATCGCGTGGTCGCTGCCGACGGCTCGCTCAACGGATATGCCGGCGGGCTTGATCGCAAGGAGTGGTTGCTTTGGCTTGAGGGCGCATACGAGGAATAACGCTTGTGCTGCCTGAATAATCTACATGAATAGGTGCCGTGAAAGGACGAGTCGCTGTCCTTTCACGGCACCTTTTGTTTGACAGTAAGACGCCTCAATTACTCCTGAAGGTCGTAGATGGTTGTGTTGCCGATGGTCTGGGCCGTGTAGTTTTGGGCAACCCATTCGGCGATCTCGCTTGCGGCGCTCGAGCCGCCCATACCGCCACCCATGCCACCGCTTGCGATGTAGTAGCGGATGAGGCCCTGGGCAACGTAAACCTTGAATTCGTCGAGCGTGGGCGCGGGGTCCGATCCATTAAAGCCGCCAATGGCCATGACGGGGAGCTCGCTTGCAAGCTGGTAGCTCGCGGCATTTTGCGAACCCGTGGTCGCTGCCGCCCAGCGATAGCCACTGGCATTTTGCGTGAGCAGCTCGACTAGGCTTTCGTTGGCTGAGCTGCCGCCGAGTAGGCCGGACCCGCCGTCAGGCGTACCCGCGTCGCTGCCGTCCGAGGCGCTTTCGCTGGATGAACCGTCGGGCGCGGTTCCGTCGGCGCCATCCGGCGCCCCGTTGCCGCTGGGGCCACCACCGCCAGGGCCACCGCCCATGCTGCCGCCGGGCCCTGCCGTGACGATTGAGCCCGTGTGCCCGGTCGAGATCGTGCAGACGGTCCAGACAATCGGCCCGGCCAAGAGGGCGATAATGCTGACTGCTGCAACGCCGCGGACGCCGCGTTTCAGCGCCAAGGGCCACGTCGCGGACAGGCGATCTTGCATCCAAAAGCTGATGATGCACAGGGCAAGACCCGCCGCTATGCCGACGACGCCAACGCAGACGCCCAGCCAGGCAAAGCTTCCGGAGCGTAATATCAGTGCCATATCCCAAGCGCTCGTCACGGCAATCAAAAGCCCCGCGACGCCCGGCATCCAAGGGCGGTCGCGCAGCTCAAGCAGGCTGGTCCCGCATATGGCAACGAGCACGGCGATGGCGGGCGAGAGCGCCACGGTGTAGTAGGCATGGAAGATGCCGGCCATAAAGCTAAAGACGAGCCAGGTCACGATAAGCCAAGCGCCAAAGATGACAATCTGCGCGCGGCGAATGCGCGTGACGGTGTCCGGGTCGACTTCGTGTTCGCGTTTACCCTGATAAAACCTACCAAAATAAACCTGTCCCTTTTTGGCAGGTTTGGCGGCGATGAGGCCGAGGATGATGGCGGCGAAGGCGATGGGGGCGAGCCAGGTGATCTGGTCGCCAAAGTCGCTCGTCCATAGGCGGAACAGGCCGGTTTCGCCCCACATACCACCCTGGCTGCCGCCGGTGAGCGCTTCGCTCGCGCCGGGGATGACCGAACCGGTCTCGTTGCCGGTCAGGCGCCCCAAGCCGTTGTAGCTAAAGGTGAGCTCGATGAACGAGTCGGTCTGCGAGCCGCCAAAGTAGGGGCGTGAGCCGCTCGGTACCAGCATGGTGAGCAGTACCCACCAACCGGCTCCAATGACCATGGAACCGAGCGCCACGACGGCGTCGAGCAGGCGGCGCGGCCACGGCGTGGGCGAAAGCAGTAGCATGGCCAGACCAAAGCCGGGGAGCACCAAAAGCACCTGGAACTGTTTGGTCAAAAAGCCCAGGCCAATTAGCAGGCCGGCCACGGCATACCAACGGGTGCGCACGCGGTTACCGTGGCGGTCCGCCGGCAGTTCGAGCCCGCGCAGCACGCAGGCGGCGGCGCCCAGCATAAGCAAGATGAGCAGGGCATCGGGATTGTTAAAGCGGAACATGAGCGCCGCGACGGGCATGGTGATAAACACGATGCCGGTCACGATGCCGGCAGCGTTGCCCCACACGCGGCGCACGGTGGCGTACAGCAAGTACGTGCATGCGACGCCCATGAGCGCCTGTGGCAGCAGGATTGCAAACGAGCTCAGGCCGAGTAAGCGCACCGAAAGCGCCATGAGCCAAATGGATGCGGGCGGCTTGTCGACGGTGATGGCGTTGCCGGCGTCCAGGCTGCCCCACAGAAAAGCCTCCCAGCTCTTGGATCCTGCCTGCGCAGCAGCGCTGTAGAACTCGTTGGCGTAGCCCGAGGCCGTCAGGTTCCAAAAGAAGACGAACGCGGCGGCGAGCATGAGGAGCGCGATGGCGATCCAGTCGATCGGGCCGCGGGCGGGGGCGAGCGATGGGGCCGAGGACGCGCGCAGCTCGCGGCGAAGCGAGCGCGCTCCCTGCGAGGCGTGTGCCGATCGGCGGCGAGTATCAAGGCTCATCGGGCATCCGCCGCCTGCTTGAGGGGGTAGCGATATGCGTCGGACTGCGTGGCGCCCATGCGCCCCTCACTTGCCTTGAGACGCTTCATGCCGGCAAGGTCCTTACGCACCGTGTCGACGATATGCACCGTGGTGCCGGGGTCTTCTTTCCACCGCACGGCAAACTCGCACGACGCGATGCCCATACGCTCGGCAAGGACCAAAAGCTCGGTGTCGAAGAACCACTCGTTGTCCTGAACGAGCGGCAGCAGCGTGTCGGCCGCCTCGGCAGAAATCGCCTTAAACCCGCACTGCGCATCGTGGAAATGCACACCTAGATAGCTCTGCAGCATGCGGTTGTACGAGCGCGAGATAAACTCGCGCTTAGCGCAGCGATCCACGCGCGATGCCGGCAGCAGGCGCGAGCCAAAGCAAACGTCGGCGCGCCCGTCCAAGATGGGGCCGACAAGCTCGGGAATCTGCCGAATATCGGTAGAAAGGTCGACATCCATATAGGCGCGCACGCGGGCCTTAGACGTGCTCCACGCGATTTTGAGGGCGCGGCCGCGGCCCTTTTGGGGAATGCGGATGGCGCGGAGCGTAAAGGGAAACTTGCAGGCGAGAATGCGGGCGAGCTCCCAGGTCTTGTCGCTGCTGGCGTTGTCGGCGATAACGATCTGCCAGGTAAACGACTTGGCGTGGAGCGAGACCTCGCGCAGCTGATCCATCAACAGCATGATCGAGGAGCCGAGCTCTGCCTGCTCGTTAAAGACGGGGATGACAAAGTCACAATCGACTTCGCGTGGTTTACCGCAGGCGAGGATGGATGAAGGGGAGGGCGTGCTTTGGGTTGCCCGCTGCATCGCTGCCTTGGTTTGTGGTTTGTCGGCTGCGGGCGCGGGGCGGTTTTGCGTAGTAGCGGGTGCGGTGCGTGCGTCCTGCGCGATGATGTCGGGCTTAGTCATGATCGTGCCTTTCTGTTCAGGCGGCTAGGCGGAAAGGGAAGTCTGCGAGGTGTCGGCGGAGCTGTCGTTCGCGTCAGTGGGCGCATCGCCCGGAGCGTCGGTTGAGCTGTCGCCGGTCGAACTATCGGGAGAGCCGCTGGCGTCGGGCACGTCCGAGGGCACCTGTCCGCTCGGGGCGCTGCCGTCTGCAGTGCCCTCACCGCCGCTGCCAGTGGTGCCATCCGCGCTCGGAATTCCGCCGCCCTGCATGCCGCCCTGGCCGCCACCCATGCCACCTTGCGCGGCTTGGGTCGACCCGCCGGTTGCGGCGCTCATGATGGCGCCGCCCGCAAGACCGCCGGCAAGTCCGCAAACAGCGGCGAGCGTCGCTACGAGCAGCAGGTTGGTGGCGCGGCCGGGTTGCTTGCCGTCGCATTCCTTAGTGGAGACCGTCTGCTGCGAGGCGGGTTCGGCGACATATGCGCGGGTATCGGGAGCGGGCGCCGGCGTGCCGGCGGGCATGGCGTGCTCTCCAGCAGACTCTCCCGCATAGAGCGGATTGACGACCGTGGCGGGCACGTCGCTCGCTGCGTGTCGGGATGCCGTATTGGGCTCGGCGCTCTCGCTGCCGGTGACGCCGTCGGTATTGCGGTTGAACAGACAGTCCATGGTGTTCTCCAATCGGACGGGCGCGGAGCCGCCCGCCTTGGCGGCTCCCGCATCGAAGGGGATGGCATGGTCTCGACATGCCGTCGCGAGGTGGCATGGCTGTCCTCGTGACGATGCTGTTCTACCGCGGCCGGCGCGCCGGCAAGCGCTCGGCATATGAGCCTTAAGTTTGGCTAAGCCCTATCCAGCGTTTTTAAAAACACGCAGCTTGAGCTGCTAAGGCTGCGCTAAGGCAGCTTTCGGTGCGCTATTATCGGCAGTGTCGAAACCTGTATTTCCATGCGCCAAAGGAGCAACCATGAAGCTGATGCTTGCCGAGGACGAACCCGGCCTCTCCCGCGCCCTGACCGCGATTCTGCAACATAGCGATTACGAGGTCGACACCGCGCTCGACGGCCTGACGGCACTCGAGTATCTGCTCGCCAATGATTACGATGCCGCGATTTTGGACATCATGATGCCCGGCATGGACGGCATCGAGGTGCTCAAGCGCACGCGCGCCGCCGGTAAGCGCCTGCCGATCATCATGCTCACCGCCAAAAGCGAGGTGTCCGATAAGGTTGAGGGGCTGGACGCCGGTGCCAACGACTATCTGACCAAGCCGTTTGCCGCCAAGGAGCTGCTCGCGCGCATTCGTGCCATAACGCGCGCCGCCACGGCGGTTGACGCCACGACGCTCAGCGTGGGCAACGTGCGCCTCGATACGGCCGCCTGCACACTGGTGGGTCCCGAGGGCGAGGAGCACCTGGCCAATCGCGAGTTTCAGCTTATGGAACTCTTTATGCGCAACGCCGGTACGCGCATGCCCACGGAGCGCCTGATGCTCGAAGTCTGGGGCGAGGACGCGCCTGAGGGAGCCAACGTGGTGTGGGTCTACATTTCGTACCTGCGCAAAAAGCTGACGGCGCTTGGTGCCAACGTGGCCATTCGCGCATCGCGAAACCAGGGTTATTCGCTCGAGGTTGTCGAGGAGGGCGAATAGGCGTGAGCGTGAGCACGTGGTGGCAGCGCGTGAAGTCGAAATGCGGCTTTGACGCGGATGCGAACGACCCGGCGCGTGCCGATGCTGCCAGTGCCATGGGGCGCCGTCTGCGTCGCAAGTTTATTCTGGTCGCCATGGGTGCCGTCACGGCGGTGCTTGCGCTCATCATCGCTGGCATCAACATCGTCAACTACTCGCATGTTTGCAAAACGGCCGACGCGCGCCTGGACTACATCTTGGCGGGCAAGGGCAGCATCGATTGGGCGGATGAGCCCAAGATCGTTCCGGGCGACGGCAAGGATGTAGCTGGCAGCGGGGGTGCGGCAGCTGGCGAAAATGGTGACGATGGTGCTGGCATTAACCTAGAACATGTTCCTATTAGACATTTCGAAGGCATGACGGCAGAATCGCCCTTCGATACACGCTACTTTACGGTGACGATTTCCGGTGGGCAGGTTGTCGATATCAACACGGCCCGCATTGCCGCGGTGGGCACCAAGCGCGCTTCGCGTATTGCCTCGGAGCTGCATTCCAAAGGCTGGACCTCTGGTTTTTCTGGCAACTATCGGTACATCGCCACGGTGCAAGGCGAGGAGACCACCTACGTATTCGTCGATTGCTCGCGCGAGCTCGCAAGCTTCCGCTCGTTTTTAAGCGCGAGCGTGGCCATCAGCTGCATTGGCTGGCTGGCGGTGCTGGCGATTGTGACGGTGGCCTCGGGCGCGGTGATTCGGCCGATGGTCGAGAGCTATAGCAAGCAGAAGCGCTTCATTACCGACGCGAGCCACGAGATTAAGACGCCGCTGGCTGTAATTGACGCCGCCAACGAGGTGCAGGAGATCGAGAGCGGCGAGAGCGAGTGGACACAGAGCATTCATGAGCAGGTTGCGCGGCTGACGGCGCTTACGGAGCGCCTGGTGTTTCTGGCGCGCATGGACGAGGGCTCAGCTGGCTTTACCATGGCGGCAATCGATCTTTCGGAGGCAGTGGACAAGGCTGCGGCTCCGTTTGAATCAGTGGCGGTTTCGCGCGGCAAGCGCCTGTCGATGTCGATTGCGAGCGGTGTGCGGGCCCATGCCGATGCCGCGGCGGTGGCGCAAGTGGTTGAGCTGCTGCTGGATAACGCCACGCGCTACGCGAGCGAGGGCAGCGTGATTGAGCTGAGCCTGCGCTCCGTTTCGCGCGGTGCGGGCAAGGGAGCTGCTGAGCTTGTCGTTACAAATGCCGTTGATGAGCTGCCCGAGGGCGACCTGGACCGGCTGTTCGACCGCTTCTATCGCGCAGACGTTTCGCGCAGCTCCAAGACGGGCGGCTCGGGCGTGGGACTATCCGTCGTGCGGGCCATCGCCGAGGCCCACGGCGGGACCGCTGCCGTATTCGGCCACGATCATCAGATCACCTTCACCGTCCGCCTCTAAAACCTGCCAAAAAGGGACAGGTTTGTTTTGGCAGGTTTTATCTGGGGAAATGCCGGCTGAGAGGTTGCGGGCGGAAGCAACGCCCCGGTGCGGCGCGCGAACTGGGATGCGGTTTCCCCTTGGGGCGCCAAGCGGAAACTCTATCCCAGTTTGAAGTCTCAGAACGGGATGCGCTTTCCCTTGGGAGGTCGTTCCGGAAACTGCATCTCAGAATATCGCCGCGGAATGGGACACGCTTTCCGGATGAAGCCTTCAGCGGAAACTGCATCCCAGTTTGACGCCTTGGAATGGGATGCTCTTTCCGGATGAGACTATCGGCGGAAGCTGTGTCCCAATACATCAACTCAGAACGGGATGTGCTTTCCGCGGGTAGCATCATTCGGAAACTGCGCTCCATTCTGAGGCGGGTTCGTGAGCCAGGTTCTCCGCGCTGCTGTTCTTGGTGCCGAAATTTCGACAGGGCGGCTTTTTTACGCTCGCTCCTGCAGGGCGTAGATCGATTTGTCCATGTTGAACAGATAAGCCACGACGCAGACGACAAAGAACGCCGGCAGATTATCAAAACCGAAGACCTCGCAACCGATAAGGATGGGCGCGAGCAGCGTATTGGTGGCGCTGCCAAAGACGGCGGCGTAGCCGAGCGCGGCGCAGAGCTCGACGGGCATGCCGAGCATCCCGGCGAGCACGACACCCAGGCTGGCGCCGATGGAGAACAGTGGCGTCACCTCGCCACCCTGATATCCGGCGGCGAGCGTGACAATGGTGAGCATAAACTTGAGTGCCCAATCCCAAGGCATGATGGCCGCCGTGCCCTCTTCGCTCAACGCGGCCGAAATCAGATTGGTGCCAAGTCCGCAGTATCGCCCCTGCCACAGTGCGAACAGAACTGCCGATAGTAGCAGGCCCATGACGGCAATGCGCGTATAGGGATTTGGGAGAAGACGCGCCGCAAGGGTCTTGGCATGGGCAAGGCACCAGGCAAAGGCGCCTCCTACAATGCCAAACATAATGCCCAGCACCGCAAGTCGCCCAAGGCCGGGAAGATCAAGGGCGTACGAGGCGACGACGGCAACCTCGAACTTCTCGAGGCCCAGGGCACCGGAGGTCATGCTCGCGGTGAGCGAGGCGGTAAGTGCGGGGAACAGCGCGCGGTATTCCATGCGTCCGGCGACCAGTACCTCAATGGCAAAGACCGTGGCGGCGAGGGGCGTTCGGAAGAGCCCGGCAAAGCCAGCGGCCATGCCAATGAGCAAAAACGTGTTGCCGGGGTCGCGGAAGGGCAAACGCTGGCCGATCCAATGGGAGACGGTCGCGCCAATCTGCACGGCCACGCCCTCGCGTCCCGCGCTGCCGCCAAAGAGGTGCGTTCCCCACGTGCTCAGCATAATGAGCGGCACCAAGCGCGGGGAGATAGCATCCTCGCGCCCGTGGCCCACTTCGAACACCAAGCTCATGCCGCGGTCGGTACCTTTGCCCCAGGTGCGGTAGGCAAATACGATGGCCAAGCCCATGAGGGCGAGGAAGGGGAGGAGCAGGGTGATGTGCTCATCGCGGAAGGCGCCGATCGCCAGGAGCACGCGACCAAAGAGGGCACAGATGACGCCAACGATGATGCCAATAGGGATTCCGACGGCACCCATAAGCACGAGGCCGCTATAGGTGTTGAGTAGGTGTTTGGCCCTAGTTGACGTAGCGCTTCCCGACACTTCTCCTCCAAAACAAAAAAGACTCCTGCTGCGGCATGGTGCCCAGGAGGCGCCACGTAACAGCAGAAGTCATCAGCAACAAGGCGGTTTAGGGTGGCGGCAACTTGATTGACGCACCCAGCGGAGACATTCATTCCGCGACGGCATCATAGCGTTGGACGAGATCTGGGTCAACTTGCCTTTTGAGACGGGTGAGAACGGTTGCGGTGCTTGGAGTGGCAACGTGAGCTACGCCCACGGAACCGTCTCACGCCAGTTTTTGCAAAAGCTGACTTTTTCTAGCGGAATGTCACTGAACTTCGTGATTAACTCTTCAAGGTCGTGCCGCCATTGTGCCGATTCGCCAATGCTCTCTAGCATGTAGTAAAGAACGGCTAAGACGGCAAAGGTCTTGTCGTTAGAGCCTTGAAATCCTTTCCACGCTTTGGGAATCATGGGCTTTACGCCCCATGTTCTGTTCCAAACTCTAGAGTGGTGACAGCAAGCATTTCTGGAGACGCGGAGTACAGAAATCCAATTCTTGAGGATGGGAACTCTCACGCCAAACTCGTTTGCAATTGTCGCTTTCGTTTGCGGTGACATTTCAGAATAAAGCAGCTCAATTGTTCCCATTGTGATGCATTCCACCATCATCCAGTAGGGCGGCAGCTCCTGTTCGTCACCGTATTTAGCCACGAAGTGCTTAATGTACTGCTCGTTTTTCTTTGCTGTGGAGAACTCCCGTTTGAGCCTCGCTACGGCTGCGTCAGGGTAACAGAAAGGTCCGGATTCCTCAGATGCAAGATAGGCAATCCTGCTTCTGAGGTAGATCTCAATTCTACCGACCGCATCAAACATTAACTGCCGGAGGGCTCGGTCAAATTCATACGTGCAGATGATGGTTTCGAATGTTGTGCCTTCGCGAAAGGTGGTAATCCCGGACTTGCATTTGATTTTGTAGGGAAACCAGTAGGCCGACAGTCTGTAGTAGCCGACTTCGACCAAAGCTCGCTCGAGTTCGCTTTGATCAGAGCACTTAAGACCCTTGTTTTCTGTCAATAGTGCTATCTGATCGTTGATGGATATCCACGACTTCTGGTATTTCATTTAAGCCTCTTGATATAAAAAGAGCTGGAGTTGCGCATCGTTGAGAGGCTTTCCAGCTTTAGCAGAACCAGCTTATAAGATGCAACGACTCATGTCAAGAAAACTGCCGGATGGTCTTGAAAACTGCTGGTCAGCTGCTGGTCAGCTAGCCTTAAACCTGATATGCAGCACGGCGTCCCACGCTACCCAGCGCGCTTGATGGGATGACGAACCACGGTCTTGAGCTTCTCCGGTGCGCATTTGCGTGGGTCGGAGAGGTAAATCTCGTGATGCAGGTGGGCATTGGAAAAGTCGAGGGCATAGCCCTGCTCTGCCGCAAACTCATGCATGGCGTCCACGGTCGCCGGTTCGTTGTCGTAAGGTCCGGTGTGCATGCACTGTACGCATAGGCCTTCGTCAACCTTAAGCAGCTCAACCGCTGAAAAGTCCAGCTTCTTTTTGGCAGTAGCTTCCGCGACGGCCCAGTCAAAGTCTGCCTGGGTGACGAAATCGGGCAAGCGGATGCACGAGATGAAGTTGAAGTCGTCCTTGCGCACATAGTCGATGTCGCTGCTGGGGGAGTCTTGCCACCAGAAGCCCTCGAGCGGCGGCACCACAAAGTCGAAATAGCCTTCGATGCTCCTCGACCCTTTCTTTGACATTTTGATGGTATAGGCGATGCCGTAAAGCAGCGGAAGGGCGCTTTGGTACTCGCCGCCCGCGGTGTTTGGGTCGCCCTTTCCGCGTACGGCGACATAGCTCATGGGCGGGACAGTTACGATGCTCGGCTTGCTTGCGGGCCTATAGAGCTCCTTGCATTCCTTCTTGAAGTCGTATGTCACGGCGGCCGCCTTTCTGCGGATGAGCTTGTTTGGATGGCAGCATCATATCATAGAAACGAACAACTGTTCGAATAACTTGGCTGACGGTCGAGATAAATCCTCTGCGTTTGACGGGCGGCTTGACTCCGTGGATGGCCCCTCTGTCGCCTCGTCGCTCTACCAACACCCGCCATTTCCCCATATAAAACCTGCCAAAATAAACCTGTCCCTTTTTGGTAGGTGCGAAATGGGTAATACTTAAGAGTTATCCGACCAGATGGGAACCGATCGATGGCCTATATCGAATTCAAAGACGTCATCAAAGCCTATGGCGAGGGCGATGCCCGTATTCACGCGCTCGATGGCGCGAGTTTTACCGTTGAGCGCGGCGAGCTTGCCATTATCCTGGGCGCTTCGGGCGCCGGTAAAACCACAGCGCTCAACATCTTGGGCGGCATGGACACGGCGACCTCCGGCACCGTGACGGTGGACGGGCGCGACGTGAGCGCCGCCAACGAGGCGCAGCTTGTCGAGTACCGTCGCGCCGACGTGGGCTTTGTCTTTCAGTTCTACAATCTGGTTCCCAACCTGACGGCACTCGAGAACGTCGAGCTCGCGGCACAGATCTGCCCCGATTCGCTCGATGCCGAACAGACGCTTCGCCAGGTTGGCTTGGGCGAGCGCCTCGCCAACTTTCCCGCGCAACTTTCGGGCGGCGAGCAGCAGCGCGTGTCCATCGCCCGCGCGCTGGCAAAGAATCCCAAGCTGCTCCTGTGCGACGAGCCCACGGGTGCACTCGACTACAAAACCGGCAAGCAGATCTTGCAGCTGCTGCAGGACACCTGCCGCAAGCATGGCATCACGGTCATCATCATTACGCACAACTCCGCGCTTGCGCCTATGGCCGACCGCCTGATCCGCTTTAAGAGCGGCCGCGTGGAAAGCGAGACGGTCCAGCAAAACCCCGTGCCTATCGAGACGATCGAGTGGTAGCGCCCATGGATCAGAATCGCCAGAACAGCCAACGCCGCGACGCGCAGAGCACGGAGCGCGAGCAGGATTTTACGACCTACCGCACTGCCCAAAGCTCAAACGATATGGTGCCGACGGTGTTTCGCCGTGGCATTTACCGCACGATTCGCGGCAGCCTCAAGCGCTTCCTGTCCATCGTGGTTATCACGGCGCTCGGCGTGAGCGTGATGTGCGGTCTCCAGGCGGGCTGCGAGGATCTGTGCGATTCGGTTGACGCTTACTTTGACCAGCAAAATGTCTATGACATCAACGTGCAGTCGACCTACGGCCTGACCGATGATGACCTTGCTGCGATCCAAGAGGTCGATGGCGTCGAGACGGCCGAGGGCATCTATACCGAGACCGCCTACACCGCCGTGGGCACGGCGCGCGAGCGCGTGGTCGTGCAGAGTCTCTCTAAAGAGAATATTGACCAGCCGGTGTTGGTGCGTGGCGACTTGCCCGAGACTTCGGGCGAAGTGGCAGTGACCTCGCGCTTTCTAAAGGCTTCGGGCAAAACGCTCGGCGATACGGTGAGCTTTGCCGCCAACGATGCGAGCTCGTCGAACCAAAGCGCCAAGGATCAGTTTGCCGCGGGCGATTACACCATTACGGCTGAGGTCCTCGATCCCACCGACGTGAGCTCCGACTCGACGGTTAACGCTTTCCGCGCCGCCTCGGCAGCGGACTACAAATTCTACGTAAGCGAGGATGCCGCGACGTCGTCGTCCTATTCCGCAATCCATGTGGTCGTCGAGGGAGCCAAGGACCTCAACTCCTATTCCGATGCCTATACGACAAAGATTGACGAGGTCAAAGCCAATATCGATAAGATTCGCGACGAGCGCGAGAAGGTGCGTGCCAAGGAACTGACGGTCGATACGCCAGCGAACTTGGATGCAGCTGAGCGCCAGGCGAATATGGTCTTTGGAATCGAGCAGGACAACATCAATCGCATGGCCGAGGGTAGCGAGGAGCGCGCGCAGGCGCAGGCCGACCTAGACCAGCGCCGCGCCGCTGCCGACCAGCAGTTCGCCGACGCCCGCGCCGAGCTCTCTGACCTGGGCGAATGCACCTGGTATATCCAGGACCGCAATAACATCGCAAGCTACTCGAGCGTCGAGAGCGATAGCTCCTCAATCGAGGCCATCGCCACGGTGTTCCCATTCATCTTCTTTATCGTCGCCGTGCTCATCAGCCTCACCACCGCCACGCGCATGGTCGAGGAAGAGCGCACGCTCATTGGCCTGTACAAGGCGCTTGGCTATTCGCGTGGGCGCATTCTGTCCAAATACGTGGACTACTCGCTGTGGGCCTGTCTGATCGGTGGTGTGCTTGGCAATATCATTGGTTTTGTCGGTCTACCGCTGTTCCTGTTTACGGTGTTCGACGACATGTACTCGCTGCCCCAGATGCTGCTTTCATACGACATCGTGTCCTCAATCGTTTCGGTGGCGCTGTTTGCCGTGGGCGTGGTGGGCGCCACGATTATCGCTTGTCGCCACGAGATGGCCGAGACTCCGGCCTCGCTCATGCGCCCCAAGGCTCCGCGCGCCGGCTCGCGCATTTTCCTCGAGCGCATTGGCTTTATTTGGCGCCGCATGGGCTTTTTGAACAAGGTGGCCGCGCGCAATCTGTTCCGCTATAAAAAGCGTGCCTTTATGACCATCTTTGGCATCGCGGGCTGCACGGCGCTCGTAATCTGCGGTATGGGTATTCGCGACACGTCGGTGGCGCTTTCGCCCAAGCAGTACGGGCACATTACGCGCTATGACCTGCTGGCGGTCGCCAACCCCGATGACTTTACGCAGACGTGCGCGGCGCTGGACGAGCGCAGCGCGGCCAAGGACTCCAACGTGACCGTGACCTCGACGCTGCCGATTATGACCGACAACGTCACCTTTACGTATGGTGGCAAGAGCGAGACCGTGCAGCTGGTCGTGGTGCCCGATGACCGTACGAGCGACTTGGGCGACTACGTGTGCCTGGAGGACGAGTCCAAAGCGCCGCTCGCTTTGCGCGACGGAGACGTGTATCTGAGCAAGAGCTCGCAATTGGTACTGGGGATTCAGCCGGGTGATACGGCGCAGGTTCAAGATTCGTCGCTCAACGTCGCCGATGTCGAGGTGAGCGACATCTCGCTCAACTACCTGGGCAACACACTCTATATGACGCAGAGCACCTACGAGCGCGCGTTTGGCCGAAGCGTCCGTCTTAATGGCATCTTTGCGTTGCTCAAGGGGTCGTCAGCCGATCAAATTGCGTTTAGCAAGCAACTTAAAAACGACGGCTGGCTCACGATTTCGAGTACTGCCGAGCATTGGGAGAACTATGAGGCCAACTTCACCATCATCAACTCGGTCGTGGTGCTCGTGACCTTTATGGCGGCGTGTCTGTCGTTTGTGGTGGTGTTTACGCTGTCCAATACGAATATCTCGGAGCGCGAGCGCGAGCTGGCGACCATCAAGGTGCTGGGTTTCCGTCGCGGCGAGGTGCATCACTACGTCAACAAGGAGACGTTGATTCTCACGGCGATCGGTGCCGCGCTGGGCGTGCCGTTGGGTGGCCTGCTAGCCGAGAGCTTTACGTACATCCTGCAGATGCCGTCGCTGTACTTTGACGTTGAGGTCGAACCGTTGAGCTACGTGCTTGCCGTGGTGCTGGCCTTTGTGTTCACGATTATCGTCAACCTCGCCACCAACCGAACCCTCAACAGGATCGACATGGTCGGCGCCCTCAAAAGCGCCGAGTAACCTGCCAAAAAGGGACAGGTTCATTTTTGGCAGGTTTTATCTGCGCAAACGCCGAGCGGCCCTACGGGCTGCCCGGTGTTTGTTCTCGTTTGGCCGAGATGTATGTCACTCAGTGCACTTACTGACCAATGCAGCGTTGTGCGTAGCTTTTAATGTCATCGGTAAAACCGTCGAGATCGCTGAGAGAAATTACGTCGTCAGCAAGCAGGCTGGCTATCTGGCGACGCATCGTGCTGCGGCGGATATCTTCCATCATTACGCCGGAGCACCGCCTGTCCCTATTGATATGCTCCTCGAGCGCCCAAAACCTATCAGAGGCTTCGCCGTCGCCGTTCAGTATCTCGATGTACTGATCGATGAGCTTTGCCATATAGCGTTCTTGCCATTTAGGGAGCAATTCCTTAAACAGTCTCCAGTCACGTTCGGCTACATCGCCCATGCTTCCTCCGTTCACCAAACAAGCCATTTGAATCCATGCCCTACTTCGACAGCTTCTGCTCGCAGGCGTGGATGAGGTCGTCGTAGTGGGCAATCTTGTAATTGAGGCGATCGAGACCGGCCTGCATTTCGGCAATACGCTCGGTGACCTGGTCGCGCTGTTCTTCGAGAATGGCTCTACGCGCCGCCATGGTTTCGTCACCCTGTTCCAAGAGCTGCATATATTCGATGAGCGCTTCGATTGAGACGCTTGCGCCGCGCATACACTTGACGAACTTGATGCGCGCGCAGTCTTGTTCATCGTAGTCGCGAATGCCATTTTCGTTGCGGTGTACACGAGGCAGCAAGCCAATGCGCTCGTAATAGCGCAGCGTATCGGCGGAAATGCCGTACTCCTTTGAAACCTCGGCGATCCTCATGCCAACTCCTTAGTACGGAAACCTGCCAAAAAGGGACAGGTTAATTTTGGCAGGTTTTATCTGGGTAAACGATGACAGCTGAACCCGCCGAAGCATCAATTTAAGTTTAAAGCCTAGAGTTGACTCCAAGTCAAAGCCCATCTTCATTAGTTACGATGCTTCCATTGTTTGCGACACCAGCGCATGAGCGCCTTTACGATGGGAATCGTGATGAGGATGATCCATGCAGGATGGGGCTGTCCCAAACAGAGCCACATGTAGAGGAACCAAGCGATGGCGGCTGCCGGGTAGATGACCTCGATCAGCTTAGACAGGCGGCGTCGGTCGATAAAGTCGCCAATGGCGTAGTAGATGGGAATCAAAAAGACGAGGAAGAGCCCCATGCCCCATGTGCCGTAGACAATGCCGAGCGCCAGAAAGGCGAGAACGACAAACGCGGGGAAGGGAAACTTGTTCCACGCACGTCCGAGCTTGGTGTGGAAGTGCTTGCCATGATGGTCGAGCTTGTCGTGCGCCTCTTTCCAGCTGGAAAACGTCTCGCCGTCGATAGTAACGGTGCCGTCGGCATTGGTGTGCACGCTATGCCCGTCGTCCTCAAGCGTATCAACGTGTACGCCGCCCGGCCCCACATGGACTTCTTCGCCCTTGCGGTCGTTGGTTACGTGGATGCCATTCCAGCCAACATGAACTTCTTCGCCTTTATCGGGATCAATAACGTGGATACCGTGCGCAAGGGAAATGTCGACGAGTGGCTTGTCGCTGCGACTGGTGTTGTCGGCAGAATCCTCATCCTCTTCGGCCTCATCCGACGCCTCGGCTCCGGCATCGCTGTCCTCAGAGCAGTCAGCGTCATCTGCCGCCTCCCCATACAACAGCTCATCCAGCGACACGCCATACAGCGCGGCGAGTGCAATGAGGTTATCGGTATCGGGCGAGGATTCGCTGCGCTCCCATTTGCTGACAGCCTGGCGGCTCACGCCCAGTTGGGCGGCAAGCGCTTCCTGAGAAAGCCCGGCAGCCTTGCGGCGATCGACGAGGCGTTGTGCCATCGCAAGATCCATGGTGGTTCCTTTCGTGAGGTGACCGTAATCGAATGAGCCGAGTATGCCGAGAACAGCCGGTAGCGACCACCATTTCTAGTTAGAATCTGCCCCAACCCTACCGCAACTATAGGTGGCAAGCCTGATGACCAGCTATTTCATGACAAATGTCAGTGCTCGCAACAGCCAGGAGCCCCTATCATTCCAAATCTTTCAGACCAAGCACCCGCAGCAAGAAGACGAATAGCCTCGGCCTCCCCAGTTACCGCAGGAGGGCCCAGGGCTTACCTCCCAAATCTTTCCGCAGGACGGAAGAACCCCGCCGCGCGAAGCGCACAGCGGGGTCCTGACATGTCCGAGGACGATTTGGGAGGTAAGCCCTGGGGCCTCCGATGGAATCAGTTCCAGCCGAGGCTATTCGTCGCCGAAGCTGATGCCCAACGCCTTGGCCTCGCGCACCAGGTCGCTCTGGGGGTCGACATACTTGAGCTTGCCGGCGACCTCCTCGAGCGGCATGTGGCACATCTTGCCGTCACGCAGGGCGATCATGTAGCCGAACTCGCCGCGCAGGCAGCCCAGTGCGGCCTCGACGCCGCACTGGGTCGCAAAGATGCGGTCCTGAGCGTCGGGCTGGCCGCCGCGCTGCGTATGACCGGGAATGGCGACGCGGGTCTCGCGACCGGTCTTGGCCTCGATCTCCTTGGCGATGTCGTAGACAATCGACGGGCTCGTGCGCTCGGCGAGCTTCTTCTTGTACTCCTTCTTGGGCAGCGTCGCGTCCGCCTTGGAGATGGCGCCCTCGGCGACGGCCACGATGGTAAAGCGGCTGCCGGTCTCCATGCGATGCTCGATGGTCTTGATGACGTTGTCCATGTCGTAGGGGATCTCGGGAATCAGGATGACGTCCGCACCGCCCGCAACGCCAGCGTACAGCGGAATCCAGCCAACCTTGTGACCCATGATCTCGATGACGAACACGCGGCCATGGCTCGAAGCGGTGGTGTGAATGTCGTCGATGCACTTGGTGGCGACGTCGATGGCGCTCGTAAAGCCAAAGGTCATCTCGGTGCCCCAGGTGTCGTTATCGATGGTCTTGGGCAGGGCGATAACGTTGAGGCCCTCCTCGTGCAGACGGTTGGCGGTCTTGGTGGAGCCGTTGCCGCCCAGCATAAACAGACAGTCGAGCTGCAGCTTGTGATAGGTGTGGACCATCGCGGGCACCTTCTCGACGCCATCGGCCTCGGGAATGTTCAGACGCTTGAACGGCGTGCGGCTCGTGCCCAGAATGGTGCCGCCGCGGGTGAGGATACCGCTAAAATCGGCAGGCGTCATGACGCGGAATCTGCTGTAGATAAGGCCCTGGTAGCCGTCCTCGAAACCGTAGATCTCGATAGGCTCTGCACTATTGGTCATGAGCGTTTTGACGATGCCGCGCATGGTGGCGTTGAGCGCCTGGCAGTCGCCGCCACTGGTAAGAAGACCGATCCTAAGCATGATGAATCCTTCCGGGCAAGTTATAACATGCGCATAAGTTTACCCCCGCACACTGTTGATGCGGGGGTGAAACGTGTTAGCTCAAATGTATAGAAATGTAAGCAACGTCAGGTGAGCGTAAGGCGGGCGGGCCCAGCTCCTTACAGTGCGAAGGCGTCGACGTCGCCCCAATGTCGGCGCAGCGTAATGGCGGCAGCGGGTTCGGTGTTGTCAAAGACGACCGACCACTGCGTGTTGCTCGTAATGTCATCTGGGTTGGGCTCCTGTGCCGCGGCGCGTAGAGCTTTCCAAGCGACCGCTTCATCTTGAGCGCCGGCATGGGTGTCGAGAACATCGGCGATGGCGATTGCGCGCTCCTTACCGTGGCCCAGCTCGCCGTTCTTTTGGTTGGGGAGCACCTCGTCGCCATAGCAGGCGTAGAAGTTCGTGACCTGGCGCACGCGAGTCACCGTAAAAGCACGGTCGGGATCGCGCGGATCCCACTCCACCACGCGCGCGTCACCGGTGGCGTCGTTGATAAAGAAGTGGTAATCGCGCCCGGCCATGGCGTGCATGTCGTAGGCAGAAAGGAGGTCGACGGCTTCTTGCGTGGTGGCGGCGCGATCGAGCACCAGACGGATAGCGAGCGAGGTGTTGATAACGGGGCGCTGCGTGTCCTGGTCACAGGGCTTGGAATCCAAGGTGAGCACGGCAATGGACACACCGCATTCGTTGACGCCGTCGAGCTGGGCGAAGGGGCCCATCAACGCGGCGGCGCGTCCGGCGACGGAGCCAAGCGGGGCGTTGGCGCCCAGGTTGTTGAGGGCGGCAAACCCGATAGAGGCGTAGCTATCGTGCGGGTGGTTGCGCACCAGCAGCGCCGAGGTGTCGTCCTTAAAGTCGTAATTGCGGCCGGTGCGCACGCGACCTTCGGCATCCACGGCGACAAAGGCGCTGCAGGCAAACTGCGGTGCCTGAACATGCACGGGAAGACCAGGCATCGCCTGCGCCAGCACGGCATCGATGTAGCCCTGATCGTCGCGCACGCCCGCGGCAATGATGGCATCGAGGTCGTAGTCGTAGGCGATATCGACGGCGTACAGGTCATAGCCATCTGCATAGTCGGTCAAGCGCTTGAGCGAAGCGGCGGTTTTTATTTGCTTACGATAGGTGACGCCGGCGACAGCGGCGAGGCCGGCTACGGCTCCGACGGCACCGCAAACGATGGCGGCGGCAACGTTGCGTGGTTTCATGGCAGCTCCTCTCAAAGCAATGCTATGGGCATTATCGCAAATAACATGCAGGGCACTCGATGCAATCCGGTGAACGGCGCGGCTCGTTTGAGCGCTAGAGCAGCGCAAGTGCAACGATGCAGATTCCGAGCGTCAGAACGGCGACGTCGGCCCGGCCAAAGCGATAGCTGCGGATGCAGGTTCTGCTGGCAGCCGGATGAGTTCCGTATTCGCGGTTGACCATAGCGAGCGCGAGCGTGTCGGAGCGACGCAGCGCGCTGCTAAACAAGGGCGTTATGACGGGGATAAAGGAACGCGCGCGCTGTAGGGGAGAGGGGCTGTCAAAACGCGCCAAGCGTGCTTCCTGAGCGGCCTTGATGCGGTCGAATTCCTCAATAAGCACGGGGACAAAACGGAGCGTAAGCTGGATAGCGATGGTGGCATCATCGGTGCGCAGACCAAAGCGGGCTAGGGGCCTCATGAGCGTCGCGGCCCCATCGGCAAGCGCGGTGGGGGAAGTGGTCGCCATGAGGGTCGAGGTCCCCAGCATAATCAGGGCAAAACGCAGGACGCAGAGGACGCCAAAGCATAGGCCTCCCGAGGTGACCTGCACAGGTCCTGCCTGCAACAACAAAGTACCCGAAGCAGTAAAGAGCGTGTTGAAGACCAGGACAAACCCCATGAGCCAGCGAAAGGGCTTAAGAGCGCGGAGCGCCTGGCGCACGGAGCTGCCGCTTGCGACGAGTGAGGCAAGGGCGACGACAACGACGACGGCAAGCGCAAGGGGTCGCTGGGCAATAAAGCCGGCAATCATAAAGAGCAGGCAGAACATGAGTTTGACTGCGGGGTGTAGTGCGTGGGCGAGCGCGGACCCAGGACGAAAGACGCCAAATGAGACCACCTTGGGCGTCGTCGGGACATGCCCGGAATCCGTCGGGCGTGCAGTCGACGAGACAACGGGCGCTGCCTCGGCACCCTTCGAGTTAAGCGGCAACAGCGAGCCATCCTGCAGCAGATGGGCTTCGTCGCAAATACCGAGTGCCCGGGGATCATGTGTGACGATGACGATGCCTCGGCCGTTGCGAGCGAGTTGCCCTATATGCTCAAGCAACAACAGACATGCGTGAGGATCGAGCCCCGCGGTTGGTTCGTCGAGCAGCAGATACGGTGCCTCGAGTGCAAGCATGTCGGCGATGGCGATACGGCGCTGCTCGCCCCCGGAATGGGCAAAGGGGCTCGTGTTACAGATGATGGCGGGGTCGAGCCCTACGGTCAGAAGCGAGGCGTTGACGCGCTGCTCAACTTCAGTCTCGTCCAATCCAAGGTTGCGAGGTCCAAATGCAACTTCATCAAAGACGTTGGCGGCAAAAAACTGCTGCTCGGGACGTTGTTGTACCAGTGTCACGGCCATGCGGTGCGCACGAAGTTCATCTGCCGTGGGACACGCGCCAAGTGCGACCCCGTCCGCCTCGACAGACCCTGCCTGCTCGTCAAGTGCTCCGGCAAGGACGCGCAGCAGCGTCGACTTGCCAGAGCCGGAGGCGCCGCCAATGCCAATCACACGGCCGGGCATAACCTCAAGCGATACGTCATGTAAGGCGCAGGCGTCCGCCCCGGGATAGCGAACGGTTATGTTTGAGCAGATTAGCGACACAGTTCCTCCAAGCCGCAGCGGATGAGCAGGTCGCGCTGGCCGGCAAGGTCTTGCGCGGCGCCCAGGTATGCGATGGCACCCGCCTCAAAGACGGCGACTCGATCGGCACGAGTGACCTCGTCGAGCAGCTGCGTGATCTGAACCACGGCGACACCGCGGCGGCAAAGGTGGTCGACGCGGTCGTTGAGGGTCTCGCGAGCGGCATCGTCGAGCATGGCGCTCGTTTCGTCAAAAATCACGAGCGAGGGGGAGAGCGCGACCAAGCCCGCCGCAGCCACGCGCTGCTTTTGTCCGCCCGAGAGCGTGGCAACGTCGCGTTCCTCAAGCTCTGCAATGCCAAGCTCATCGAGCGCCTGGGAGACCTCTGCGCGCATTTCGTCGCGGGGGACACCGCGGTTTTCGAGCCCAAAGGCAACGTCGTCTCGCACGAGCGGGGCGACGATCTGGTTGTCGGGATCCTGAAAGGCAAGGCCTACGGTGCCCTGAGCGCGCGCAGTGTGCCTGTCCGCACCTTCAAGCAGCCCCGCGAGTTCAAGGGCGCAGGTACTCTTGCCGCTACCGTTGGACCCGACAAACGCGATGCGTTCCCCCGGAACAATGCTGGCAGCAAGTGCAACGCAGTCAACGGTGGGGCGCACGTCATCAGCCTGCTCAATACCGGCGAGCGCACCTTCTGCCACCGCGCCCGTAATGCCGCCAGTGACGCAGGCGGCAACGCCCAGAACGCCCAGGTTAATAAAAACTGCCGGCGTCTGCAGCGCCATAGCGGCAACTCCTAACTGGCCCACATTGTGCAGCACGGCGGCAAGCATGCTTACGGGCACCAGGCCAACACCCGGCACGGCGGCAAGGGCGACCATGCCCACAAAGGCAAGGACCGTGCCACCCAGGCTATAGGCAAGCATCATAGGCGAGCCGAACAAAAAGCCCGATGCCAAAACCTTGACGAGCGCGACGGCGCCGGCACTTTTCACATCGAGCGTATAGAGCGCAACGACCACGGCCACGTTGGCAAGGCCCAGCTTAATGCCGGGCACCGCAACAGGCAGTGGAATCATCGTCTCTAGATAAGACAGCACCAGCGCGCAGGCGCACAGCAGCGAAACGCGCGCCAGGCGGCGGGTATGCTCGATATCGACCGCGGGCATAGACTAGCGCCCCACCACGTCGTAGGTGGCTTCGGCACCCTCGTCGACGATATCGACGGTGAGCTTATGCGGAAGGCAGACAATTTGCTGCCCGGCGGCGTCGATCCAGCCCTGGTGCACGCAGTCCTGGTTGGGGCAGTCGGCCTCCTCGACGTGCACCCGTCCGTCCTTGATCTCGATAACGTTGGTCCCCAAGTCGGTCGTAATGGTCTTGGTCACGTCCTGGCCCAGGGGAAGCTCATAGACGTTTTGTGCCCCATCGCGGATGACGACCATTGCCGTGTCGGCGTCTGTGTTTGCCCCCATCAGGCGCGTGGCGAGCAGGCCGGCACATGCGACGGCCGCTATCACCACAACCAGGATTACGTTGAGCTTTTTGCTGCCGCGCCTATCGCGTGTGCTGTTGCGCTTGGACATCGTGGCTCCTAGCTCTGCAGAATCTTGAACGCCGAGCCGTCGCTCTTGGTGGCGTGGTCGTCCATATCGACCAGAACGCCGCCCTCAAAGCGCTCGTCGCTTTCGATGAGCTCCATGGCGCGGTCGTGACCGAGCAAAAACAGGATGGTGGAATACGCATCGCCCAGCACGGACTTCTTGGTCATGATCGAGGCGCTCTTGAGGTCGGTGCTTGCGGGGTAGCCCGTTTTGGGGTCGAGGATGTGGTAGTAAAGCTGCCCGTCCTGCTCAAAGCTGCGCTCATACAGGCCGCTGGTGACAACCGAGCGATTGCGTGCCGCAACGGTTGCCAGCACGTCGTCCTGTGCGCCGTTGGGGTCCTGGACGCCAACGCTCCAAGCATCGCCATCAAAGCTTTCGCCCATCACGTAGACGTTGCCGCCCAGGCTGATCGATGCGTTTTTACAGCCGCCCTCTTTGAGGATGCTCACTAGTTCGTCGGTGATGTAGCCCTTGGCGATGCCGCCCAAGTCGAGCTTCGCCTCGGGATCGGCGAGCGTGACGGTGTTGCCCTCCACCGTGATGGTGCGATAGTCGATGTGGGGAAGCGCTGCCTGAATGGCAGCATCGTCGGGTTTAACGCCCTCGACGAAATCCCAGAGGCTCGACACGGCGCCGATGGTAATGTCGAACAGGCCGTCGGACTCCTCGGCATACTTGATGGCCTCTTTGATGATCGCGGCCGTCTCGGGTGCGACCTCGACCGGGGTGCCCGCGGCGTTGTTGATATTCCAAATATCGGAACCCTCGACCGTGCGCGAGAAGTGGTTCTCAAAATACGTACAGCGCTCGCTTACGGTATTGAGCAGCTTTTTGCTGCACTGGGCGCTGATGGTTACGACGGTATCGAACGCGAACAGTGTGGTCGATTGCACCTTTTGAGCGGTACTGCCCTTGGCGCTAGAGCCAGCCGATGCCTTTGCATCTTGAGTGCCGCAGCCAGCAAGGCCAAACGATGCAACGGCCGATAGCAGGCCGGTGCCGGCAAGGCTCAAAAAGGCACGACGCGAGTATATGGGATGGTTATAGTTGGCGATGAATGGCATGGGCTTCCGTTCTTGGTCGTTGAGTTAGAGCAGGCACAGGCAAATGGCGGCGAGTATAGCGGCCTTTACTAGCACGGCGACGATGCCGTTGCCGCATAGGTTGCGCGGTGTGGAATCCACGCCCTGTTCAATGCGCAGGAGCGTGACGTTTGCCATGGGGCAGCCGTCGGCGCAGCGTCCGCAGGCGATGCACTCGCCGGCTTTAAGGTCGTTGCGGTCGGGGTGGATGCGGACCGGGCAGCGATCCTGGCAGCGGTTGCAGCGTTTGACACAGCGTATGCGGTCGCGGTTGAACTGCGAGACGGGAAGCGCCGGCAACAGCGAGAAGATTGCGCCCAACGGGCAGAGGAACTGGCAAAAGAAGCGCTCGACCAAGGCCATACCGAGTACAACGAGGGCAAGGGCGACAAAGGCCCCGGTGGCGATGCCGTCGATATTGCGGGCGTCGATAGCTGCAAAGGCAACCCAAGGGCTCAAGCCCGCAACCTGCGACCAGATGCCCATAAAGCTCAGGGCGCAGATGGCTGCCAAGATGGCAAATTTGATGAGCTGCAATGCGCTTTGCATACCAGCGGGCATGCGGCGGGACTTGCGTCCCTCGAGCTTAAGGGCACGACGCAGGGGCGTGGCGAGCGCAAACACGGCGTCGCCAAGCGTGCCGAAGGCACAGGCATATCCGCAAAAGAAGCGACCGAACACGCAGGTAAATGCGAGGACGGCCAGAAGCAGCGCGACAAAGCCGGTGAGCTCGATGGGCTGCTGGGTGCCGAGTTGCGAAAAGACGTACTTAACGCCGTTAAAGCTTGCACTAAAGACGGCAGGGAAGGCCAAAAAGAATGCCAGCTGGCAGATTCGCCGCAGGCCGTTATGGATAAGCTCGGCACGACGGCGTTTTTGACCTGCATTTTTGGGAGCGCGGATTATCTGCAGGGTATCGGCGATCTTCTTACGCACGCCGCCATGCTTGCCAGCGGTGCGTCCGGCGGCTTTGGACGCCCCGGCTTGGGAATTGACGGCCATGCTACTCGCTCCCTTCGCCGGCGTTCGATGCCTCGAGGGCCTGCGTGGCGCCGTTGAGGATGCCGGCGGACGAGAACGTGGCGCCCGAGACGGTGTCGACGGACGTGGTCTGGGCGTCGACGATATCGTCGCAAAGGCGCTCGGCCTGCGAGAAGTATGCGGGCGTCTCCCCGGCATGGTCGATGACTTCGACGGATGTGATGTAGCCGTTATCGATAGTGATCTGCGTGGTCACGGTGCCGCCGTAGCCCTGGGCCGAGCCGGTAAACGTGCCATCGGTGGCATAGGGCCCGCGCTCGCCGCTGCGTGCGGCGGTCTGCGCTTCCTGCTTGGCGGCGGCATCGGCCTGGGCGACCTGTACGGCCCAGGTGTTAAAGCCCAGCACGATGCCCGCGACGATGCAGACGTTGACAGCCTTGAGGATAAAGATATGGTTGCGCGCGATGGCGTGCCCGGCGGTGATAAAAGGATTAGGCACGGGCGTTCACCTCGGTGGATGCGGTGTCATCGACGCTGGATGCCGTGGTGACGCCGTCTGTGGCTCCGTCGTTGGCGTCATCGCTGTCGTTGCTGTTGTCTTCGCCGGTGCCATGGGCTTTCTCATATGCCGCATGGGCCTTCTCGAGCGCGCGGGCGTACGCCTTGGCGATGGCGCGGGACGAATACGTGGACCGAGAGACCACATCGACCTGCGACGGCTGCTTTTTGCCATCGATGAGCTGAGAAATCACGCCCGTATAGAGCGTTCCACGCAGCGTGCGGCCATGGGCGGCGTAGTCCAGGTAGGTGTCGTTGGCCTCGTCGAAGGGGTCGAGCATGGGGTCATCGGACTCACCGGTCGCAGAGCCCCAGACATCGATTATGCCGGTCGGGGCGCCGTTTTCGATATGGACGGTGAGCGTCACATAGTACGGAGTAAAGGCCTCCTTGTCCTTTTCGTTTTGGCAGAGGGCATAGGCGGTGTAATCGCCGTCTTCGTATGATGCCGAGGTGTCGAGATCGGGCGTTGGATTGGGGTCGGGCGTCGGGTCGGGCGTGGGCGTTGGCTCCGGATCGGGGTCCGGGGTGGTACCAGCGGCCTCGGCTGCCTTTTTGAGTGCATTGTTGACGGCGTCGCGGATACCCTCGCTCGAATAGGTGGCACCGCTCACGGCATCAACCGACGTAGTCTGCGCCGCGATAATGCGACCGGGGACGGTTGCCCATGCGCGACCAAAGTAGGGCTCATCATCCATGCTGCTCATGAGCTCGATTGAGGTGACCTTACCGCCAAAGACGGTGACGCGCACCGTCATGGGACCTTCGTAACCCTCGCCTTCGCCCAGGTAGACGCCATCGGCATAACCGTTGGTAGGTGTGACGGTGGTAATGGTGGTGTGCGGTTTGGAGCTCGATCCGGTGCTGCTCGTCGCGGGGGCAACGGCTTGCGCCAGCCCGCCCGTCGCCTGGACAAGGGCATTGCGGATAGCCATAAGGATGCCCTTGGACGAGTACGTGGCACCCGAGACAGTATCGACGGAGGTGGATTGCGCTGCGATTACGGATGGAATCACGGCCTGCGCGCGATTGAGGTAGGCGGCATCGTCGCCCGACGAGACAATCTGAATGGCGGTGATTTTGCCGTCCGCAACCGTAACCTGCACGGTGATGGTGCCGCTAAAGCCGGTGCCCGAGCCGGTGTAGACACCGTCTTTGAGGTTGGCCGCGTCGATACCGTAGTCGGAGGCATTGAGCAAGACGCCACTCGTGGGCTCTCCCGACTGCTTTTCGACCTGCGAGGTATCGACCTGTTTGAGCTCGGCCGCACCGGCTTGGGAGACCGGCGCGGTCTTGGCGGCGTAGGTTGCCGGCACATATTGCGAAATGCTCAGCGCGACGGTGGCACCCACCGCGATCGAGGGGACCAAAAAGCCGGCTCCGGCCAGCTTGCGTCCCAGGCCGGCCAGGCGGGCGGGAGTCGTATGGTCGTTCTGTTCCATCAAAAAGAACTCCTTGTTACATGCTGCGTGCGTGACCCGGGCTGCACCTGGGCCTCGTGCGTAGCTCTCATGACGAGACGGTAAAAGCCCGCGGCGGATGCGCGTCCGCCGCGGGCGACGTTGCTATGCGGTGCGAGGTCACCGAATGAGCGAACGACTAGCGGTTAAAACGACGACGGAGCGTGGCTCCGGCAGCGATGATGGCTGCGCCCAGAGCGGCTACGATGCCACCGGCAACGAGTTGGTTGTCGCCGGTCGTGGGCAGGTCGCCCTTGGCGGCATCCTGCTTGCTCGAGGACGTGGTCGACGTGGTCGTCGTGGTGCTCGAGGTATTGCCCTTGGAGCTCTGGCTAGGCTTGGCGAGCGCCTCGCGGGCGGCCTTGAGCGCAGTCGTTGCCGCCTCGACGTCGGCGGCAGAGGCGTCGTCCTTCGAAAGCACGGATTGGGCTGCAGCCAGCGCGGACTGGTATGCCTTCCAGGAGTCGGCGGTGTAGTCGGACTCGTTCAGCGCATCGGCACGGCCAATCTCGACCTTAAGGTCGGTCTTCTGGTCGGTCGTTGCGGCCTTGGCGACCGCGGCCTGAGCGTTCTGGAGCGTCGAGAGGGCGTTGGCAACCTCGTCGTCGGAAGCCGCGGGGCTTTCGTTAACGCTCTGGGCAGCGCTCAGCGCGTCCTGGAACGCAGCCCAAGATGCGGCGGTGTAGGTGCCCTGGTCGTTGCTCAACTTGGCAGCGGCCTCAATTGCGGCGTTGAGCGCCGTCTTGTCGGCCGACTTGGTGTAGGTGAAGCGCAGGTTGGTGGTGTAGCCGGTGGCCTCGACCTCAATCTGGTAGTCGCCGTTGGCATTGAACACCAGCGATTTATCCTGATTGGCGGCCGCCAGGTTAAGCGAGCCGTCGGCGTTGAAGATCTTTACCGCACCGCGGCCCTGCGCGCTGTACTCGGTACCGTTGACAGTGACCTTGGAGATGTTCGCGAGGTAGTTGGCAAGATCCTCGTCCGTGGCATCGTTGGCGGCGATGAGCTTAAGGTTTGCCGCGTCAAAGCTTGCGACGAGCTTGGAGCTGGTTGCTGTAAAGCCCGTGCTGATATCGGCGAACTTGCCACTCTTGTCGATGGCGGTCAGCGTGTGGCTGCCGGGCTTAAGAGCCGAGGCGTCAAACGTGACGGACACGGAGCTGCGCGCGTTGCTGGCGAGCGGCTCGACATCCTGACCGTCAATCTGGTAGGCGGCGTCAAAGCCTTCAGGCAAGGTGACATCGGCATTGACGGTGGCGTTGGCACCGTCAAGCGAGGCGTCTTTGGCCTTGATGGCGGCGTCGGCATCCTTGACGGGGACATACTGATCCATGGCCACGGTGTAGGTGCCCGTGGAGGTGTAGAACGTCACGCTCTTGATGGTTTTGCCCATCATGGACTTGTAGTACTGCGAGCTCAGCGGGCTGCCGTGAGACTCGTTGACCAGACCGCAGCTCCAAGCAATCTCCTTGCCCTTCCAGATGTTCTCGACGGCGCGCATGCCATAGCCCTCGATGGTGCCGTCCGCATCGGCGGCGTTGACCACGGCACCGTATACGGTCGCCTGGTTGCCGTCGGCGTCGACCATCTGCTCGCGCAGGTTCTTAAAGTCAATCTCGTAGTCGCCGTACTTGCTGGAGGTCTTAAAGTCGGCTGTGACGTTTGCAAGTTCGGTGGTTTCCTTGCCCTCGACAGCGCCAAAGCTCAGGTTGCCCTCGGAATCAGAGGTGAGCTCCTTGTAATTGGTCGGAACCTCGCCGGCGGGCAGCACGTAGTAAGAGTAGCTCGCAGACTCGAACAGGGCGTTCTTGCCCGTGTAGGTTGTCGTGGACTCCTTGCCCTTGATCGAGGTGGTGATCGTAACGGAGCTGTCGTCGGTCGCGCGGGTGAACTTGGACCAATCGATGTCGCCTTCGCCCACCTTGACGGCAAACGTGACGCCCGAGATATCCGTACCGTTGGAATTGACGTGGTAGGAGCCGCTCGCCAAGCTGGAGCGCGTCTTCTGCCGCGTAGCCGAGGTCACAATGTCGGTGCCGGCGTTGTTGCTCTCGGCGGCATAGAAATCGGCGTAGGGGATGTTCATGAGCACGTAGTCACCGGCCTGGGGATACAGGCTCACGAGTGCGTCGAGCGCGCCCTGCAGGTGGGTGATCTGCTCGGCGGCCTCGGCTTCGCCCAGGTTTTTCTTGGCGAGCAGGTCCTTGGTCTCGGCAGTTTCGGTCTCGATGGACGAGGCGGTCCAGGAGTCCTCGGTGTACTTGGACTTATCGAGGGACGTCGCCTTGTCGTAGAGCTCCTGCAGCTGGGCCTTGGTGGCGTCGGTCACCGGCTCCTTGGCGCCCACGATGTTGTCGTCAGTCGCCTGGAAGGTGTAGGTGTAATCGTTGTAACCCAAAGCGTGGACGGTAAGCTTCCAGTAGCCGGTGCCGTTGGTGCCCTCGGGCAGCTGGCAGCGCTCGGATTTAGTGAGGCCCAGCTGAATGCCCATGGACTTGTGCATCCAGTTGTCGGCCGCGAACTTGGTGCCGTAGGTGGCAAGGGCGTTGGTGTAGGTCGCATCGTCGCCGTAATAGGTCCAGGTGACGCTTTGCATATTGGCGCCCAGGTCGCCGTAGTTGCCGTTGAGGTCTACGCGCAGGAACTCGCCGTAGGAGCCGCTCGCGTCCTTAACCGTTGGTTTAATGTCCGTGGCGGTCTTGAGCTCCTGACCCTTGATACCCGAGTCGGTGCCGGTGGTGGCGGCCGAGAAGCTGAAGGTTCCGTTATTGTTGGTCACGGTCTTAATGCCGTTGGTGTTGGCATCGACGTCCGCAACCAGGCCGGAGTAAGCCTGGAGGTTATTTTCGGTGTAGCCGCCGGCGAGCGTCTCGCCATTGGCGACAAAGCTGTGGCTCGCCTTAAAAGCCTCGAGGTCGCTGGTCTTGATTTTGACGGGAACGTACTTGAGTCCCGTGACCTCGTAGTCTTTGAGCGTGTAGCTTGCACCGTCGCAGGTCATGGCGCCGCGGTTCCACGTTACGGTCTTGCCGTCGGTCGTGGTGAACGACTTGCCGTCGGCGGCCCAGGTGGCCAGGTCAAACGTCGCGCCCTCGTTGGTGTAGATAGTGGCCATGCACTGGTAGCTGCCACGGTGCAGGCCGTGGTTGGCGGTTGCACGGGTCACCACGTCAAAAGCGCCCTTGTCGGCCTCGTTGCGGGAATCGAGCTCGCTCGACGAAGCGGAGGACCCTGCCGCCTGCACTTTTTCACCAGCCCAATACTCGGCCCACGTCAGGCCAGCGTAGCCGTAGGTGTACTCGTCGGTCGCAGGGGTCGACGGATTCTGCTCGTCATAGGCAGTCTGCAGGGCATTATCGACGGCAGCCTTGATGGCGTTGGACGAGATCGTGGCGGTCGAAACAGCATCGATTGAGGTAGTGTTGCCGGCAGTCTCGATTTGCTCGACGATGCCCTTATAGGACGTGCCTTTTTTGCTAAAACCGTTAACGGCCTTGTCCATGCGGTCCCAGTCATCGTCGCCCAAGCTACTGTAGTCGGCGACTTCGACCTTGGCAATTTTGCCAGACTTGACGGTTACGCTGACGTTGACGTCATACTTTCCATCAGCTGCGTTCCATTCGTCGCCAGCTTTATTGAGCGGGTCCTTCGAGTCGGCCGTGGCCGTGCCCTCATACGTGCCATCTGCGATTTTGGTCAAATCGTAGCTGGTTGAGGAGGATGTGCTGTCGTCAGAGACAGCGCTCAGGCTATACTCGGAGCTGAGGGACTTGGTTTCCTCATTAGTGGCGGAGATCGGCGCGTTGTTGGTAGCTTCGGAGCCGGTCTCCGTTGTTGCTGCTGCGGCAAAAGCACTGGTAGGCATCATCGAGACGGTCATCGCGGCGATGAGCGCGCCTCGACAGGCATTGCTGCCCACGGCGTTGAGCTTGCGCAGCACAGCGTTGTCGTTGTGCATAGAACCTCTTTTCCATCGGTTGATCGTGGGGTGCCGTTCTCCTTTCTGCTGGCACCCAAATGGACATGCATCATGCGTGCTCCACATGATATGTAAGCCACCTATAACTTTCTTGAATGGGCTAAAAAGTTATAGGCAGCAAACAAAAATACCAGAAATTACCACGGGCTAACTTATCAATTTGATTGTCGTTTAGATGTAACGGGAGGCGTCGTGTGGTCCGCTTGTACACAGACGTGCCGCAAACGCGACTGTCGGGTATTCGATTTGTCGGATGGACCGGTAATTGGGGGTATGCTGGAGGGGACCATCAACCCAGCGAAAGGGGAGAGCATGACGGATCAGGAAACGCCCGAGCGCGCGCACGTGACGGCCGACGATATCGAGGCCGCCAACGACCTCATCGACTTTATCGAGGCATGTCCCAGCATGTTCCATACGGCGGCGACCATTATGGCCGAACTCGACGAGGCGGGCTTTACCTACCTGCCCGAGAACGCGGCGTGGGATATCGAGCCGGGCGGGCGTTACTATACGCAGCGCAACACTTCGAGTGTTATCGCCTTTAAGGTGGGCGAGGACTTGGCCGCGACGTGGGGCGAGGACGGCGTTGCCGGCGACTATCATTTTCAGCTCGCGGCGTCGCACAGCGATTCGCCGACGTTTAAGGTCAAGGCCGTGCCCGAGCTTGACGGCGCGGGCGAGACGCTGCGCCTGAACACCGAGGCTTACGGCGGCATGATCGACTACACCTGGTTTGATCGTCCGCTCGCGCTGGCCGGACGCGTGCTAGTGCGCGAGGGCGACCGTATCGAGAGCCGCCTGCTCGCTACCGAGCGTGAGGTCGCCATTATTCCGAGCCTTGCCATCCACATGAACCGCGGCGTCAACGAGAGCTTTGCTCCCAACCGAGCTATTGATTTGTGCCCGCTCATCAGCGCCGGCGAGCTAAAACAGGGAGATTTTGACGCCCTGATCGCCGATGAGCTCGATGTGGAGCCCGAACAGATCCTGGGTCGCGACCTGTTCCTGGTCAATCGCCAGGACGCGCGCATTTGGGGCTGGGCCGACGAGTTTATCTCGACGCCTAAGCTCGACGACTTGGCCTGCGCCTATACCTCGCTGCAGGCGTTCTTGGGTGCCGAGAACGCGTACGATGTTTCGGTCTTCTGCTGCTTTGATAACGAGGAAGTCGGCTCCGAGACCAAGCAGGGTGCCATGTCGACGTTTTTGGCCGATGCGCTGCGCCGCATTAACGGGTCGCTGGGCTTTGATGACGAGTCGTACCATCGCGCGCTTGCCGCTTCGATGCTCGTGAGCTGCGACAACGCGCATGCCGTGCACCCCAATCACGCCGAGAAGTGCGATGCCCGCAACCAAGTCGTGCTCAACGGCGGCATCGTCATCAAGGAGGCCGCCAACCAGCACTACTGCACCGACGCCTTTAGCCGCGCGGTGTTTCAGGCCATCTGCGACGACGCCGACGTGCCTACGCAGGCCTTCGCCAACAAGAGCGACATGGCCGGCGGCTCTACCCTCGGCAACCTGTCCAACATGCAGGCGAGCATGCACGCCGTGGACGTGGGCCTGCCGCAGCTTGCCATGCATTCGAGCTACGAGACCGGCGGCGTGCGCGACGTGATGTACGCCATCCGCGCCCTCACCGCCTTCTACGAGCGCAACCTAACCATCAACGGCGCCGAAAGCGTGGAGCTGTAAAACCTGCCAAAAAGGAATGTTGATTTTGGCAGGTTTAATCTGGGCAAATGCCAAAGCGTAAGCCGGGCTACATCGTTGATACTCCGATAACCGTCGAGGTGCAGTTTGCCTCGACGGTTTTTTGTTGCATAGAGGGTGACTTATTTCAATTATTGCTATACATGCTTTACGCTCCTACCATTGTATTTTATGATTTACATAGGATGATAAGGAGGAACCATGACTATGGCGATGGCTCAGATTAACGTACGTCTCGATGCCAATCTCAAGAGGACCGGCGACGCTGCACTCTCTAGCGCCGGCATGACACCGAGCCAAGCGGTGCGTGCGCTCTGGCAGCTTGCGTCAACTCTGGCTGATCGGCCCGGCGCGCTCCAGGACATCCTTTCGCCCGATCGAGCTCGAGCTGAGCAACGCGAACGCGAGAAGGCCGCTAGGCGCAAGCTAGAACTCATCGATCAGGGTTCACAACTGTTTGCCATCGCCTGCCGTGAGACGGGAATCGACGTGGCTAAGGCGCAGCCGACGGGCGATGAAGAACTCAAACGGAGCGCCTATGCGGATCGCTATGGCGAGGAGATGAGCTGGCTCTATGAGTGAGAATCCAAAACGCATCTTGGTTGACACCAACGTGTGGCTTGATTACTTCATCCCCTCACGACGCGGCCGTTCGGCGGCGATTGAGTTTTTGCGCGACGCGTGTACAGCACAGGTCGAGTTGCTGTATGCGGTAACGTCGTCCAAGGACCTGTTCTATTTGATTTCAAGTGAGCATAAGGCATGGTATCGGCGGGAGCACGGCTCGCTTTCTCAAGATGCCGCTTCGGCGGCGACATCACTCGCATGGGATTGTCTTGAGGTGCTGTCGCAACTTGCCACGCCAGTGCCCTGTGACCTGAGTGACATATGGATGGCGAGCAAGCAGCGTGAGCTACATAATGATTTCGAAGACGATTTAATCATTGCGGCGGCAGTGCGTGCAAAGACAGACCTACTGGTCACTAACGATGCCAAACTCTGCTCGCATGCGCCCGTCGCCGCGATGAACGTCGAAAACGCAAGAAACTACCTGACGTCCCTCTAGTGCTCAATCCAACAACGTAAAGTTTCTCCCGCTTGCAGGTGGCGCAGATTCTCTGCGGCGATATCCACCACGTTGTTGAGCGTGGCCTCTAGGTGGAGCCAGCCGGAAACGTGCGGCGTGATGAGCATATTGGGCGCATCCCACAGCGGGCTTGTCGCGGGCAGCGGCTCGGGATCGGTGACGTCGACCGCGGCGCCGGCAAGGTGCCCGGACTCAAGGGCGGCAACCAGGTCGTCGGCAACCACGAGGTCACCGCGACCGCCGTTGGCAAAGAAAGCGCCCGGCTTCATCGCGGCAAAGAACTCGGCATTCGCCAGACCGCGGGTCTCGGGCGTGCTGGGCATAAAGGACGCGACGACGTCGGCCTCGGCCAGGCGCTCGGGTAGGGCGTCCATGCCGTCCATGTCCTCAAACACGATGGAGTAGACGAGCGGATGTCGCTTGATGCCGCGGACGTGCGCGCCCATGCTACGGCAGAGCGTGGCAAAGTGGGCTCCGATATCGCCCGCACCAAGCACCAGCACGTTGGCGTTTTTGAGCGAAGTGACCGGCCCCAGGTCCTCCCAGCGATGCTCGCGCTGCAGGTCATGGTAGCCGGGAAGGCGCTTCATCATCGAAAGGACCATGGCAAACATGTGCTCGCTCACAGCCTGGCCATAGGCGCCCACCGAGCAGGAGAGCTTGGCGTCGGCCGGCACGGTGCCGGCGGCGAGGTAATCGTCGTAACCGGCACTCTGCAGCTGTAGCAACTGGAGATGCTCACATGCCGTGAGCGCAGCGGGGTCAATGTTGCCCAGAATTACGTCGGCGTCGGCGACCTGCTCGCGCGTGACCGCATCGGCACTCGTGTAGATAAAGTCCTCGCCCGGAGCACTCGACTCGAGGATCGCACGATGACGATCATTGACGGGCAACAAAACCAAGATGTTCACAAGCGGTCCTCTCCGTTCAACCTGCCAAAAAGGGACAGGTTTATTTTGGCAGGTTTTATCAGGCAAAACGTTCAAACAAAACGCCGGATGCAAGACGGGCGTGCCCGCCAGCATCCGGCGTCCATACGGCTACCAGCTCAGCAGCTCGTAGCCATCTTCGGTCACGACCAGCTGTACCTCGCACTGGGCAGAGTCGCTACCGTCTTTGGTGCGTACGCACCAACCGTCGCCCTTGCTGATCTTAATGTCGGGCTTTCCGGCGTTGACCATGGGCTCGATGGTAAAGACCATGCCCGGCACCATGATGGTGTCCACGTCGGGCGCCTCGGTGGTAAAGCCCACGAACGGGTCCTCGTGGAACTCCTTGCCAATGCCGTGCCCGCCGTATTCGCGCACCACGCTAAAGCCAGCGTCCTCGACCGTCTTTTGCACGGCCTCGGCCATGACGGAAAGCGGCAGCCACGGCTTGACGGCGGCAAGGCCTGCCTCCACGCTGGCACGGGTGACGTCGACCAGGCGCTGACGCTCGGCCGAAACCTCGCCGATGCAGAACATACGACTCGAATCGCTAAAGTATCCGTCCAAGATCGTGGAGCAGTCAACGTTGATGATGTCGCCCTCGTGCAGGACATCCGTGTCGCAGGGAATGCCGTGGCAGACGACGTCGTTGATCGAGGTACACACGCTCTTGGGGTAGCCCTCGTAGTTGAGGTCGGCCGGCGTGCCGCCGTGCTCGACGGTGTGGTCGTAGATCATCTGGTCGATCTGGTTGGTGGTCATGCCCGCGGCGATGTGCTCGCCTACGTAATCGAGCACACCCACGTTGATGGCGGCCGAGCGCTTGATGCCCTCAATGTCGGCGGGCGTCTTGTAGAGCGTACGGGGCAGGACGTTCCAGCCCTCCTCCCACAGGCGCTCGAGGCGCTCGTCGAAGGCGCTGTGACATTTCTTATATTTCTTGCCGCTGCCGCACCAGCAGGCGTCGTTGCGGCCGGGCACAGGTCCCTTGTCAAACATGGCTAACTTCCTTTCATCCGCAGCTAGTATAGCCCACCTGCAGAGCAGCTGCGTGCTAGTAGCTCACCTGGCAGGGGATGCCGAGGGCTTGGACGCGTGCGGCGATGGCGTCGAGCACCTCGGGCGTCGCTTTGGCAAGGCCGGCGACCGGCGTCTCGCGCGCCACCGTGTAGATGGTCGCCTCCTGCGGGCGGATGCGCTCGAGCGCTGCGAGCCAGGGGCCGACGTATTCCTCACCGGTGTTGTCGACGGACTTATCCTGGTACTCGCCGGTCAAAAAGATCGTCTGGATAATGACGTGGCCGTTATAGCTCGCGAACGTCTCGATTTGGTGCTCAACGTCGTAGGGGCCAACAGGCTGGTCAAGCAGCTGGATAAATGCCGGGTCAACGGTATCAAGCTTAAGAATATTGTCGTCGACCATCATGAGCGCATCGTGCACCTCGGGGCGGTCGGCACGCGTGCCGTTGGAGAGCACGGCGATCTTGGTATTCGGTGCCAGCTCGTCGCGCAGTGCAACGGCACCGGCGATGGCTTGCGGAAACTCCGGCGCGGCGGTGGGCTCGCCGTTGCCGGCAAACGTAATCACATCGGGGAGCTCGCCCTCGGCCGCCATCTCACGCAGCTTGGCCTCTAGAGCGTCGAGCACCACGGCGGCGGTGTTATACGGCTCGTGACAGGGGCGCTCAGCGTTGAGACCGTTTTCGCAGTAGATGCAGTCAAAGGTGCAAATCTTGCCGCTAGCCGGCATCATGTTGACGCCAAGCGAGAGGCCAAGACGACGACTGCGGACGGGTCCAAAGATCGGACTGGCATTCAAAAACGTAGACATAGGCATATGCTCCTCAAGACAGTTGTGCCTTAGCATAGCATCGGCGCCAACGTATGGTTCGGGCTTGTGCTTTGCAGGTTTCGATTTTTAACTCTGCTCTTGATGCTGTGCTATGAAAGCTTTCGAGTCGGGTACAGTTAATCTGTTAACAAAGCACAAGACGATGAGCATCTGTCCGGAGCTGCCGGCGTGCGTCTGGATGAGCATTGATGATGGGGATACAACATGGATTTTACGGTTGAGAATGCGGGCACTACGATTGCCTGTCGCGAGTATGCCGGCCCGGACGTGCCGTCCGATGCGCCTGCCCTGGTATGCGTGCACGGTGCCTGCGTCGACGGCATCTTCTTTGACGGCATTGCTTGCGAGCTCAGCCATGACTACCGCGTAATTACCTACGATCGCCGCGGCTGCGGTGAGAGCAGCGATGCTGCGGACGGTCGCTATGACCTCGCCACCCAAGCTGCCGACCTGCAGGCCGTTATCGAGTATGTCGGCCCTGCGGCAAACGTGCTCGCGCACAGCGCCGGAACGCTGGTGGCCCTGGAACTTCTTCGTACAAACCCGGCCGTCGTCTCGCGAGCGATTCTGCATGAGCCCGCCGTGACGGGTGAGGGTGCCGGTCTGGGTGCAGCTCCGGTTTTGCTCGATATGATTGCGGCGGGGAAGGTCTCGAGGGCATTGAGGGCCTTTCTGGGCGCCATCGGCGACCCAGACCCTGAGGCCCCCAAGACAACTGAAGCGGAGGCCAAGCATGCCCTGCGCAACGGCCGTTGTTTCATGGCGAACGAATACGGGCTCAACATGACCTATGCACCCGAATGGGAAGACATCAGCGCACCAAAGGCGGTTGCCGCTGTGCTTTTGGGCGAGCTTTCGATCGGCACATCTCGCGAGGCGGGCACGCGAACGGCGGCAGAGCTTCTGAACTGCCCACTCGTGACGATTCCCGGAGCGCATAACGGTCTTCGCGATCGCCCGGCGCCGGCGGCCCAGACCGTCCGCGGCATCTTGGGGTCCGAGCGCTTTTAATGGCCTTGGCGGGCGGCGCTCGCAAGCGTTTCGGCGGTGTTAACAAACGCCCCCAAAACCTCGCGTCTGCACCTCCAAACATGCCGTCCGCCAACTCATGAAAATGTAACGGCATTCACGTGCTTACCTGCATCGACAAGATGCTACCCTTGTACCATTTGATGCCAACTGCTATCAAACGCAACGACTGAAAGGGCCCCATATGCTCAATAATCACGAGGCCAATCTAAGCGACGAGGAAGCTGCCGCCGAGGTTGCCCGTGCCGCGAAGATCTACCCCGTGGTACGTCTGCTATCTGCCGAACAGGTCAAGAACGAGCGTAACTGTCTGTTCGCCGGCGATCGGTGCCCTTGTCTGCGCCAGTCGAGTCTCGAGGCCTTGGCAACTTCCGATGAGATATCGGAGCAGCTGCTTAACGACGGTATCGAATACCGTGCTCGCGTGCGCTCTATGACGGTCGAAGGCGAGCCTCACGTTCTGCTGATGGCGCGCCCGATCAACGAACAAGAGGCCGCAGAAGAGGACCTTGTCTACACCGATGTGCTGACGAGCGCGCGCAATCGCCGATACTACGAGGAGAAGCTTCGCAGCGCCCGCATGAACGCCGGCGTTGCGATGATCGACCTCGATGATTTTAGGGTCTTCAACGATACCTGCGGTCGTCATGCCGGCGACCTGGCGCTCGGCGCCGTGGCGGCGGCGATACGCAGCGGTATTCGTTCGACTGATGAGCTTGTCCGCTATGGCTGCGACAAGTTTGTGGTCGTCATGCCCAATGTCCCCTCCGATGACTTCGCCCGTCGCCTGCGCCATGTATCCGATGTCGTTCATGCCACGATTGTCCCCGGCCATGAGCATGTCAGCCTTACGGCATGCGTGGGCGGTGTTCGCATCAATGGCGAGACGGTCGATGAGGGCGTTAGCCGCGCGGTCCAATTGTTGAGCCATGCCAAGGCAAAGCCCGGTACGGTCGTGACTGACAACGACGCAATCGAGACCTTCCAAAGCAAAAAGCCCTCGATTCTTATCGTTGATGACTCCGAGATGAACCGCGTCATCCTCAACGAGATGCTCAAGGATGAGTATCGCATTCTGGAGGCTGACAACGGCCGCATGGCGCTCGACATGGTCGACCGCTACGGCGATGAGCTGTCGCTCGTGCTGCTCGACATCGTCATGCCGGGCATGAACGGCTTTGAGGTGCTGTCCGATCTGTCACGCCGGTCTGCCATGGATAACCTGCCCGTCATTATGATTTCGAGTGAAGACTCCGATGACGTGGTGCTGCGTGCCTACGAGCTGGGCGCCTCGGACTATATCAGCCGTCCGTTCGCCGCGCGTGTCGTGCGCCGCCGTGTAAGCAACACCATTCGTCTGTACGCCAAGCAGCGTCGCCTGACAAATCTGCTGGCTCAACAGTACAACGAGCGCGTTAAGAACAGCCGCATGCTTATCGATATCATGGCGGGTGTCATGGAGCTCCGTAACGGCGAGAGCGGCAGGCACGTCACGAACATCGAGAAGCTGACCGAGCTGCTGCTGGGCTGCCTGGTCCAGCGCAGTGACAAGTTCTCGCTCGATAACGAGGCGCGCTCCACGATTGCACTGGCTTCGGCGCTGCACGATATCGGCAAGATGTCGATTGACGACGCGATTCTCAACAAGCCCGGACGTCTGACGCCCGAGGAGTTCGAGATTATGAAGACGCACACCACCATCGGTGCCGATATGCTGCGCGAGCTGGGCCGTCATCACGCTGGCAACGCGCTACTGGACTACGCGTACCAGATCGCGCGCTGGCACCACGAGCGCTGGGACGGCAAGGGCTATCCCGACGGCCTTAAGGGCGACGATATCCCCATCGCCGCACAGGTGGTATCGGTGGCAGACGTGTACGATGCGCTCACGAGCGTGCGCGTGTACAAGGATGCCATTCCGCACCAGGAGGCAATCCAGATGATTCTGGATGGCAAGTGCGGCACCTTTAATCCGCTGCTGCTTGACTGTTTGCTCGAGGTGCAAGACCGTATTGCCGAAACGTTGGCACGCCCTGCCGACGTCGTTGCGTTTCCCACGATTTAGTTTGACCAAAGGAGTTTTCATCCATGATTTCCATGCGTGAAGCGTATGAGAAGATTGGCGCCAATTATGATGGCGCTTGCGTTCGACTGATGGGCGAGGAGATGCTCGCCCGCTTTGCCCTTAAGTTCTTGGATGATGAGAGCATGGACAAGCTGGAGGCCGCTATGGCGGCAGGCGACGCGGAAAGCGCGTTTATGGCTGTGCACACGCTTAAGGGCGTGAGCCAGAACCTGGGATTCGACAACCTGTACGAGCCGGCGGTCGTGGTGACCGAGGCGCTGCGCAACGCCGATGCCGTCGATGGTGCCCGTGATGGGATGCATGCGCTGCGACAGCAGTATGCGGCTACGATGTCGGCTCTACGCGAGGCGGCTGAATAAGAGCTTGCGAGCCTTGATGACTATGAGAGTGGATAATCGCCCGTTTTAGGCCCGGTGGCGGCCTCAAAGTGGGAGATTATCCACTCTCGTTCGATACGTGTCCAAAAATCCACTCTCACCCCTTCTGATTAGTGAGTGGGCTATGCGCACTGGCGGGGCTTTCCGCATGCAATCCATATCGTTGTTCGATAAACTATTCCGATAACGATAGATTCGATGAGGGTGAGTATATGTCCAACAGCGTTCAGCGTATGGCCAAGGCGCGTGAAAATATCAGGAAGCTTGGTTTTTGCATGATGGTCGTTTTCGCTGGAATGCTCGTCGCTTTTGCCGCGTTGGTTGTTTACGTGATCTGGTATGCGATTGCAAACGTTGCTTCCGTCGATTCTTTCGGTGTCGTGACGCTTTTCGACGGCGGGCGCATCGTTATCCCAAGCGGACTGTGCATGGCGCTTGTCGCGGGTGTTTCGCTTGTCGTTTTGTGCGGAATCAGCCGTAACATCTCTCGGGGCGTCTCGCCCTTTACCAAGGCGCATGTGCGGCTTATCCGTGTTCTTGCACTTGCCTTTGCTGTTAACGCCGTGGTTTCGCTTGTTGGTGCCTATGGATCGGTCAGTCTCACCATTGGCGGACTGGAGCTTTACATCGTGCCTCATTCCTTCGTTATTGAGATTTGCCAAGGCGCTACCTTTGATGTGGGGTCGTTTATCGGTGCGGTTGTCTGTTTGTTTATCTCGGCGATCTGGAGTTATGCCTCGCTGCTCCAAGAGCAGTCTGACGAGCTTGTGTAGGAGGAAACATGAGCTATCTCATCATCGAGCTTGAGACGCAGCTGCTTAAGACCGGAAAGACCAGTGCCGATCTGATCCGGGCCACGGGGCATACCCCGGCTAATATTTCAAAGCTAAGAAACGGAAAGATAAAAGCAATTCGCCTTAAGACGCTTCTCGATATCTGTGATGAACTTGATTGTCAACCGGGAGATATTATTCAGCGTGTGAGTGAGAAAGAGCTTGAGGAGCTTATTGTCGAGCGCGCAAAAAATGTCGTAAAGCAACTGCGGGATGGCGGAGGCAACGAGGTGTCGCTTCCGACATCAGTCTTTGCTGTCGATTTGAGCGACGAGTAGCATAAAGCAAACAACTAAAACGAAGTATCAGAGCGATGGAGCCCGTGTCCAACACGGGCTCTATCTTTTGAGATTGTCTTGACAAATATAAGTTATCGACAAACAATAACAGAAAGTAAATACGATAAGAGAAAGGGGGAACGATATGAGTGCATCAGCGGTAAAGCTATCAAAGGTGTCAAAGCGCTATGGGAAACGGCGCGTTTTGCATGACGTTTCCTTCGAGGTGCATCGGTCTGAGCTTTGCGCCCTTGTTGGTGCAAACGGAGCGGGCAAAAGCACGCTCATTAAAATCGTATTGGGCCTCTGCGAGCCATCGTCGGGGAGCGTGGAACTCTTTGGAGGCAAGTCAAAAAGGGAGCTCAGCCTGATGCGGGCGCGTGTCGGCTACGTGCCAGATTCCAGCGGAGCATACCAGTCCCTCAGTGCGGCTGAGAATCTTCAAATCCGATGTGCGGAATGGGGGCTTGATGAGAGCCGTGAGGTTCCTCGCGTTTTGAGTCTGGTTGGACTGGACATCGAAGAGAAAAAGAGCGTGAGCAGTTTTTCTCTGGGAATGAAACGGCGGCTGGATATAGCTACGGCTTTGTTGGGTGACACTGACTTGCTTATTTTTGATGAGCCGGCAAATGGGTTGGACCCGCTGGGCATCGAGAGCATATGGGCCCTTATCGGCCAATTGAATCGAGACCAGGGCAAGACCATGCTCATCTCTAGCCATGATTTGGATGAGTTGGCGTCGGTTGCAACAAGCTGCCTGTTTATTCATGACGGGGAACTGCTGAAAAAAGAATCGATGGATGTCATAAGGAATGAAGCGTCGTCCCTAAAAGAATATTACAGGCGCTTGATGCAGGAGGTCTCGCTATGAAGCGGGCGATCCATTCCATAAAGGCAGATTTGATGCGTCTACACAGGATGTTCCCGGCACAGTTTGGTCTTGCGTTTATGTTGGCGTTCGGTCTTCTCTTCGGTGTCTTCCTAAAAAACGGAGCAACGTTGCTAGTCTTTGGCAATGGTGTTTATGGGGAAGATATTGGTTTCTTCTGGAATGTAATCGATCCTTCTGCGCCTGATGGGACCTTTGCGCGCAGCGCTTTTGCCGGTACATCCCTGTTCGTCCCACTTATCGTTTGCCTGGTGCTTTTACAGGAACATGGCTATGAAGAGGGATGCCGAATTTCTTCAGCAAGAGGTCTCGCCCGCTTTAATGGGGCTCTGGCACATGTACTTTCCTCTGCTTTAATAGTCGGCGCAGCATATAGCGTGCTTTGCCTTCTTCTGTTTGCGATAGCCTTAATACGTGGAGAGCAAAACTGCACGCACGACATGCTGTCTGTATTTTTTCCTGCGATGATAGTCAACGCCGTACTGGTGATATCGGTTGCGTTGGAGACGGTAACCATCTATCGGATTACAAACAGCGCCGTATTTAGCGGGGCTGTGGTGATAATTGGATTTGTCATGAGCCTGACGCTCTACGGAGCCTACCTTCAGTCGCCCATACTATCCTTGCGATGGATCTTCTTTCTTCCGGGGCCGTACCTTGGAGTCGGATGTGCCCTTGGGTATAGCGATATGGGCCAGCTGACGCTTCTGGGATATGGCGTGGCAGCCGGCTGCCTATCGGTATTGATTTACGCTCTCGTGAGCTTTCGCGCTGGGGGTGTGCTCAATGGCTTGTCAGATTAAAAGACTTCTCCAGTCAGAATTGAAGCATGTGAGCAAATGGGCATACGCCTTAATCCTGGCAATTTATGCGTGCATGGTGGTATTGCAGCTTAATTCTTTCCCGATGTGGTTCTGTAGCCTCCGTGAGAACAGTTTCTTGGGCTTTTTCCCAGACCCGACGCTTCGGCTATCGGCAGAGGATGTCCTTCTATTTGGTAATGCAGAGGTTTTTCGCGGTCTGCTGTTCAACATAGCCCCGTTGGCTCATGCATTGTTCTTTCCGTTCATCGCGGCTTGCATTGTGCCGCGCTTTGTCAGTTCGGGCTTTATTGAGGAACCGTGGGGGTTGTCGGAGGCTCGGGGAGGGAAGCGTGTGTGCGCTATCGTTGCGCGAGTGGCGCTGTGTTCTTTCGCCCTTTTGGGCGCGTTTATCCTGTCGAGTGTCGTTTTGTACTGTTTTAACTGCGTAATCGTTTTGGATGCTCAGCAGTATTTCAACCTGAATATTTTTTGCTGTCGACTTCTTCTGGCGAGTGCCGTTTGCCTTGCATACGTGGTCTCTTGCGTGATTGTTGTTTCCTATTTTGGATCCAGCTTCGGTCCGATTGGCATGTTGTTGCTTGTCAACGTCGTAGCGATCTACATACAGCTCGGAGCCTATTCCATGCTTCCGCTCCCGTCCTCGATGCTCATGTGGACTTGTGGTGTGACCCCGTTGGGGAATGGCCAATGCTTTTCGATATTAATTGACTGCCTGATAGACGTAGCAAGCGTTTTTGACATCTGCTTTACTGTCGACCGATTTCGGTCGCGATTTCTTTGAATGTTTGCGAGGGATAACCATATGAAGCTGTCTTAATACAACCTGATTGAAAACCACGGCGAAAGAACGCTGATGATGAACGCGAAGACTGGCGCGATCCTTTCGTTGGATAAACGGCATGCAGAAAGAATGCGCCGCATGGTATCGGAAGGCGAATGGGAGCCAGGGGAATTGCGTGATGCGTTGCTCCAAGGAGGGATGCTGCTAGAAGACGGCCGTAACGAAAAGGAGGAAATGAGGGCAATAAGCCGTCTCGCCCGGTTTTCTGACCGTTCTCTCGGCTTAACGATAGCTCCGACGCTGGAGTGCAACTTCTGTTGTCCGTACTGTTATGAAAAAGGACAACATAAAACGAAAATGACGCCGGAGGTCGAAGACCAGCTTGTCTCATTCGTGAAGGAGCGCTCACGGGGGCTGAACGAGCTAGAGATTGGTTGGTATGGTGGAGAACCGTTGTTGCAAGTGGATAGAATTCAGCGGCTCACAGAGCGCATAAAGGGGGTCCTTAACCCGGAGTGTTCCTATTCGGCATCTATCGTAACAAATGGATATCTCCTGACGCCGGAAGTGGCCGCGACTCTCGCTGCTTGTGACGTCAAGATGGCTCAGATAACCTTGGACGGGTCTCGAAGGGACCATGATTCTCGGCGGATCTTGCGGAACGGACAGCCAACGTACGATACGATTCTGGACAATGTTTCTAAAGCCGCCCATCTGTTAGATATTTCTATCAGGTGCAATGTTGATATCCACAACATTGTTGGCGCTGTCGATTTGCTGGATGCACTCGAAGAAAAGGGCCTCAAGAACAAGGTGGGATTCTACCTGGCGCCTGTCGACAATATTAACGATACATGCCCAAGCGACAGTAGCTGTTTTTCGATGGAGGCATTTTCTCAAGAAGAGTTGGACTTCTATAGTCATGCTGTTGACAGAGGGTTCTACGTTGACCTGACGGTACGCTTTAATCCGGCTATATGTGGCGCCGTTTGTGCAAGGTCGTTTGTTGTGGATCCAGAGGGCTACCTTTATAAATGTTGGGATGAAATCGGGATGCGTGAACGCTCCGTCGGCACACTTGCCGATGGGCCGAGGATGAAAGCTCAGATTGCCCAATGGCTAAACTATGAGCCGAGCGACCATGAGTGTGAAGAGTGTTTTGCCTACCCTTCATGCATGGGAGGCTGCCCCAATCACGCTCTTCATGGAGGGTCAAAATGGTGTGCATCTCAAAGGTATCAAGTGCGCCAACGAATGCTTTTGACCGAGAAGGCTCAGCGGTTGCTTTCGGAACCGGATTCATCTCATGTTTAGTCTCTGCGCAAAAACAATAATCAAGAATCCAAAATATATAACCTATCTCCTATTGTGCCTGCTCTCGATTATGGTCGGTCTTGCAATTCCTTTTTTGACGGGACAGCTAGTCAACAACTTTGTCGGCGTCGCGCAAGACGGGGAAAACGCAATTGCCATCGGCGCTGAGATAGCAGTGCTGGGTATTGTGCGAGCTGGTTTGAATTGCGTAAGCGAGCTGGTCTATATCGACCTGCAGACACATGCGGGCTTTTCATTGAACGAAGAGGTGATAAGTCACGTACAAAGGCTACCTCGGGCCTTCTTTTCAAATTTTGATGCCTCGTACTACAACCAACAGATTAATCATGACGCCAACGATTTGGTGATATTTGTTATAAACGCAAGTGTCCAAAGCGTGAACAATATAGTGACGTTGCTTGTGGTGTTTGGTGTCCTGGCGACCATAAACGGGCACCTGGCAATGCTGTGCATGGTTCTTGGCATAATAAGTGGCGCGGTATATTCGCTTTTCAAAAAGCGTTTATTCACAAGAAGTTTTGAGGCTCAAGAGCAGGAGGCTCGATTCTTTTCCGATCTAGAAGCGCAGCTTAGCAACGCACAATTTATCCGCAGGCATGTTTTATTCAATGTTTTCAAGCAAAGGCTCGAGCGCTCTTTTGCAGAGTTATATCGTTGCGTTTACCAGAACCAACAAACAAATGCGACCTTTGCGTTTGCCAACGCCGTTGTTACGTCTTTGGCGCAGGGTGGAATCTTGATTCTGGGCGCAAAGGAAGTTCTCGACGGTAATTTGCTGCCTGGCTATCTTATGACGGCGCTGAGCTACTACTCCTATTATTCTTCGGCCATTGAATTCTTCCTTGCACTGGGCAAGGACTATCAGACGTCAAAGGTGTCTTACGAGCGTTTGCGGCGCTTGCTGGATATGCCCGAGGACTCAAACGGTACCGTTATCCTCGATGATGTTTACGAGGTGAACTGTTTCGAGCTGGCATATAGCTATCCGGGGTCCGTAAAAACCGCATTCAGAGAGATTCAGGCTTCTTTAGAAAAAGGAAAGATATACGGAATCGTTGGGCCGAACGGTTCTGGTAAGAGCACACTGTTGGATGTGATAAGCGGGTGCGACCTAGAAAACTGCAAGGGTGTTATTTGGATTAACAACAAGCCTCTGAGCTCTCTGGACCGCTATGCACTGCGGAAACGAAATATTGGGATTACGGAGCAGGAGCTGCCTCTGACCGAGGGGTCAATACGGGACAATTTAACTCTTTGCTGCGGAAGCGCTGAAGAGCGTGACCTTGAGAGCCTCATCGAGAGAATGGGGCTTAAAAAGATGGTCGATTTAAGTGGCGGACTTGATGCCAAGCTGGACGATAAGCAGAACAACATTTCAGGAGGGGAGAAACAGAAGATAGCGATTATTCGCCAGCTGTTGAAAACCCCGGACATGATGATGTTTGATGAGCCGACATCTGCGCTTGACAGCCAAAGCAAGCAGGCGTTTATCGAAATCCTTAAGGAAAGAAAGCGTCGACACATCACAGTCATCGCTACGCATGACCCTGTGCTTATCTCTGCATGTGATGAAGTGATTGAAATTTCCTGATGGGGCATTGGATCGAGCATACCAAATATCGGGGGGCGGGCACCGTGGCTGGTGTCCGCCCCCCTGGCTTGGGAGGCTTTAACCTGAGTGGTTTGCGAGCTAACGGGCTTGCTTAACCTGAGCCGCTGCCTCGACAAACGACTTCCACAGGTTAAAGTCGGTCTCGAGCGTCTGCCAGGTGTACTCGGGGTGCCATTGCACACCCAGGCAGAAGGGCTGGCCCTCGACCTCGATGCACTCGGGCACGCCGTCGGTTGCCTGGGCGACCAGGCGCGTATGCTTGCCGAGACGATCGACACAGCAGTGGTGCGCCGAGTTGGTCTGGATGAGCCTGTGCCCGCCGAGCGCGCGCTCCAGCAGCGAGCCGGGCACGACCTCAACGGGATGCACGGGGTCGTTGAGCACGTGAGTGTGGCGCCACTGCGTGCGACCCTCGCGCGCGCCCAAGCTGGGTACGTCCATGCATAGGGTGCCGCCGGTGGCCACGTTTAACAGCTGTGTGCCACGGCAGGTGGTAAAGAGCGGCTTTTTGGCGCGGAGCACCTCGTTGACCAGCTTAAACTCAAAACGATCGCGGATCTCGCAGCACAGTGTGGGGTCGTAGGGGCGCTCGTCGCCCCAACGCTTGGGGTTGACGTCGGGGCCGCCAGGGATGGCGACGCCGTCGGCGATGTCGACATAATGGCGGATGACCTCGATGTCCTCGGTGATGGACATCTGCAGCGGCAGTCCGCCGGCGGCAAGGATGGCGTCGACAAAGACGCTGGCGATCTCCTCGTTGGGGGAAAGCGTCTCGCTCAAAAACGGCTTCGCTTCTTCCCAGCGCGGCGCGACGAGGATCAGCGGGCGGTCGTCGGGGGCGACGTCGACGTGCGGGGTGTATGAGGATGAGGTGCGGGTTCCGATCATAGGGGTGGCTTTCGAATTCGGATTGACATGGCAGGCGGGCGTGGTTACTGGGTTAGTGGCCCTTGATGGAGTTGAGGAAGTCCTGGGCGCGCTTGGTCTGGGGATGGTCGAAGAACTCGTCGGGTGTGCCGGTCTCCACGATCTGGCCGTCGGCCATAAACACGACGCGGTCGGCCACGCGGCGGGCAAAGTTCATCTCGTGCGTAATCACGATCATTGTCATGCCCTGCTGAGCTAGGCGCACCATGACCTCGAGCACCTCGTTGATCATCTCGGGGTCAAGGGCGCTCGTGGGCTCGTCAAAAAGCATGGCCTTGGGCTGCATGGCGAGCGAGCGGGCGATGGCCACGCGCTGCTGCTGGCCGCCCGAGAGCTGTGCGGGCACCTTGTCGGCCTGCTCGGCCACGCCCACGCGGCTCAGGAGGTCCATAGCGCGCTCGCGTGCCTCGTCCTTGGACACGCCCAGTACGTCGACCGGGCCTAGCATGACGTTCTGCAGCACGGTCATGTGCGCGAACAGGTTGAACTGCTGAAACACCATGCCCAGCTCGGCGCGCATGCGGGCGAGGTCCTTGCCTTCCTGCGGCAGGGGCTGGCCTTCGATGAGGATCTCGCCCGAGTCGATGGTCTCCAGGCGGTTGATGGTGCGACACATGGTCGACTTGCCCGAGCCCGAGGGGCCAATCACGACGACGACCTCGCCGCGGTCGACCGACAGGTTGATGTCGTTGAGGACATGCAGGTCGCCATAGTGTTTGTCGACGTGCTTGAGCTCGATCAGCGGCTGCTTGTCGAAAGAAGTAGTGCTCTGTGCCATGATGCTCGGCTCCTTATGCCTTAAAAACGTGGGTACTTAGCGAATGATGGTTGCGCCGGTCTTGTGCGAAACGTAGATGGCGGCCTTGTTGATGGCGACGTTGATGAGGATGTAGATGACCGCAATCACCAGGTAGACCGATACAAGCGCATCGTAGTTGGTGATAAGCACGCGGGCGTTCTGCATCAGGTCGGGGTAGCTCACCACATAGGCGACGGTGGTGTCCTTAACCACGACCACAAGCTGCGAAATCAACGATGGGATGATAAACCGAATCGCCTGGGGCAGCACGATTTTAAAGGTGATTTTAGCCTTGGAGAGGCCGAGCGCCTGAGCCGCCTCGACCTGACCGCGCGGCACGGCATTGACGCCGGCGCGGAAGATCTCGGCCAGCACACCGGCTGCGGCGAGTGCGACGGGCAGTGTGAGCATCCAAAACGACGGCAGCGAGATCTTGTACTGGGGCAGCACCAAAAAGAAGAAATAGATGAACAGCAGGCTTGGCACGCCGCGGAAGAAGTCGGTGAGCACACGGCAGACCAGCTGCAGCGGCTTGATATCGCTCGTGCGGCCGAGCATGAGGGCGAGGCCCAGAACCAGTGCGATGGCGCCGGCGGTGAGCGCGACCTTAACGGTGCCCTCAAAGCCTGCGAGTAAGAACTTCCAGGTGGTGAGGTGCGTAAAGAAGTACCAGTAGTGGACCGAGAGCTGACCGGTCACATAAAAACGCTGTAGCACGAGGACGACGAGTGCGGCTACAGCAACGAGCGAGATGGCGGTGCCGATACGAATCTTGGCGCGCATCTTGGGGCCGGGGGCCTCGTAGAGCGCATCGCGCATGGTAAGCGCGGGGGAGGAGTGCTTACTCATCGGAGGATCCTCACCTTCTTATCGATGTAGTTGCCAATGTGGCTTACCACAAAAGCCGTGCCCAGATAGCCGAGGGCCGAGATAAAGAACGCGGCGACACCACCGAGCGAGCGCGTGTTGATGTAGCTTACCACGCCGGTGAGTTCCTGCGGCTGCAACGGCACCTGGCTACCCAGGGCGGTGGTGAGCATGACGGCGATAAAGAGGTTGGTCATGGGCAGCACACTCGAGCGCAGCGCCTGCGGAATCACGATCTTGGCGAGGATGCGGTTGAAGTTCATGCCGAGCGAGCGGGCAGCCTCGACCTGGCCCACGCCCACGGTGTTGATGCCGCTCATAAAGTTCTCGGATCCAAAGGCCGATCCCAGTAGCACCGTGGCGACGATGACGCAGGTGCGGTAGGGCAGCACGATCTTGAGCGGCGGCAGCGCGTAGACGACGATGATGAGCAACGCGATGCCGGGGATGTTACGGAAGACCTGGACATACAGGTCGCCAAAGACGCGCAGCGGCTTGAGCGGCGACACGCGCATCACGGTGACGGCGACCGCTAGCACCATGGCGATGGCAAACGACTCAAGCGTCATGCCCCAGGTTGCGAACAGCGCGTCGATATAGTTCTGGCCATAGAGCGACCAGAGCTCGGAGAGACTCATGCGGACCTCCCGCCGGTAAGGAAAGGGGCTCCCGTATGTACGGAAGCCCCGACAACTCAGTGTGGAAACAGTTTAGCGCAATAAAGCGCATCGTGCGTTTCCGTATGGTTTCGTAGCGGCTCTTGCCCAGCTTGTGAGCTTAGGCGCCGACCTCGGGCAGCTCGGGAACGTTGGTGTCGCCCGTGCGGTCGCCGATGCAGATCTGCCACAGCTCGGTCCAGGTGCCGTCGTCCTCGATCTTCTTAAGGAAGTCGTTAACGAAGGCGACGCCGTCGGAATCGAGCGGCAGGCCGATGCCGTAGGGCTCCTTGTTGCCGAAGGGCTTGCCGGCGATCTTGTACTTGCCGGGCTCACGGACCAGGGCGCTCTGCTGCATGTTGTTGTCGATGACATAGGCGTCGACGCGACCCTGCTGGAGTGCCTGACGGGCCTCCTCGTCGGTCTTGAACTCCTGCTGGCTGGCCTTGGGGGCGAACTCCTCCAGGATGGCGGGGCCGTTGGAGCCGGACTGGACGGCGACGTTCTTGTCGGCCAGATCGTCGACGCTCTTGATGTCGTCGTTGTCGGCGAGCACCAGGATGGCCTGCTGCGTGTAGTAGTAGGGGCCGGCGAAGGAGACGAGCTTCTTGCGCTCATCGGTGATGGTGTAGGTGGCAAAGACAGCGTCGACCTGGCCGTTCTGCAGGACGGACTCGCGCGTGTCGGAGGTCACCTGGGTGATCTCGACCTTGTTCTCGCCCAGGATGTAGTTGGACAGGAGCTGTGCGATGCCGGCGTCGAAGCCGCGGGTCTTGCCATCCTTCTCGTTGAGGAGGGAGAAGAGCGTGGAGGTCTGAACGCCACCGATCTTAAAGACGCCGGCGTTCTTGACGGCAGTTGCCCAAGTGCTAGCGGCGATGGCATCGTCGTCGGCCTTGGGGCCGTTGTCGACGAGCTTGTCGAATGCCTTGGCGTCGAGGGTGGTGGAAGCCTCGGTGTCGTCGGAGCTCTTGGAAGAGCCGGCGGCGGAACCCTTGTCGGCCTCGGCGCTGGTGTCGGAGCAGCCGGCAAGACCAAGGCCGGCGACGGTTGCGAAGGTGGCGGCGACAAAGCCGCGGCGGTCGAGAACGACCTGCTGGGAGAGGTTCTTGCTCATGGGAGAACACCTTTCTCAATAAAATCCCTAGCGGTTGAGTAGAGTTATACCCTATCTCGCTCAAAAGGGTCAACACGAAATAACTCAGAAACATACTTGTCTTATGGGTTATTCTACCTGCCAAAAAGAGACAGGTTTATTTTGGTAGGTTTTATCTGGGCAAACGTCGATTATTGCTGTTGAGGCGACGCCTTGCGGCGGGAGCGGGCACTCGCAGCGGTCGTTATAATGGCGGCAACACGACACATATATACGTGAGGAGATCGTTGCATGAACGGCTATACATTTTTCGCGCCGACCAAGGTGTTGTTTGGCGCGGGCAAACTGAGCGAGCTGGGCGCACAGAAGCTCCCCGGCGCCAAGGCGCTCATCGTCACAACGGGCGGCAACTCGGTCAAGCGCTTTGGATATCTGCAGCGCGTGGAGGCCGAGCTCGACCGTGCTGGCGTGGAACACGAGCTGTTCGACCGTATTGAGCCCAACCCGCTGCGCGAGACCGTCAACGCAGGTGGCTGGATGGCGCGCACCCATGGCTGCGACTTTGTGCTGGCGCTCGGCGGCGGCTCGGTCATGGACGGCAGCAAGGGCATCTGCGCGGTGGCGGCAAACCCGCACACGGACGCCGAGGGCAACGAGTGCCCTGGTGATATCTGGGACTTTGTGAACGGCGGCACCGCGCTTGGACTGCCCATCCCCAACGACCCGCTGCCGCTGGTGTGCGTGACCACGACGGCCGGCACCGGCTCCGAGGTCGATGCGGGCGGCGTTTTGTCCTGCGAGGAAAACGACGAGAAGCTCCGCCTGGGCGACCCGCGTCTGTTCCCGGTGCTTTCGGTTGTCGACCCCGAGCTTATGGTGAGCGTTCCGGCGCGCCTGACGGCTTATCAGGGATTTGATGCCCTGTTCCACAACGTTGAGTGCTATATCGCCAATACCAACACGCCCATGGGTGACATGGTTTGCCGCGAGGGTATCCGACGCGCCGCCGCTTCGCTGGCTGCGTGCGTGAACAGCGGCGACGACCTGGATGCTCGTGCCGAGCTCGCTTTTGCCAACACGCTCGGCGGCTATGCCATGGTGTGCTCGGGCTGCGCTGGATGCCACGGCCTTGAGCATGGCATGAGCGCACATCATCACGACCTGCCGCACGGCGCCGGCCTCATCATGATCGCGCGCGCCTACCACACGTGGATGATTGACCACGGTGCCGCGCCCGAGCGCTATATCGACATGGCACGCCTGATGGGTAATGCCGAGGCGGATGATCCGCACGATTTTGTCGCTGAGCTCACGCGCCTGATGGAGGCCTGCCATGTGGCCGATCTTGCCATGAGCGAATGGGGGATTACCGCCGATGAGCTGCCCGCGATTGCGCACAACGCCCTAACGACCAACGGTGCCCTGTTCGGCCACGATCCCATCGCCCTGACCGAGCCCGACGTCGTCGAGATCCTCAAGCAAAGCTATTGCTAACTACCTTGCTGCTTTGTCTCAATCTGTAACATCTGCAGCCGTTTTTGACGAGTAACTGTTACAGATTGAGATTTTCTCTTCAGGGGAATTCGAATGTCTCGATCTGTAACAGTTAGACGAGGATTTGGCCCCTAACTGTTACAGATTGAGATAAACAACAGGGGCTTAAACGTCTCGTCTCAATCTGTAACACCTAGACGCAAATTCTGCCCCTAGATGTTACAGATTGAGACAATCGATTCGTGAAAACAAAAATCTCCGCAAGGGCGTTTTCCTTTGCGGAGGTTTTTCTACTCGTTTAGCAGTCTTACGGCCTCTGCGGTCATGTTTTCGACCGTCATGCCGTTCTGTGCCAACAGCTCGTGGGGGTCGTAGCGGTCGGGGAAGCCCTTGGCGATGCCAAAGGTGCGGGTGCGCAGCGGCGTGCAAGCCAGGTAACATGCCACGCGCTCGCCCCAGCCGCCGTCCAGGATGCCGTCCTCGATGGTCACGACAACACGATGCTCGGCGGCAAGGCTGTCGAGGAATTCGCGGTCGAGCTCGGTTGCGAAACGTGGGTTGACGAGCGTGGCCTCGATACCGTACTCGGCGGCCAAGCGGTTTGCCACGCGCTCGCCCAGCTCATAGAAATCGCCGAGCGCGAGCACGGCCACATCGCGGCCCTCGCGCGCCACGTTGTAGCGGGCGAGGCTATAGTCGGCGTCCTCGGCAGGCGCCAAGTCGGGGCGGCTTACCAGGCCAATGCCCGGCACGCGAATCGCCACGGGATGCTCGCGATGGTCGAGCGACCAGCTCAGCATGGACAGATATTCCTCCATGCAGGCCGGCGCCAGGTAACGCATGTTGGGAAGAGCGCCCAGCATGGAAATATCAAAGAACGAAAGGTGCGTCTCGGACGTGGTGCCAAAGATCGACGCGCCAAATACCAAGATGGTCGCCGGGGCGTCGTTGAGGCACAGGTCGTGCCACAGCTCGTCATAGGCGCGTTGCAAAAACGTGCCGTACACGCCAAAGACCGGCTTGGCGCCCGAGCGGGCGAGCGCGGTGGCGAAGGTGACGGCGTGCTCCTCGGCAATGCCCACATCGACAAATTGCTTGCCGGCGGCAGCGCGAAGCTCGGGCGTAAATCCCATGATGTAGGGCGTGGCGGCCGTAATGCCCACGACCTCCGGGTCGCGCGCAATGGCGGCACTGAGCGCCTCGCCCGTAATATCGGCATAGGTGCGCGGTGCGGGCTCGCTCGGATGGCCCGGGCAGAGCTTGCGGCCGGTCGCCATGTCAAACGGACCCACGTGGTGCCAATGCTCGGGGTCGTTTTGAGCCGGCTCAAAGCCCTTGCCCTTGGCGGTCGAGATGTGCAGCACGATGGGGTGGTCGATGTTACGCAGCTCCTGCAGCGTGTCGACCAAGGCCAGCACATCGTTGCCGGCGTCCAGATAGCGGTAGTCGAGCCCCATGGCGCGGAAGATATTGCGCTCGGCCGTTCCGTTGCTGGCGCGCAGCTCGGCCAGATTGCGATAGAGGCCGCCGTGGTTCTCGGCAATGGACTGGTCGTTATCGTTGACGATGATAATCAGGTTGCTGTCGAGCTCGGCGGCATTGTCGAGGCCCTCAAACGCCAAGCCGCCCGAAAGCGAGCCGTCACCAATAATGGTAATGACGTTGTACGTATCGCCTGCCAGATCGCGAGCGTGCGCCAGGCCGCAGCCCAGGCTCACCGACGTGGAGGTGTGGCCCATGGCGAACAGGTCGTGCTCGGACTCGTCGGGGTTGGCAAAGCCAGAAGCCTCGCCAAAACGTGCCGGGTCAATATAGGTGTACGTGCGTCCGGTCAGCGCCTTGTGGGCGTAGGTCTGGTGCGACACGTCAAAGACGATCTTGTCGGTGGGGGAGTTAAACACGCGATGGAGCGCGACCGTGAGCTCAACGACGCCCAAGTTGGGGGCAACGTGTCCGCCGACGGCGGCGGAGCTTTCGAGGATGGCGTGGCGGATCTCGTCGCAGAGCAGTGGAAGCTCGGCGCGATTGAGAGCCTTGACGTCCTCGGGCGTTGTCGTTTGCGTAAGCAGCATCGTTGTTGGTTACTCCATGCGAATCGAGCACCGGCGCTCCCTCGGCCGGCACAATTGCACAAGACAGTCTCGCACATTTTGGCGTTTGATATGTGACGGCGGCGCGGTGATTCGCCAACTGGTGGGGCAAAACGTTTTGTCCGATGCCATACTGGTGTATTCCATGATGATTTTATTGATTGCGCGCCGGCCGTCGCCTGCCGTCGAGAGCCGCTGGAAGGAGGCCGCATGTCCGAAACCACTCGTGCCGAGAGGATCGCGCGCGAAGTTGACCATGCAGCCCGCCAGCTGGCCCAGGCGGGGCGTTTGGACTTGACGCGCGAGTTTATCCAGCACGGCGACGTGACGGTGTATGCGCATGTGACCTCGGTGGCACGGGCAAGCCTGTCCTTTGCTGAGCGCTTGGACCGTGTTGGCGTTTCGGTTGACCGCGCCTCGCTGCTGCGTGGAGCCTTGCTGCACGATTACTTTCTCTACGATTGGCACGATCCCGACCCGAGCCATCGGCTGCATGGGTTTCGGCATCCGTTCTTTGCCCTGGCGCGTGCCGAGGAAGATTTTGAGTTGACGCCGCGCGAGCGGAATATCATCGCGCGCCATATGTTTCCACTGGTACCGGTGCCGCCGACGTGTCGCGAGGCCTGGATTGTGTGCCTGGCGGATAAGTGGTGCGCGTTGTGCGAGACGGTTGCCGGCCGTCTGCCGCGCAAGGGCGGCACGAACGATTTGAACGAGGGCTCGAGCGAGAAGAGGAGAGGGTAGACGGTGGGGACCGCGATCGACATAGCATTTGACGGTGCGACACTTGCCGCCTGTCCGCTCTCGGCGTTGGTGCTTTCGTTTGCCTTCTACGGTTTTTGCGGCTGGGCATGGGAGTCGACAGTCTGCGCCATGCTCAATCACGGACGCTTTGCCAACAGCGGCTTTTTGCTGGGACCGTGCTGCCCCATCTACGGCGCGGGCGGCATCGCCTGTTGGCTGCTGCTGCGCGGGATTCCGGATGCCTCGAGTCAGTTTGTCGCTGCGGCGCTCGTGTGCAGTGTGATCGAATATAGCGTGGGCGTGCTGCTGGAGAAAACGACCGGCGCTCGCTTTTGGGACTATTCGCACCTGCCCTTTAACCTGCACGGACGTATTTGCCTGTACTGGGCCTGCGCGTTTGGCCTGGGAGCACTGTGCATTTGTCGCTTGGTAGAGCCAGCGCTGCTGGGGCTGCTCGGCCATCTGCCGGTGTTGATCGTGCGGCTGGCGGCCTTTGCCGTTGCCGTTGCGATGATGGTCGACGCGATGTGTTCGCTGGCGAGCTGGCGCCGTCTGTCCGACCAGCTCGAGCGGGTGCGCGCCGACCTTGCCGACCGCATTAACGAATCGCTTGCCGACGCCTCGGATTCCATGCTCGAGCGTATTCCCGATTCGGCGATTGACTCGGTGGCGCAGACGCATATCCGCAGCCGTGCCGTGAACGCGTGGCTGGCAGAGCTGGGCGATGCGGCGCTCGATGCCCTGCGCGAGAAGGCTTCGGTACCGACGTTTATCTCGGACGGCGCTCGCGGTCTGGCGCTTGCCGCTCGCCGCGTTGCCGATGCCGCACCGAGCGTGCCGCGCCCGTCGCTCGGCCGTCTCCGCGCCGGCAGGCGCGCAGGCCGTCCGGTGCCGAGCGTGTCGCTCAGCCGTCGTGACCTGCGCTTTTTCAACGCCTTCCCACGCCTGCGCATCAACCGCTACGAGGGCGTCATCCGAGCCACCAACCTCCGCGACCGCGCCCGCGAGCTGTTCCGTCGCTAGCCGGGGCCGGGCCGGGCGCGCCCCTTTCGCCCGCACATTTCCCGTTCGTTTCGCGTCCGTTGCCGCGCCGTTTCCAAGATTGCGGCACCGTTTCCATTCGACAACGCAGCGTTTAACAACGCCGTATCTGGTCTACACCAGTTGCCCCTCGGCTCCATCATGGACGCCGACAACGTTCATGCGACCAAGGGGGAGCGAATGTACGATACGGGATCAACAACGTTTATGCTCATCTGCACCATGCTCGTGTTTTTAATGACACCGGGCCTGGCGTTTTTCTACGGCGGCCTGTCCAGGCGCAAAAATGTCATCAACACCATGCTTATGTGCTTTGGTGTCATTGGCCTGGTGGGCGTGCTGTGGATTGTGGCCGGCTGGTCGCTGGCCTACGGCGGCGACGGTTCCAATCCGTTTATTGGAGGCTTTGACCAGCTGCTGTGCCTGCCGGTGCTCAACCAGGTGCTGCAGGCGGCCGAGGGCACCGCGACGGACGGTGCCGTCTACCCGGAGATCATCAACATCGCCTTCCAGATGGCGTTTGCCATGATCACGGCCGCCATCGTCACGGGCAGCCTTGCCGGACGCGTTAAGTTTGGCGCCATGACGGCCTTCCTGGGCATTTGGCTGCTTGTGGTCTACGCGCCGCTCGCCCATATGGTGTGGGGCGGCGAGGGCTCCTTTATCGGCGACATCATCGGCGCGCTGGACTTTGCCGGCGGCGACGTGGTGCATATCTCGTCCGGTCTGACGGGCTTGATTCTCTGCCTGATGCTCGGCCGTCGTCGCGGCTTTGGCATGGTGAGCTATCGACCGCATAACGTGCCGTTTGTGGCACTGGGCGCCGGTCTGCTTTGGTTTGGCTGGTTTGGCTTTAACGGCGGCAGCGAGTTTAAGGCCGACGCCGTGGCCGCGCTTGCCATCCTCAATACCGTGACGACCAGCGCGGCGGGCATGGTCTCGTGGCTTGCCATCGAGCGCGTGCACACCGGCCGTCCCACGCTGGTGGGCGCCAGCACCGGCTTGGTTGCGGGCCTCGTGGTGGTCACGCCGGGCGCGGGTTTTGTCGAGCCGTGGGCGGCACTGGTCATGGGCCTGGTCGTCTCGCCCGTCTGCTATTTTGCCATCAGCCATCTTAAGACCAAGTTCGGCTACGACGACGCGCTCGATGCGTTCGGCTGCCATGGCATCGGCGGCATCCTGGGCGGCGTGCTCACGGGCCTGTTCTGCGTGCCGGAGCTTTCGTGGACCGGCAAGGGCGGCCTGTTCTACACGGGCGACGTGTCGCTGCTCATCTCGCAGATTCTGGGTATTGTGGTGACGATCGTTATCGTGCTGGTGCTCGACCTGGTGATCGCCGCGGTAGTCAAGGCGCTCTTCCACGGCAGCCTGCGCGTAGACGAGGCCGACGAGGCGCTGGGCCTGGATGCCAGTCAGCACGGCGAAAGTGCCTACCCCTCGTTCTCGGGACTCGATTAGCAGCTTCCCCAAGCTCCGCACCTTGCCCTTCAAACCGTCGCGCGGCTTCCCCAGGCACCGCACCTTGGGTTTCAAACCGTCGCTTGCGTACAAAAGTACGCGGCGCTCCTCTTTCAACCCAATCTGCGGCACCTGGGAAACCCGCGTTTGTGAAAGGCAATTCATTTCTTTGATAAAGAGAGGAATTCACTATGAAGAAGATTACGGCGATCGTTCGTGCTGAGAAGCTTGAGGTTCTTAAGGACGCACTGTTTGCTGCTGATGTTCGCGGTATGACTATTAACCAGGTGCAGGGCTGCGGCGCGCAGCACGGCTGGAAGGAGTACGTGCGCGGCAACGAATTGCTTGTCAACACGATCCCTAAGGTACAGTTCACCCTTATCTGTGCCGATGAACATGTCGATGGTATTGTCGACATCATCTGCAACGCCGCACGCACCGGCGCCGTCGGCGACGGCAAGATCTGGGTCGAGCCGGTCGAAGAGGTCATCCGCATCCGAACCGGCGAACACGGCCCCGCCGCGGTGTAGAACCGACCGTTTGCCATCCGCAACGTTAAAATATCGCAATGAGGCATAAGGCTTGCGTTGCGGATGGGCGGATTATGGGTCGCAATAAATATCCCGAGGAGACGGTCGCGAAGATTCTCGACGCGGCGCTGGAGCTATTCTGCGCACAGGGTTATGAGGGAACGAGCATCCAGGATATCGTTGACCGTCTCGATGGCATGACCAAGGGCGCTATCTATCATCACTTCAAGAGCAAAGAAGAGATTTTCAACGCCGCATTTGATCGAGCGATGGCTCCCGTTGTTGAGCGCCGCCGCGCGACGCTCGGTGCTGGCAATTTGACGGGCGCCCAAAAGCTCAAGCGACTTTATGCGCCTGAGTCCGTCGTACCACAAATTGAGCTTTGGGCCCGCATGCATCCGGCGGCAGATCCGGTAAAGAGTTCGCGTCTGTTGGCGTTGCAGTATCAGGGCTCGTTTGACGAATCGGCGGATGGCTATTTATTGCCGGTGATCGAGGAGGGCATCGCCGACGGCTCCATTGTGTGCGAATGCCCGCGTGAGGCGGCAGAGGCCGTATCGTTGTTGGCGAATCTTTGGCTGTTGCCATTGTTTCGTCCGCTTGAGTCTAAGGAACGAATGGTCGCTCGCGCGCAATGTTTGGCGCAGATGGCGGCCGCGGTGGGGCTCGATTTGGGGGAAGAAGTGCTTCAGACAACGGCTCAGATTTGGGACGTTTGGAGCCGTGCGGGGTGGTAATATACATACTAACGGTATGTATATTGATGTAAGAGGGTGGCTACGGCTGCCCTTTTCAAGTCATTAAATACATACCAATAGTATGTATAGGAGGCAAGGCTATGGACGGGATGAGAGATTTCGATGCAGCGTCAGCTTCAAAGACGGCGCTGTCTATAAGACTCGTCGGTCTTTTCGTTGCGCAGCTGTGCGTGTATTCGACGTTGTCGGCGCTGTGCTTTGCGTGCCCGCTTTACTTGCTCGACCGCAGTGGCTCGTCGACGTTATATGGCGCCGTCGCGGCGATGGCGTTTATACCGGGCGTGCTTGCGACTCCGGCTGGCGGAGTATTAGCTGATCGAGAGGGGCATCGCAGCGTTCTAGCAGCTCTCGGTATTGTTTTAATGGTTGCAGCGATGCTATTTATCCCCATGAAGTGCTCGTTGCCCCTTGCGGCCGTTGTGGCGGTGATGCTGTGCGTTCAATACGTCGTTCAATCTATTCTGAAGCCGATACTTCAAATTGAGACGCTGCGAATAGCCGGCAAGGAAAAGGTCGAGCGGGCCACCGCATTAGTGTCACAGACGACCATGGCGAGCAATATTCTAGGTCCCGTGGTTGGAACAGCCGTCTACGGATGCCTTGGAATTGACGTCCTTTGCGCCATCGCGGCGGTGGCGTTTGCGATGTCGTCGCTGCTGTTTTGGGCCGCACTCAAACGAAATGTCCATTCTGAAGTGACGGGGGATGGCTCGACTCGCATGGCATGCCAAAGCGATTTTCTGTCGGCGATTCGGTACCTGCTTCAAAATACCTCGTTGCTCGCTGTGATTTTGCTTGCGGCTGTTTTGAATCTTGCGTTGGTTGGGTTAACGATTGGTGCGCCCGTTATTGTTACAAGGCATCTCGGCATGCAATCTTCCTGCGTTGGGATTATTGAGGCGGCTATGGGGCTGGGCGGCCTTGTAGGCGGCGGTTTGGTCGGTATTTGGCCGAATCGCTTTTCTTTCAATGGCATATGCCGATATGTTGCGATGATCTGCCTTGGAGTCGTGCCGGTTATTGTCACGCTACCGATCGGCGTTGACGTAATTGTGTTTGCCGCGCTTACAGTCGGTTCGGCATGGGTCATGGTGTGGGCAAGTGTTGCATCGGTCGAAATCGTTGCATTCGTTCAGCGGACGGCGCCGACGGAACTCTTCGGAAAGGTGCTTTCGGTCGTATACATGGCGCTTTCTTGCGCAACGCCTTTTGGCCAATTGGCATACGGATTCGCATATGATCGATGGGCGCCGGCGGCTGTGTTCGCAGCTATGCTGGTGGTACTGATGCTGACGACGGTGCTGTTTTATCGCTTGAAAAGTCGCTCACGACAAACAATGTGACGTTCGCAGTGCAGCGGTTTAACAGAAGCAATCGCTGCAGTGTGGGGTGCCCATACGAGAACGTGCCTCTCCTTCGTCTACAATATCGTGCAGACGAAGGAGAGGCATGCCCATGATCAAGATGTTTGCGAGTGACCTAGACGGAACGCTGCTTAACGCCCTGCACGAGGCCGACGGAACCATCCGCCGCGCTATTCGCGAGTTGACCGAGGCCGGGCTGCACGTGGTTCCCGCGACGGGCCGCTCGACGCTGCCGATCGGTGAGCATGGCTTTACAGGTTTGGCGCTCGATGCCTGTTGCTCCAACGGATCCATCGTTCGTGACAGCCACGGCGAGGTGCTCAAGACCTGGACCATCGACCCTCAGATTACCGAGGAGCTGCTCAAAGCGTTCCCGGACATTTGCTTTGATTGCTCCACACCCGACGGCATGTTTTCGAGCGGTTCGTTCGAGATGCATCAGGCGGGCTTTAAGAAGGACAGCCCCATCAAGCGCATTGTGATGCGCGGCATGCGTGCCCGCGGCGGCTATCACGAGGAGCAGTATTTTGACCAGTCGATCGGCGACATTCTGCGCCACGACGTTTGCAAGATTAACTGCCGCGTGACCTCGACCGAGCTGGAGCGCGACCTTAAGGCGTATCTTGCCGAGCGCTCGGACCGGGTGGTCAACGCGCCGTTCGACCCGGTGATGTTCGAGATCACGGATGCTTCGTGCAACAAGGGCGAGAGCGTGGCGTGGCTGGCAAGCTACTACGGTATCGCCGAGGACGAGGTCGCGGTCTACGGCGACGGCGGTAACGACATCGCCATGCTTAAGCGTTTCCGTCACAGCTATGCCACCAAGAATGGTAGCGATGCAGCCAAGGCCGCCGCGAGCGCGACTATCGGCAGCTGCATGACCCACGCCGTTCCCAAGCACATGCTCACCACCATGCGCAAGCAGAACTCCCGCACCATCATCGAATAATGCGACAAAGGGACAGTCCCTTTGTCATATGAGGGTACCGATTTGGGCGTTGAGTCGGTTGTGCTTTGTCGCCACCAACAAAAATCGAGTTGCGCGGTCTGTTGGAAGTCGTCCAATGGTCAAAAGCGCCGTTTCGGGATTATTCGCGCTCTGTATGGCGTTTGACTCTGTTTGACGCGTGCGAAAAAAGGCACAAATACGCTCAAATAAAGACAAAATACGCCAAATAATCCCAGGAGTGCTTTTGAAGAGGCGGTGATGGAACCGCGCAACTCGAAAAATGTAGGTGGGGTTTTGGGAGAAGGCCGTTTGGACTACTCTGGACACTTCAATTTCCCGCTTTTTGGTGCGCCTATCGCACTCTAAATATTGCCTTTACGTGTTGATGCACACGGTGTGCAATAATACTCGCACTGTGCAATAGCGCACAGGCTGAGTAACAAGGAGGACGCTTGTCCCAGCTCGAGAAATGCGACCGCCGGTCCCTTCGCTCGCAGCGTGCCCTTCGCCAGGCGCTTGCCAGCGAACTTGCCGAAAGCGGCGATCTTTCGCGCATTAACGTCGCGTCGCTCACCGAGCGTGCCGGCCTCACACGCCGCACGTTCTATTCGCACTATCGCGATATCCCTGACTTTATCAATCAAATTGAGGACGATCTACTGGTCGAGATCCGCGAGCGCGTTGAGTTCATCACCGCAGCTCAACTGCCCGATCTTTACCGAAATATCGATGAGCTCGAGCCGGCGCCCGGCTCGGTTGAGTTGCTGCGCTATCTTGCGGCCAATCGCGATCTTATCGGTTCGCTGTTGGGCCCTGGCGGCGATCAAGCCTTCATTAAAAAGATCATCGACACCGCACGCGAAGCCGTAACTCCGCGTGCACAAACAGGCATTTTGGGTCTGGCCCTGGGTACATTCTTTGACTACTACGTCACCTACGTCGTAAGCGCCGAGGTCGGCCTGCTCCAACGCTGGTTTGAGCGCGGCCTTGCCGAATCACCCGAGACCATGGCGCGCATCATGACGGTCATCGCCTTTGTGCGCCCTGGCGACCTGTATGGTCAACCCATCGATATCAACGTGCCGGAATACGGCATGAAGCTATTGAATCTGCAGCTCGAGGACGCGGTCGACACCGCCGCAACCGTCGAGTCCAACAACTAAGAGGAGAAACAGATGAGCAAACTCGTCGAAGGCATTAAGGACCGCGTGGTCGCTGCCGCGCGCGAGGCCGTGCCCGCCGTGGCAGGCGCCGCACAGAAGGCCGCGACCGCCGCTGCCGAGAAAGTCGCCGAGGCAGTTGCCGAAGCCAAGAATACGGCGGGGGAGACGCTCGCCGCCGATGCAGCCACGTCCGGCGTTGCCGAGCCCGTGACCGCCACCGCCGGCCAGGCTCCCGAAGGCGCGATCTTCAACCCCGAGGCCGCCCGTGGCAACCTGCACCTGGGCATCGACGTGGGCTCCACCACCGTCAAGCTCGCCGTGCTCAACGACGATAACCAGATCGTCTACGCCAAGTACCAACGCCACCACACCGACGTCCGCGCCTGCGCCCGCGACCTGTTCGAGGGCGCCGCGACCGTGCTGCCGACGGCCCAGATGACCTGCGCTATCACCGGCTCGGGCGGCCTGCTGCTGTCCCAGTGGCTCGACCTGGAGTTTGTCCAGGAGGTTATCGCCAGCAAGCGCGCCGTCGAGACCCTCATCCCGGCTACCGACGTCGCCATCGAGCTGGGCGGCGAGGACGCCAAGATCATCTACTTCGATAACGGCATCGAGCAGCGCATGAACGGTACCTGCGCCGGCGGTACGGGTGCGTTCATTGACCAGATGGCGACCCTGCTGCACACCGACGCGAGCGGCCTTAACGAGCTCGCGGCTAACGCCACTACCATCTATCCCATCGCCAGCCGTTGCGGCGTCTTTGCCAAGACCGACGTGCAGCCGCTGCTCAACGAGGGCGCCCGCCCCGAGGACGTCGCCGCATCCATCTTCCAGGCCGTCGTGACCCAGACCATCTCGGGCCTGGCGTGCGGCCGTCCCATCCGCGGTAACGTCGCCTTCCTGGGCGGCCCGCTGCAGTACCTCTCTGAGCTGCGCCACCGCTTCTACCTCACGCTCAACCTGGACGAGGAGCACCGTATCGTGCCCCAAAACGCCCACCTGTTTGTGGCGAGCGGCGCCGCCATGGCGCACGAGTCCAACAAGCTCAGCTCGTTCCCGCAGCTCATCGATGCCATCGATAGCCTGGGTGACACGCAGGGTGCCGAGGTCGAGCGCCTGGATCCGCTCTTTGCCACCGACGAGGACTTTGCCGAGTTCAAGAACCGCCACGACACCGAGGTCGTTCCCAAGGGCAAGCTCGACGGCTACACCGGCCGCGTGTTCATCGGCATCGACGCCGGCTCTACCACCATGAAGGCCGCGCTCGTGGGCGAGGACGGCCAGCTGCTGCACACCTGGTATGGCAACAACAACGGTGACATCCTGGGTACGGCCAAGGTCATCATGGCCGATTTCTACAACCACATCCCCGCCGGCTGCACTATCGGCCACGTGACCACCACGGGCTATGGCGAGGCGCTACTCATCGAGGCCCTCAAGGCCGACTCCGGCGAGATCGAGACCGTCGCGCACCTGCGCGGCGCCAAGGCGTTCCTGCCCGGCGTCGAGTTCATCCTGGACATTGGCGGCCAGGACATGAAGTGCCTGCGCGTCAAGGACGGCGTCATCGAGCACATCATGCTCAACGAGGCCTGCTCGTCGGGCTGCGGCAGCTTTATCGAGAGCTTCGCCGTGTCCATGAACATGGACGTGCGCGCGTTTGCCGACGCCGCCATCCACGCCAAGGCCCCCGTCGACCTGGGCAGCCGCTGCACGGTCTTTATGAACTCGCGCGTCAAGCAGGCGCAAAAGGAAGGCGCCACGGTGGGCGACATCGCGGCCGGCCTGTCCTATTCCGTCATCAAGAACGCCCTGTTTAAGGTCATTAAGCTGCGCGATCCCAAGGAGATCGGCAGTCAGGTGATCGTCCAGGGCGGCACCTTTATGTCCGATGCCACGCTGCGCGCGTTTGAGCAGCTCACCGGCGTTCATGCCGTGCGCCCCGACATCGCCGGCTGTATGGGTGCCTACGGTGCGGCCCTGCTTGCCCGCGATCGTGCCGGCGCCGATGGCGTCTCGAGCATCCTCTCTGCCGAGGACATCGCGCACCTTACCGTGACGCAGAAGCACGTCCGCTGCGGCCGCTGCTCCAACAACTGCCAGCTCACCGTCAACGACTTTGGCGGCGGCAGGCGCTTCATTACCGGCAATCGCTGCGAGAAGGGTGCCGGCCACAAAAAGCAAAAGACCGAGGCCCCCAATCTCTTCAAAAAGAAAAACGAGCTGCTCTTTAACCGCGAGGTGCTGAGCCCGGACGAGGCCCCGCGCGGAACCGTCGGCATCCCGCGCGCGCTCAACATGTACGAAAACTACCCCTTCTGGCATGCGTTCTTTACGCGCCTGGGCTTTAGCGTGCAGCTGTCCGACCAGTCGAGCAAAAAGACCTATCAGGCGGGCATTGAGTCCATGCCGTCCGAGAGCGTGTGCTACCCGGCCAAAATGAGCCACGGCCACGTGATGAACCTTATCGACCGCGATGTCGACTTCATTTGGATGCCGTGCGTGCGTTGGGAACGCAAGGAGGATCCGACCGCCGGCAACTGCTACAACTGCCCTATCGTCATGAGCTACCCCACGGCGCTGGCGCTCAACATTGACGAGATCCGCGAGCAGAACATCGAGTTCCTGTATCCGTTTGTACCGTATCACGACAAGACCGAGCTCAAGCGCCGCCTGTACCAGGTGCTCGCCGTCGATCGCGTGGCCGACGCCGAGGCCGGTCGCGGTCGCGTGCGCGGTCCCAAGATCACGCGCTCCGAGGTCGACGCCGCCGTCAACGCCGCCTTTGAGGCCGATGCTCGTTTCCACGAGGACATCCAGACCATGGGCGAGGAAGCCCTTAAGTGGGTCGAGGACCACGGCGGCCACGGCATCGTGCTTGCCGGTCGTCCCTACCACAACGACCCCGAGATCAACCATGCCCTGCCCGAGCTTATCTCGAGCTTTGGCTTTGCGGTCTTTACCGAGGATTCGCTCGCGCATCTGGTGAAGCCCGAGCGCCCGATCCGCGTCGTCGACCAGTGGATGTACCACAGCCGCCTGTACGCCGTCGCCCGTTTTGTGACGATGCGCAACGACCTGGACCTGATTCAGCTCAACTCCTTTGGCTGCGGCCTGGACGCCCTGACCACCGACCAGGTGCAGGAGATTCTGGAGGCCAGCGGCAAGATCTACACCGTGCTCAAGATCGACGAGGTGTCCAACCTGGGCGCCGCGCGCATCCGCATCCGCTCGCTCATGGCGGCGCTCAAGGACCAGGAGGCCGAGCGTCTCGCCGAGGCCACGGCCGCGGGCGAGGCCTACGAGCAGGGCGATGCCGCGCCTGTAGCGCCCTCCACGGATGCCCCCGCGTTCGCGAGCCGCAAGTACACGTTTGAGGCCCAGCGCGAGAGTGCTTCGACCGCGTGGCCCAAGGTGCCCTTTACCGAGCAGATGCGCGACGAGGGCTACACCATCCTGTGCCCGCAGATGGCGCCGATCCACTTTGACCTGGTCAAAGAGGTATTCCGCGGTGCCGGCTACAACTTGGAGCTGCTGCCCTCGACCGACCACGACGCCGTCGAGGCCGGCCTGCGCTACGTGAACAACGACATCTGCTATCCGTCGATTCTGGTGACGGGCCAGATCATGGAGGCCATCGAGAGCGGTCGCTACGACCTGTCCAAGACGGCCGTGGTCATCAGCCAGACCGGCGGCGGCTGCCGCGCCACCAACTACATCGCACTCATTCGCAAGGCCCTGCGCGAGAGCGGCCACCCCGAGATCCCGGTGATCTCGCTTTCGGCCGTGGCGCTTGGCGAGGACAACCCCGGCTTTAAGATTACGCCGGCGCTGCTTAAGCAGGCCGTGTACGCGGTACTGTTTGGCGACGTGATGATGCAGATGCTCTATCGCTGCCGCCCGTACGAGGCCACGCCCGGTGCCGCCAACGCACTCTACGAGGAGTACATGGCGCGCGCCCGCAAGCTGGCACCTAAGTTCAACAGGCACAACTACACCAAGCTCGCTCGCGAGGCCATCCGCGCGTTCGACACCATGCCGCTTGTGGGCGAGGGCGCCAAGCCGCGCGTGGGTGTGGTCGGCGAGATTCTGGTCAAGTTCCATCCCACGGCCAACAACCACGTGGTCGATGTCATTGAGCGCGAGGGCTGCGAGGCCGTGGTGCCGGGCCTGCTCGACTTCTTCCTGTATTCCATGAGCAATGCCGAGCTACAGAAGGATGAGCTGGGAAGCTCTGCCACCGCACGTGCCGGCATGCAGGCGCTCATTAAGCTGGTGGACTGGATGCGCACGCCGGTTGAGGAGCTGCTCGAGAAATCCGAACGCTTCGAGGCACCCGAGCGCATCGGCACCATGGCCGACAAGGCCCGCACGGTGCTTTCGGTGTGCAACAACATGGGTGAGGGCTGGCTGCTCACGGCCGAGATGCTCGACCTGATCGACCATGGCGCGCCCAACATTATCTGCACGCAGCCTTTTGCGTGTCTGCCCAACCACGTGGTGGGCAAGGCCGTCATCAAGGAGCTGCGCCGTCAGCATCCCGAGAGTAACATCGTCGCGGTGGACTACGATCCCGGCGCGTCCGAGGTCAACCAGCTCAACCGCATTAAGCTCATGATCAGCGTGGCGAAGGAAAACATGCGCGCCGGCAAGGGCTTTAAGCTCGAGAAGGTGGCGCCGCTCGCAATGGACGAGGTCACCGGTCAGATGCGTGCCCACGATGGCTGTGTGAGCTGCGATTCGGTGAGTGAGGAGGCCGTGGCATCGGTTGCCAAGCGCCTGGGACGTGGCATTAAGAAGTAGTCGGCCTGCTTTGAGCCGGATATAAGACAAACGGGTGGTAGCCGTACCGGCTACCACCCGTTTTTGTTGGACATGTGTTGCGAAAACGGCCTTGCTGCTGCCTCCTGTGAGTTCGGATTTCGGAAGTATGCGGCAAAATCTGAATAGGTCGAGCGCACTGGGTATGTCCAAGCTCTGTACCTGCGGTTTTATTTACTGAAAACGGGTGTGTGCTCGGGGGTTCCAGAATTTGCCGCATACTTCCGAAAACGGCGGTTCAGCGACACTAAAAATGGCCTTTAGAGCCCTGAGATAATGAACAGGCGTAGCCGTTCGCCGCAAAATACCGTTCGTTTAAAGAATGAATGTCAAGCGCGCGTCATCTTTACGGTTGAATAAATACACATCTATGGAATTACGTAAGAGAGGACCGTTCCTATGAGCTACAAAACCGTTTGCGTTGCTGGTGGCGGCGTGCTGGGGAGCCAGATTGCCTTCCAGGCCGCCTTCTGCGGCTTCGATGTAACGATTTGGCTGCGCAGTGAGGGCAGCATCGGCCGCACCCAGCCCAAGATCGATCATGTGCGCGAGGAGTACATCGCAGCTATCGAGGGCATGGCGGACGGTACGGGCGAGTGGTGTGCCGGTATCGCCGATAGCGACCAGCCCTTCGACAAGGAGGCGGCGCTTGCCGCCGTTGAGCGTGCCTATTCCACGATCAAGCTGGAGCTCGATCTTGCCCAGGCCGTGGCCGACGCCGATCTAGTTATCGAGTCCATGGCCGAGGACACTCAGGCAAAGATCGACTTCTACAAGAAGCTCGCTCCGGTCCTCCCGCAAAAGACCGTCATCGTGACCAACTCCTCCACGCTGCTGCCGAGCACCTTTGCCAAGTACACCGGCCGCCCCGAGAAGTACCTGTCGCTGCACTTTGCCAACTCCATCTGGAAGAACAACATGACCGAGGTCATGGCTCAGGACCAGACCGACAAGCGCTACTTCGATGAGCTCGTCGACTTTGCCAACGACATCCGCATGCTGGCGCTTCCCGTCAACAAGGAAAAGAACGGCTACCTGCTCAACTCCATGTTGGTGCCGTGGCTGCTCTCGGGCCTCGACCTGTATGTCTCGGGCGTCAGCGACCCCAAGAGCATCGACCTTGCATGGACGCGTGGCACCGGCGCCCCCAAGGGCCCGTTCCGCGTGTTCGATACCGTGGGCATCCAGACGGCCTACAACATCGTCATGCAGTATCAAAAGGTCCCGGGTCTGCTGAGCCCGCTGCTCAAAAAGATGATGATGCCCTACAACTTTAAGGCCATGGCGTCCGTCCTCAAGAAGATGCTCGACGAAGGCAAGCTGGGCGAAAGCTCGGGCGAGGGCTTCTTCAAGTACTAAAAAATGATCCCCGGGGGACGGAGGAAAACGGATCATTTTCGGCTGACAACAGTGAGAAGATAGGCTCAACAAAATAGAAAGGGGTAGCAATGGACCGACAAATCGTACTCAAGCAGGATGTCTTCGATGCGCTTTCTGCCGTTGGCATGCGTCCGGGGCAGACGGTTATGGTCCATTGCTCGCTTAGCTCGCTTGGATATGTGTGCGGCGGTGCGCAGCCGGTGATCGAGGCGCTGCTCCAGACGGTGGGCGAGACCGGCACCATCATGATGCCGACGCAGTCGTGGAAAAACTTGGACCCGGCGAGCGGCGTCCATTGGCAGGAGCCGCAAGAGTGGTGGCAGCTGATCCGCGATAACTGGCCAGCTTATGACAAACGCATCACGCCCACCAATACGATGGGGGCCGTTGCCGAGATGTTCCGCACGTGGCCGGGCACGCCCCGCAGCGACCACCCGGCGCGTTCGGTGGCGGCAAACGGCTCGTACGCTCAGTTCCTGACGGAGAACCATGACCTGAGCAACATCTTTGGCGACGGATCGCCCATCGCGCGCCTGTACGATTTGGACGGCTATGTGCTGCTCGTGGGCGTGGGCTACGACAAGAATACATCGCTGCATTTGGCCGACGCCCGTGCGGAATACCCTGGCAAGCACGACTGTGTGGAGCACAGTGCGATCGTGGAAAACGGTCGACGCGTATGGAAGGAATACCGCACGCTCTTTGTCGATGGCGAGGATTTCGATGAAATCGGCGCTGCTTTTGAGCGTGAATGCTCGGTGTGTACGGCGCCTCTCGGTAACGGGATGATTCGCTTTATGCGTCAACGCGAGCTTGTTGACTTTGCCGTGGGCTGGATTGAGCGCCATCGCGGCCGCCCCGAGTAATTCGGGGGGTGGAAGCGTTGGGGATCTACGGTAGTATGCGACAAAATCTGAATTGATCGGGCAAGAGCTGTAGCGCGCGTTGACGTTTGACCAATGGAGCGCAAAAATGCACCGTTCGCCGATACTCCTCTCGCGAGTGGTTGCCATATGGTTTGATGTTGGAAACATATGACTGCCGCCGGGCTGCGGGCGACGTTTGCTCTGATATCGGAGGTGCCAAGTATGTTTCGCGCTCCGTTAAACAAGTATCGGGCTGGCTAACATGGGTCGCCGTGCTATTTCGATAACCCTTGCAGTGGTCTGCCTGGCTGTGCTCCTGGGCGCTACAGGGTTGTTTGCTATAAGCCGAGAAACGTCCTATATGCAGGAATGCGCTTCCGAAGGGTTTGCCATTGATGGTTTCTATCGGGATGACAAAACGAGTCGGGAAACCCTGGCTTTTCTTGAGGAGGACAACTGTCGATGGCAGCTGGTCGACCAAGACGGAATCTGCACAGACGGACAGTTCGAGCGTATGGACGACCCCAACATTCTGGTATTAAAGAATGAAAACGGCGAAGTATTCGGTACGGTCCACGTGGCGTATATTTCGCGCCGACGCGACCAGGGCTTGCTCTACCTATTTAGAGATACCAAGGTGACCCGTTTTTATCTGGTGAGTACCGGTCCGGCGTTTACAGTGGAGTCTGGTGATGTCGATGCGGACAGTTGATTCACGGCAATAAAACAGCGAGCGGGGTGCGGACATGGACCGCGCCCCGCTTTTTTGCTCGCGGCCTGCATCGCGCCGGCACCTCGTTCCGACTCGCGCCTGTGCGCGCATCCATCTCACGTCCGGCATCACTTCACATCGAACTCCACGCGATCGAGTTCGGGCACGTTGAGGTCGATGAGCTTGCGGGCAACGCGGCGGTCGTGCGCCCCAAGCGTCTCGCTTGTCGTCACATGGGCGACAATCTCGCGCTCGACGATACCCTCATCCTCGCCTTCGGTGGCCGAGGTCTCGACGGCGACGGTGTAATCCTTAAAGCCTGGCAGTACCACGGCAAGCTCGCGCGTGGTTTCGGTGACGCCGTAGCCGTCCTGCACGCCGGCCTGCGCCGAGCCAATGGAACCCGCGGTCATGACGATGCAGGGAATCGCAAAGATTACCGTGCCCACGATGATGCGGCGGCGCACTTTGCGCGACAGCTCGTCGACCTCGGCGTCCTCTTCGGCGGTCACAATGCCGTCGCCGTTGAGGTCGCGCTTGAGCGGCACGCGCAAAAGAAGCAGCACGGCTTCTGCCGCCAGCGCGATAAAGACGACGTTGATGCCAAACTCGTAGAGCGCCGAGAGGAAGAGCGGCCCGCTTGCGATGGCGATGCCGTAACCCGCCGCGCACAGGGGCGGCATGAGCGCGGTTGCCACGGCCACGCCCGCGATAAGCGTCGCGGGTTCCTGGTCGCGCGAATTGCCCAGGCCTCCGGCAAAGCCGCCTGCGAGTGCGACGGCAAGGTCCCAGACGGTGGGTGTTGAGTTATCGATGATGGCGACCGTGGTGGTGCCGAGCGGCGAGAGCTTAAAGTACAACGTGGACGTGATCAGGCAGAAGGCCATCTGCAGCGCGAGGCCGGCAATGGCCTCGACGGTAATCTCGCGGTCGAGCGTGGCGATGCCATATGCCATGGCAAGGACCGAGCCCATGAGCGGACAGATGAGCATGGCGCCGACGATGGCGATGTCCGAGTCGATATCGAGGCCGATGCTCGCGATGAGCATGGCGATGATGAGGATGCACAGATGCGAGCCGGTCAGGCGCGCCCCGTTTACAAAGCGCTTGCGGATCACGTGGTAGGGCGCGCGCCCCTCGCGAATGTTGAATGCCTGCTTTAAAAAACGACCGGCCTGCTCAGCTGCCTCGCTATGGGCAGGGCGGATGCCGTGACGCCGGTGATGGCGCTCGCGCAGTCGCTTGATCTGTTGCTTGTCGAGTTCCATGTTCTCCTCGTTCCGGCACGGGCCACGTCGTGCTTGCTGGTATTACTCTACACCGGGACAGGCAAAACGGATGCCGTGGCATGGGGCAAGGTCGACTGGACAGCTTCTCCGCGTCCAGTGACACCCCGCAATATGCTCCAATCACAACTACATATATGACGGAAATGTGTTGAAAGCTGTTGAACAACCGAATCTGCAGGCTGTCCGCATTGTTGCGCAACAAAGACCGAAAATTGCGGACCTATATTCGCGGTAACGCAGATAGCGTTGTGTCGAAGGGAGCACAACATGGCAAAGTACAGTCCAAAGCATCTTTCGTCTCCAGCCAAGACCGTCAACGTAAGGGGTGTCGCCAACCGCGCCGTCGCAACCGTTTTGACGGCGGGCCTCATCGCCCAGCCGCTTATGTCGCCGCTGGCGGCAATTGCCGCGCCAGCCGGTGACACCACCGGTACGGTAAAGGGCGAAAGCCCCATCGAGAACACCGTTGTCGCCGGTAACCAGGCAGTTGCGAAAACAGCGGAGCAACTGGCCGAGGAGTCGGCGAAGCAGTTTGAGGCTGCCAAGGCGGCCTATGATGCGGCTCAAAAGAAGGCCGATGCCGCAGGTCAGGCGCAAAAGCAGGCTCAGCAGCAAAAGAACCAGGCTTCGCAGGCCGTGACCGATAACGCGGCCGAGCAGAACGCGGCAGAAGTCGCTGCGCTCCAGGAGAAGATCGACGAGCTTAAGGCCGCTGTTGACAAGGCCGAACAGCAGCAGAAGAAGCTGGGCGATCTGAACAGCCAGCTCGATCAGGCCAAGAAGAGCGTCGAGGACAAGACTCAGGCGCTCAAGGATGCCAAGGCAAAGCGCGATGACGCCAAGAAGGCCCTCGAGGATGCCCAGGCCAAGCTCAAGGACATGGGCATGGACGAGTATGAGGCCGCCAAGAAGGCTGTCGAAGACGCCCAGGCCAAGCTCAATGCGGCGAATGCCGATGTAAAGGCGGCTGAGGGCGAGTACGAGGCCGCCAAGACTGTCGCTGCCAAGGCTGAGCAGGCAAAGGCCGACGCCGAGGCGGCCGTGACGACTGCCCAGGACAAGAAGCAGCAGACCGCCGCTGCCCTTGTCACCGCAACCACCGCACGCGACAACGCCCAGAAGAAGCTGGATCAGGCTCAGGCTGCGCTCAATGCCGCCACTTCGGGCACGGGCGTCGACCTGAACGCGCTCGAGGCTGCTAAGGACGCTGCCACTGGCGAGCTCAAGGCCGCGCAAGCGGAACTCGAAGCTGCGACGACTGCCGATACGGCTGCTCAGACAGATCTCCAGACCGCCCAGGCCGCTGCTGCCGCAGCGCAGCAAAAGGCCGACGCCGCGAATGCCGCCGTGTCATCTGCGCAGACGGCATATGACGAAGCCAACAGCAAGCTCGGCGATCTGACCAGCAAGTGCAACACTGCTAAAGCCGCATACGAGCAGGCCCAGCAGACCGAGGCGGACAAGAAGGCTGCCTACGATCAGGCCGTAAAGGATAGGGACGACAAACGAGCCGAGTACAAGGCAGCATGCGATGCCACTGACGCTGCAGAGGAAGTCAGCGATGCCGCGGCTGCCCAGGTGACTGCCTTGGAGCAGCAGATTGCCGAGCTCAAGTCCAACATGACCGTCGATCAAGACATCATCAATAATGGCATGCTCGGTTTTATGGTCTATATCAGCAACAGCAGCGGTTTCAATGCTCAACAGAAGGCGAATGCTATTAATGCCCAAGGAATGCTTGCCGGTCTCATCAATAAGGCTGATTGGTATGACAGTTATGTCGATCAAGACATGTCCCGCGACGCCAACCCGCTTTCCCTCGAGCAGCTGCGCAACGCGCTGACTTATCTCGATACTCAGAACAACATCCGCAAGGCCAATGGCCAGTCTGAGCTGAGCGTCAGCCTCCGTATGACGGCTGCAGCAGCCCTCAATGCATCCTATTCTTCGAATAAGTGGGGACACTCGAATTGGTACGTCGATACTAGCGAGAACCTCGCCAGTGGTGGCGGCGTCTATATGGGAGGTGAGACTGTCGATACGCTTGGCTGGCCCTACACCGGTCTCTATACGGAGGAGAAAAATAACTACGAGAATTGGATTAAGAAGTACGGAGAAGATAGCGAGGAGGGGCAGTTTCTTATAGCCAATCGCTATCATGCGGCTTCCGTCTATTATGGAGACGCCAAGGTATTTCTCGGCACTTATGACGAGTACGGTAACCCCAACAACGATGCTTGCGGGCACTATCTCAACATTATTGATTCGGCTAATAAGGCAATTGGCATCGCGACCGGCAGCGGTAAGAATGTCGAGGCGATGGTGACGATCTTCGATTACAGCACAGATCCCACACAGGCAGATTTCACCGTCTCCGAGTTCAAGAAGCTTGTGAACGACTATATCGATTCTGCGTACAATGCCGGCGGTACGCAGGCTCAAAAACAGCAGCTTAAGGAGCTTCAGAACAAGCTCTTCGATGCGCAGAAGAAGTCTGGAACTGCTAATGCTGCCTATAACGCTGCACTCAATAAGCAGTTTGACGCTCAAGATTCCTTTATCGCGGCAAATTCGGACATGAACACCGCCAAGGGCGAGTATGCGAATGCCCAGGCTGCTACTGCAACCGCCAAGGCCGCCTATGATGCCGCAAAGAGCGAGCTTGATGGCTCTGGTATCGATATCGATACGCTTCAGCAGAACCTCGACACCGCCAAGAGCGAGGCGGCTGCCGCGCAGACCGCGCTCAGCACAGCGAACTCCAAGCTCTTCGATTGCCAGACGAACGCATCTAAGGCTTCGACTCGTAAGCTGAAGGCTCAGGGCGGCTACGATGCTGCCAAGGCAAAGTCTGATCGTGCCACTGAGGCATATAAGGACGCCACGGCTTCGGTCAAGAGCCTCACTGCCAAGTGCGATGCCGCCAAGACGGACCTTGCAAGCAAGAAGAGCGCGTTTGACGACGCCAAGAAGGCCGACGACGCTGCTCAGGCTGGTGTTGACGATGCCCAGGCGGTAGCGACATCCGCTGCCACGGCCCTCTCCAATGCTCAGCAAGCTGTCGCCAACAAGGAGCAGGCGCTTGCCGCCGCACAGCAGGAGGTCACGTCTGCCCAGACGGCCCTCGACGCCGCGAACGTCGCATTCCAGCGCTACGCCGATGCTCAGAAGGCGCTTGATAACGCCGAGGCAGCCCATAAGGCTGCTGTCGCCAGCGTGAACGCTGCTCAGGACCAGCTCAAGGCCGCCAACCAGGCAGTCGTGGACGCCAAGCAGGCCATCGCCGATGCCCAGACCGAGCTTGAGGCTGATCAGGCCCTTCAGGCCGATCTTGAGCACGTCGACCACGAGGCTTCCCTTGCCGCGGGCGTAACGCGATTCAACGCGGGCTGGACGGCGCAAAATCAGCTGCCCAAGCTCGATGCTGCCTATGCTCGCTACAAGGCTGCCGTCGACGCCGCCGCTGGTCTCAAGGCTGCCCTGAGCGACGCTGACGCCAAGCTGTCCGATGCCGTCGACGCCTATGCCGCCGCGTTGGCAGAGCTTAACGACGCCAAGGAAGCCCTGGCAGCTGCACAGACCGAGTATGACAAGTATCATCCCAAGGCCGAGCCGCAGGCCAAGCCCCAGGTTGCGCAGGCCGCCGCAAAGGCCCCCGCTGCCAAGAAGCAGGCCGCGGATGGTGCGCTCGCCCAGACGGGTGACAACTCCGCGCTCGCGGGCGAGGTCTTCGTCATCGGCGGTGTGACGCTCGTGGCCGCGGGCGTGACGTTGGGTGATCGTCGCCGCAAGCACATGTAGCATCTCGAGTGTTGACCTCGCGATGAACTGTGGCTTGTCGTGAGGCCACTTCGATATCTCAACCAATAAGGCCGGCGCGCTGTCATACACAGCACGCCGGCCTTTCTCTGTATCGACATTAAAAAGCCCGGCCGGCAGCCTCTAAGCTGACGACCGGGCAAGCCGTAGGCAATATGATTGCTGGCGAGCAGTTGCTCGGCTTAGCCCAGCAGGCTCAGGCCAACAGAGATAAACGCCAGGATAACGCCGACGATGGACTCGCCACCGAGCAGGCCGCTGGCGACGACCAAGCCCTGCTCCTGGAAGGCGGCGTCCTTGGCGGCCTTCTCCTCGTCCGAAAGACCGGCCGTGGCGTCGCGGTGAGCGGCCCACTTGTCGTAGGCGAGCTTAACGCAGGAGCCCAGGAAGGCCGTGAGCGACATGTAGAACGGCAGGTACACACCCAGGCCGATCATCATGGCCGGAATGCCGAGCCAGTACATGACGATGCCGGCGATAAAGCCGCCAACGAACCACGGCACGCTCGGAATGCCCGAGACCATGGTGGCGACGACGCTGGCCTGTGCGGCCACAAAGCTCTTGTCCGGGCCAAAGGCGTCCGGCCCATAGGCGGTAACGAGCGCGACCATGACGGCGGCGGCGACCAGGGCGCCCACGATGCCGCCGATGGCCTGGCCGATCCACTGCGCGCGCGGGTTGGTACCCAGCACGGCACCGGCCTTAAAGTCGTTCATGACGTCGCCCGCAAGGCCGCACGCCACGGCAACGATGCCGGCGATAAAGAACAGCTTGACCTGAGCGATCTGAGCGAAGGCAGCCACGATGAGCATGACGATGAGGCCAAAGATCTCCATGGGGTCGATACCCGTCTGGCCGCAACTCTGCGCGCTCATGATGGTGGTGACAAAGGTGAACAGCGTGACGATGACAGCCGGAACGGGGCCAAGGTCGAGCACGATGGCGATGACGACGGCGATGGCGGCGGCGCCCAGGCCAATGATGCCGGCGTCGAGCTTAAGGGAGCCCGAGATGAGCGACTGCTCGTCGGTGTCGGTGGAGCTGTCGGCGGCAAGACCGCGGACGATGCCGGCGACCTGCGGCAGGATGTCCTTAAGGACGACGGCGACGCCAAAGCCCATCATGAGGCCCATACCCAGGGACTTGACGATGCCCTGCGCGGTCACGACGTCGAACAGGCCGGCAGCGGTGCCGCCGACGATGATGCCAAAGTTGCCCAGCAGCGCGCCGGCAAACCAGAAGGCGACCGGGGCGAAGCCCACGAGGAAGCCGACGGAGAGCAGCATGGGCGAGTTGTAGATACCAAAGGTCACGCCGGGGATGTTGAGCGTGCACAGCATGCTGGGCACAATGCCCAGGGCATCGCGAAGCACGCTGTAGATGCCGGCGAGGGCCATGGAGCCAAAGAGCTGCTTGCCGGTCTTGCCGCCGGCCTCGGTTGCGCGCAGGGTCTGAGCTGCGGCGTTGCCGGTGGGGAACTCAAGGGCGGCGTCCACGATAAAGTGACGGTGGATGAGCGCCGTGGCAAGGAGGCCCAGGATGGTGCCGGCGAGCGCCACGATAAACATGTCGAGCCAGCTGATCTGGTCGGCATAGCCCAGCATCCAGGCGCCCGGGATGGTAAACGCCAGGCCGCCGGCGACCATGGCGCCCGCGGACATGATGGTGTGGGTGACGTTGGCCTCGTTGAGGCTGGCGTTGCCCATAAGCTTAAGGAAGAACAGCGAGATGACGGCAGCGAAGACGATCGGCCAGGGGAGTGCGCCCATCTTGAGCGCCGTGTAGGCCGAGCTTGCCGTGATGATCACGCAGCCAAGGACGCCGATAACGACGCCGCGCAGCGTGAGTTGCCCGCGCATCGAGGCGCGGTTCGAGGGATTGCTCATATATAACTCCTTTGCGTATATCCGCTTCCCCCGGGAGCGCCGCTACGGATACGGCGCGGGAAGTCGGGTTACCAAGGGCCGCCGCGTGAGCTCGCAAACGACCGCGCATCAGTATAGCCGCAAGGCAGCTAATTTGGGACGGGGCTTTTTTGACTACCCGCGTCAAGTCGAGGTTCCAGGGTAGTTAAAAAAGCCCCGTCCCAAATTAGCTGCCCGGACTGACTGGTCTGGGTAGGCGATATACTGCTGGGCAGACGAAAGGAGCGCCGACGATGCTGAATGGGTGCGCATATATATTGACGGTCGACGTGGGCAACACGTTCATTCGCTTTGGCCTGTTTGCAGAGGATTCGGCCGCGGCGCAGGAATGTCCGCTTGCGACGTGCGAGATAACCACGCCGTCGAGCATCACGGCAGACGAGGCACGCATGCGTCTCGTGCAGGTCATGGGCGCCCTTGCGGCCGATGCGGGCATGCCGGGCACACTTGTGCCCGCGGCTGCCGTCCTGAGCTGCGTGGTTCCGGCGCTCGAGCGTCCGTGGAAGGTGGCGCTTTCCCGTACCTGCACGGGGCGCGTGCTCACCGTGGGGCCGGGACTTAAGACCGGCATGCCCGTGCACTACGACGACCCGGCCGAGATTGGCCCCGACCGCATCGCCGATGCCGTGGCGGCCCGCGCCGTCTACGGCTCGCCGTGCATCGTGATTGATCTGGGCACGACGACCAATATCGAGGTCATCGACGCGCACGGCACCTTTGTGGGCGGCGTCATCGCTCCGGGCCTGGCGCTCGGCGCCCGCTCACTCTCGGCCGCCGCGGCGCGCCTGCCCCAGGTCGAGCCCTCGGCACCGACGCACGTCATCGGCCGCAACACGCGCGAGGCCATGCGTTCGGGCGTGGTCTTGGGCGAGGTGGCGCGCATCGACGGCATGCTCGACATGGTGCTTGCCGAGATGCGCGCGACCAAGGCGGCGGGGGAGGGCAGCGTGCCCATCGTCATCACCGGCGACGATGCCGAGGCGCTCGCGGCGCTGGTCGGCCATAGCCTGACGGTCGACGACGCGCTGACGCTGCGGGGTCTCGCCGAGCTCTACCACATCAACCAAAAGCCCCGCCGCGCGTAGGGCGAGGGGCTGGTGGGACGAATGCCCCACCTTTCACCTGCTACAATAGGTCAAACTATTGCGATTACGGAGGTGTCTGGCATGTCGGACGATCTTCATCAAACCGCGTCGGGCAAGCGCCGCGACGTCATTAGCTGGGACGAGTTCTTTATGAGCGTGGCCATTGCCGCGCAACGCCGCAGCAAGGACCCCAACACGCAGGTGGGTGCGTGCATCGCCAGTACCAACCACCGCATCCTTTCGGTGGGCTACAACGGCACGCCCTCGGCGCTCAACGACGACTTTTTCCCGTGGGGAACGAGTGATGACCCGTTGCAGGACAAGCACAACTACGTGGTGCATGCCGAGGCAAACGCCGTGCTCAACTATCGCGGTTCGCTCAAGGACCTGGAGGGTTCAACGGTCTACGTCACGCTGTTCCCGTGTCACGACTGCGCCAAGATCCTTGCGCAGGTGGGCGTGGGCGAGGTTGTCTACCTGGACAACAAGTACGCCGATACCGACGACGGCCGCATCAGCCGCCGCATCCTCGACTCCTGCGGCATCAGCTACCGCCAGGTTATCGTCGATGTCCATATTGGTACCGGGGAGCGGGCTCAGCAGTAGCGCGTGCCAACGCTAGCTGGCGACAAAACAGCTAAAAGAGCCCCGTCCCAAATTGACTGCTCGTGAAAGTCGCGTCTGCGCGCATGGATGGCTCGTGAGCGGGTACATGGCTGTAGTAACATAGCTTCTGTCCGCGGGCGTGCCCGCGTTATTGTGAGAAAGGAGCCCCTGTGGCTGTTAACGAAGAGCTGCTTAAGAAGGTTCTTGAAGAGATCCGCCCCAACCTGCAGACCGACGGCGGCGATATGGAGTATGTGGGTGTCGACGACGAGGGTGTCGTCAAGCTGGAGCTGCAGGGCGCCTGCGCCGGCTGCCCCATGAGCTCGCTGACCCTGTCCATGGGTATCGAGCGCATCCTGAAGGAGCATGTGCCCGGCGTTACCCGCGTCGAGCAGGTCAATGCTTCTGGCGAGACCGACGACCTGTACGACGAGTACGCGCCGTTCTAAGATGCGAAAGCTGCGGACGTCATGCTCCGCATAGACGTTACGCCCAGATATGCGGCTGCGAGCGCCAAGCCCGCGGCCGCATTTGTATGTAGGGAACAGGGGGATCGATATGCTCAACGACCTCTACCATATGCTTGATCCCGTCGCGATCTCGGCGGGCCCCATCACGATCTACTGGTATGGTCTGGCCTATGTGGTCGGCGCCCTGCTCACGGCGGTCGTTATGTACCGCACGCAGCGCGGCTGGGGTTTCAATATCACGATTGATGACCTGACGAGCGTCGTGGTCGGCGCGCTCTTTGGCCTCATCATCGGTGCGCGCTTGTTTTACGTCGTCTTTTACGGTGATGGCTACTACTGGGTCCACCCGCTCGAGATTTTTGCTACCAACGAGGGCGGCATGAGCTTCCACGGTGGTCTGGTCGGCGGCATCCTGGGAGGCATCATCGTGTGCCGCATGTACAAGCTCGATGCATGGACCATCGCCGATCTTGCCGTCATCGGCGCCCCGCTGGCCCTGTGCCTGGGCCGTTGCGCCAACTTCGTCAACGGCGAACTGTGGGGCAAGCCGACCGATTTGCCCTGGGGCGTGGTCTTTGGTGGTACCGCGGGCGATACGCCGCGCCATCCCTCCCAGCTCTATGAGGCATTTCTAGAGGGCATCGTGCTCTTTTGCGTTTTGCAGGTGCTCAGCCGCAAAAAGCCGCTGCTGCCCCAGGGCACGTTTATGGGCGTGTTCGTAATGGGGTACGGTATCGTCCGCTTCCTCGTCGAGTTTGTGCGCGTGCCCGATGCACAGTTGGGCTATCTGCTGGGTGGCGTCATCACCATGGGCCAGCTACTGAGCCTGCCGCTTGTAATCGCAGGCCTGGCGCTCATCATCTTCGCCCGACACCGCAACCGCCCCCAGCGCATCTACCTCGACGCCTAACCACCACACAAACCACCACAAAGGGGACAGGCACCTTTGTGGTGGTTTTCTAGAAAGGCTTTTCGGACTGTGAAGGATCCCGACCTCTCCACAACAGCCGCGCGCGACGCCGCCCGCATCGTCTGGTTTAAGCACTATCCCGCCAAGCAGACGTTCATTGCATTTATGCTTGCGCTGTTGGCGACCACGGCGTTTTCCATCGACCCCGCCCCGGTGTCGAGCAATGCGGTCCTGGCAATCGATCCGCAGGCCTCGGGCATGCTGTACGTGTGCTACGAGGTGCTCCTCTCGTTTGCCGGCCACACCGACGCGGTCATGCTGCTCGCGCTTGCCTGCCTGCTCACGCTGCCGTTTCGCTACGTATTTTTTGGTCGCGGCGATGCCTGGCGCCCCTCGGTAATCCTGCCCTCGCTGTTCTTTGCCATCTGCATGGTGTTCGGCCGCAGCTACGATCTCACCGACTCGGCCGAGATCGTGCTCGGCGACAAAGCGCGCATCGTCTGCGCCTGGATTAGCGGCGCGGGCTGGATGCTCTTGGCGGTCGTTGCCTTCTACCTGGCCTTTGAGTGCCTCGACTGGCTGAGCTCCCGTCGCATTCCGTTTTCGGAGACCCACTTTGGCCGCGTGTGGCGCGTAGCCCACAGCGTGCTCTCGACGCATCCCTTCGCAGGTCCCTTTCTAGTGCTCGTAATTGCTTGGGCGCCAACACTTATCGCCTCGCTGCCTGGACTCTTTATGGGAGACACGGGCGCGCAGATTCGCCAGTGGTTCAACTATCCCAACGGCACGAGCGACTACTTGCGCCTGCTCAACCCCAATGTGCTGCTCAACGGGCATCACCCCGTCGTCCACACGGCCATCATCGGCTCGTGCGTGCAGCTGGGCCTATCTCTGTTCAACAGCGCCAACGCGGGCCTCATTATCTATACCTGCGCACAATTTTTGATTACCGCCGCGTGCATGGCGTATTCCATCTCGTCGCTGCGAAAGTTTGGCGTCGGCATGCCCATTCGCGGTATAGCGCTGCTGTTCTTTGCGTTTATGCCGATGTTCTCCAACTACGCGGCGCTGCTCACCAAAGACGTGCTCTTTGCCGACGCGTTTTTGCTGCTACTGGTGCAGACCGTTAAGCTCGTGGCTTGCGGCCTGCCTCGTCGCGATATGAATGTTGAGCGGGTGGGCGAGCCCGAGCCCGTGCTCTTTGCGCGCCATGACTGGTTGCTGCTCGCCCTGGGTGCCATGGGTTCCACGTTTTTGCGTAACGGCGGCCTGGTGTTCCCGCTGGCGGCATGTGTGATCGCGGCGGCGTTTTGCGCCTGGGACGTGCACGCGGCCTGTCATGCTGCCAGGCAGACCGGTGCTGCGCCCGCGCTTCGCGTGCCGCGCCTGCGCTGGGTTGGCGTACTTGCGGTACTGGCGCTCTGCCTTGCCTCCAATATGTACTTCACCAAGGTCTTTATGCCGGCGCACGATATCACGCCCGGCTCCAAGCGCGAGGTGCTTTCGATTCCGTTCCAGCAGACGGCGCGATTTGTGCAAAAACACGACGGCCTTAACTCGGGTGTCAATCCCACGGTTAAGGAGGACGGTACCGTCGTGGAGGCTCCTTGCGACGGCTTGGTGACCGACGAGGAGCGCGCTGTGATCGATCGCGTCCTCAAGTACGAGAACCTCGGTCGTCGGTACAATCCCGACAAGTCCGATGCCGTCAAGAACTGCTTTAACGAGTATGCCTCGCAGGAGGACATCGACGCCTATTTTGAGGTGTGGGCCCAGATGTTCAAAAAGGATCCCGAGTGCTACATCTCGGCCCTTATCAATAACTACTACGGGTACTTTTATCCGAGCGCTCGCGATGCCTGGGTCTACAGCACGGCGCGCAGTGCCGAGATTATGGCCCGCCCCGACAATCTCAAGTATTTCGACTTTCACCCCGTCGATAGCAAGGCGGTGCGGTGGTGCGGCCATCTGGTCAACCTGTATCGGGTGGCGGTGCAGCGCATCCCGTTTATCTCGCTCACCATGAGCTCGGCCACCTATGTATGGATCATGATTGCCGTCGTGATCTACCTGCTGCGTCGCCGTTCATGGCGGGCGCTGGCCATTTGGGTACCGTTGCTGGGCGTGCTCGCCGTGTGCCTGATCGGTCCCTGCAACGGCTCGACCTACATGCGCTATCTGTATCCGGTCATTGCCTGCATGCCTTTTGCCATTGGCGCCACCATAGCCCGCAGCGACCTCCTCTGGTCCTAACTGGTGCAAAAGCCCCGTCCCAAATTAGCCACCCAATCAACCTGGTGCAAACTAACCTGTCCCCCTTGCGCCAAAGGCTTGCATCATCACGACGCCTTCATTTTGGGGTTTATCTCGCAGGCCAGTAGGTATATCATAACGACGTTTGTTTATATTGCCCGAGCATCTGCGCTGGGCTTTAGGTCGAAACCGATAGGAGACACGTATGTCCGGACACTCTAAGTGGGCCACAACCAAGCATCGTAAGGGCGCGCAGGACGCCAAGCGTTCCGCCCTCTTCTCCAAGCTGAGCCGCAACATCACCGTTGCTGCCCGTCTCGGCGGCGACCCGCTGCCCGAGAACAACGCCAGCCTTGCTGCTGCCGTCGCCAAGGCCAAGGCTCAGTCCATGCCTAAGGACAAGATCAAGTCCGCTATCGATAAGGCATTTGGCTCGGGTGCCGACGCCGCCGTCTACGAGAACATCGTGTACGAGGGCTATGGTCCCGCCGGTGTCGCCGTCTACGTCGACTGCCTGACCGACAACCGTAACCGTACCGCCGCCGATGTCCGTTCCGCCTTCTCCCACGCTGGCGGCAATCTGGGCACCTCTGGCTCCGTCGCCTTCCAGTTTGAGCGCAAGGGCCAGATCGTCGTCGCCAAGGAGATCCTGGACGAGAACGCCAAGAAGGAGACCATGATCGCCAACGGTGCTGCCGGTGACGAGGAAGAGTTCATGATGGCTATCGCCGAGGCCGGTGGCGACGACTACGAGGACGCCGGCGAGGAGTGGATCGTCTGGACCCCCGCTAACGACGTCATGGCTGTCTCCAAGGCGCTCGAGGAGCAGGGCATCCAGGTCAAGGGTTCCGAGACCACCATGGTCCCGACCACCCCGACCGAGGTTTCCGGCGCCGACGCCAAGAAGGTTCAGCGCCTCATCGACCGCCTCGAGGAGCTCGACGACGTCCAGGACGTCTACAGCACCATGGACATGACCGACGAGGTCATCGCTGCCCTCGAAGAGGAGTAGCGCCCGCACGGGTTAAGCCGTGCATATCTGGGCATAATGAAGCGAGCATGCAAGCCTCGTGGAATAGATGAGCCGGATCCGCGTGCAATTAGGCACCGGACCCGGCTCTTTTATAATGATGCGAACCGTTTTGCATTCTGTGGACCGAGACCCGAAAGGAGCGCCGCATGCGCGTGCTCAAACGAGCCTTAGCAATCGTGTACCTTGCCGCCGCCATCGTGGCGCTGGGCACGCTTGTCTGCCAGTTTTGGGGGCCGTATACGTATCGCTTTATGCTGCTGATGCGCGACGCTGTGCCGCGCATCGTCGTCACGGTGTGCGCCGGCGTTGTGGCGCTTGGCGTACTGGTGAGCTTTTTTCGCCTGATGTTTGCGCGTCGCGAGCCGTCCTGCGTGCATCCGGCGGGGGAGCGCAATATTGAGGTCACGCTCGCGGCTCTCTCCTCGTGTGCTCGCGCTGCGGCCGAACGTGACGACCGCGTGATGGTCGAGCATGTCGAGGCGCGCGTCCAAGGCCCTGACGAATCGCGTGTCCGTTTTAAGGTCGAGGCCATCGCGCTCGATGATAAGGACGTGGCTTCCCTTGCCACCGCGATGCAGCAGCGTATCGAGCAGGCCTGCGACACCATGCTCGGTACGCCGGGCACGACCGCACGCGTCCGCTTTTTGCCGTCCAAGACTACCGTCCAGACCGTGGAGGTTTCCGGTGAGTGATACCAATCAAGACAAGACCGTCCGCACGCCGCGCTTAACGATCGACCAGAGCGCCACGCCGGCAAGCGATGCCGTCGACATCAAGCCCGAGAGCAGCGAGCAGCATGACAACGCCGCTAACGACTTTGACGAGGCCATGGGTCTCATCAAGGGCACGGGCGCTGCCATCTGGAGCTATGCCGTGCGCCACCCCAACACCACGCTCGGCGCCGTTGCGGGCTTTATCCTTGCCGTGCTCGTGCTCACGCTTGGTCTGTGGGACACGCTCGTCATCGCGTTCTTTGTGCTGATCGGTGCCGTGATCGGGCAGATTCGCGATGGAGAGAACGGTATCGTTAACTTCTTCGGTCGTCTGTTTAGCGGCCGCTAATAATGTATTCGACTGTCGCATCCGCGGCAGGCATAAGGAGGAACCATGGCTTTTAATACGAAGGTCGATGTAGCCGATACCGAGCTCGAGGCGAACGAGGCCGCCGCCGATGCCGAGGACGTAACGCTCGAGGACCAGGCCCTTGCCGAGTCCGAGCCCGAAGACGAGACGGATGAGGACGACGAGGAAGCGGACGAGTCCGAGGACTCGCTGACCTATTCCAACGGCGTGATCGAGAAGATCGTCGCCATGGCCACCCGCGAGGTGCCGCACGTGTTGGGCATGAAGGGCAACCTCATGCACTTTGTGCAGGAACAGTTTGGTGCCGAGAATCTGACCAAGGGCGTGACGGTCGAGGTCACCGATGACAACCGCGTGGTCGTCAATATCTCGGTCATCATCGAGTATGGTGCCTACGCGCCCGCGATCTTCGACGACGTTAAGGCACGTGTCACCGAGCGCTTGGCTGCAATGACCGGCCTTGAGGTTGCAGGCGTCAACCTGCGCATCGAGGATGTCATCACCCCCGAGGAGTACGAGCACCACGCCAACCAGCACGAATAACCTGCCAAAAAGGGACAGGTTTGTTTTGGCAGGTTTTATCTGTGAAAACGCTAGACGGCCGGCCGCGCAAGCAAAAGCGCGGCCGGCCGTTATTTGTATGGCCCCGGTGCAGCCATGCCGCTCGTCTAACCAAGGGTTGCAATCTTCGCGTTCCGCGTTACCCTAATGAGCGAATTGTTTCCAAATTGTTAACGAGGGGTTGCCGTAATGGCCGACGAACACGAGACCGAAAGCAAGGCATGGGCGATCGAGGCCGCCGCGGCGGAGGCGGCGTCGCGTGCCGCCGAGGAGGTGCATCGTCCTCCCGTGGTGCCGATGGAGCGTGTGGTCGGGCGCGAGGATATCGAGCGTGGCGAGCGCGCCGGTCGCAAGCGTAGCCAGGAGCCGGGCTTTCCACGCTTTTTTGCCGAGCTTAATCTGGGCCTGATCCTCACAGCCTTCGCCATCGTTGCATTCAAGACTCCCAACCACTTTGCCTTCGGCGGCACCTCGGGCGTGTCGGTTATCCTGTCCACGCTGTTTCCGACCCTGCCGGTCGGCGTCTTTATGTGGATCATCAACGCGGTCCTGGTCGTCCTGGGTTTCATCTTCTTGGATCGTAAAGCGATTCTTTGGAGCGTCTTTGCCTCGTTTGCGCTTTCGGCCTATGTCTCGCTGTTTGAGCTCTTTATTCCCACCGATGTTTCGCTGACGGGCGATATGTGGCTCGACCTGTGCTTTGCCGTTATCTTGCCAGCGCTGGGCAGTGCCATCGTCTTTGACATCGGCGCCTCCACGGGCGGCACGGACATTCTCGCCATGATCCTCAAGCGTCGCACGACGCTCGAGATCGGCCGCGCCCTGTTGCTGGTCGATATCGGCATCGTGACCATCGCTGCTTTTCTGTACGGCCCGCGCGTCGGCCTGTACTGCGTGCTTGGCCTGTTTGCCAAGACGCTCGTCGTCGACAAGGCTATCGAAGGTATTCACCTGCGCAAGGTCTGTACGATCATTTGCTCCGAGCCGCGTAAGGTCGAGGAGTTTATCGTCAAACACCTCAACCGCACGGCAACCATCAGCCGCGGCTACGGCGCCTTCTCGGGTAAGTGCGTCACGGTGATCATGAGCGTGCTGAGCCGTCGCGAGGCCGTGCAGCTGCGCCGCTATACTCGTGAGATTGACCCGGATGCATTCATCACAATCGTCGATAGTTCCGAAATCGTCGGCAAGGGCTTCCGCGGTACAAACTAGCCCAGGCGCACTCTTCGAATCATTGAATAGCACCGCCTACGTTGCAAAATGGTCATCTGGGCGCATTTATCCCCACAATGGGCGATAATGATGCCAAGACATCGTTTGCGATCCAGGTGATTCGCTCTAGATACGAAGGGATGATTTCGATGTTCTGTTCGCAGTGTGGCGCCCCCATGGGCGACAACGACAAGTTCTGCGGCGTTTGCGGTGCGCCTAATACCGAGGCCCCGCAGGCTGCTACCTCTGCTCCGCAGGGACAGCCTCAGCAGCCGCAGCCCCAGCCGCAGCCGTTTGTTCAGCCCCAGCCGCAGCCGTTCGTTGCGCCCCAACCGGCTATGAATGTGCCCAAGGGCTGCATGGCGCAGGCTTTCAACGACATGCTCAAGGTTCCCGGTGCCCTGGTTCGCGTGTGCCAGATTGCCTTTTTGCCGGCACTGATCTGTGTCGTGTCGGTATTGGTGCTGTTTATCCCCGTTATCGGCGGTATTGCAGCGGCTATTGGCTTTTTGCTCGCCTACGTCGCGAGCGTGTGCGGCGCCGGCTTTGGCATCGAGTGGGGCCGCGACCTGTCGCTCAAGGACGATAACGGTATGGAGCGTCCGCTGCTGCGTTCGACCTCGTTTGGCTTGGGCATTTTCTCGTCCGTCATTACGAACGTGCTCGAGTTCGTCGCCATTATCCCGGTGATCGGCGTGGTGTTCTCGGCAATCGAGAGCGCTGTGATCGGTGCCGTCGGTTCGTATTATTACTTCGGCTCGAGCGGACTCGAGAGTGCGCTCGTCGGGTCGATGGGCCTGCTCGTCTTTGCCTTGATCGTCTCGTTTGTGCTGGGCATCTTCTTTAAGATGTTTGGCGATGCCGCTGTGATGCATTTTGCGGTTGTCGGCCGCGTGGAGAGCGCGTTTTCGCTCGAGAAGGTTTGGAAATCCTATAAGGCCAACTTGGGCAAGCTGTTCTGCGCTTCGATTCTCCCCGAGTTTTTGACGGGCATCGTCTCCAATATCATTACGTGGATCTTCACCGCCATCTTTAGCTTTATCGCTGCGCTGGGCATCAGCACCTACGGCTATTACGGTTACTATTCTCGTCCGTCTGGTCTCGAGGCTATCATTGAAGGCGGCGGCATTACGCTCATCCTGTTCTTGATGATCGTCGCCTTTGTCACCGTGTTCCTGAATGTATTTGGCAAGATGCTCAAGTATCGTGCTGTCGGTTACTGGGCCGCGCGCCATGCTGGCGAGTGGGCCGACGAGGACTCCGACGATGTTCTGACGTTTGTGCTTCCGGGCGAGAAGAAACCTGCTCCCGCGGGCTTCAATCCCATGGCCGCCGCTGGTGCTGCGCCTGCCCCGGCGCCCGCTCCGGCACCTGCACCTGCACCTGCCCCGGCCCCCGCACCTGCGCCCGAGGCCACGCCTGCGGAACCCGATTGGACCGCCGTCGCCACGCCGGCGGATGCGTCGGATGAGGCTCCTGCGGCCGAAAACAATCAAGCCGAATAAACGGTCTAGGCACCCCAAGCAACTGTGTTTGGGGTGCCTTTTGCTACTGCGAAAGCAAAAAAGTGGTTGCGAAAGCGGTTTCAGTCAAATTTCTTCGAATTTGGTCAATGTTGCGCAACAACGTCGCGGCTATTGTTGAGAACATAGACATGTAAGGTTTGAGGGCGTGCAACGCCCCAGGAAAAGGAGAGGCTTATGTTTTGTCCTAATTGCGGATCGTCCCTTTCGGACGATGCCAAGTTCTGCCCGGTCTGTGGATCTCCTATCGGTGCCGCTTCCGCTGCTCCGCAGCCTCAGCCTGCACCCCAGCCGGCCCCTCAGCCGCAGCCTGCGCCTCAGCCCGCTCCGGTTCAGGCTGTCCAGCCTCAGCCGCAGCCTCAGCAGTATGCGAATCAGCAGCAGTACACCGGTCAGTACGCCCAGCAGCCGGCTGCCGCCCCGATGGGCTATGGACCTGTTAAGGCCGACCGCAGCCTGATCGGCTGGCTCCTGCTTTCCATCGTGACCTGCGGTATCTATTCGTATTACTTCCTCTATTGCCTGGCTCGCGACATCAATACCATGTGCCAGGACGACGGCGATTCTACGCCGGGTCTGGCCGCGTTTATCTTGCTGTCGTTCGTGACTTGCGGCTTCTACGCGTACTACTGGTACTACAAGATCGGCAACCGTCTGCAGGCCAACGCTCCTCGCTACGGTTTGATGTTCCAGGAGAACGGTACCACCATTCTTATGTGGCAGATTATCGGCGTGCTTCTGTGCGGCCTTGGCCCCATCTTTGCCATGAACATCATCATCAAGAACACCAACGCCATGGCTACGGTCTACAACACCCGTCTCGGCGCTCGTGCCTAACGATTAAGGCATCGTGAACGACTCTAGGGAAAATAAGGGCGCGGCGGAGCTCATCCGCCGCGCCCTTTCTTGTATCGGCGTGCTCTTTGTCGCCTGGCTCGCGCTCTACCTGCTCGACATCGGCTGCGTGTTTCGTCTGATGACGGGCATTCCCTGTCCGGGATGTGGCATGACGAGGGCCTGGTTGGCGGCACTGCGCCTCGATTTTGCGGCGGCTTTTGCCTACCATCCGCTGTTTTGGGCCGTGCCGATTGCTTTTGTGCTCGCATTTGTGCGCGATGGGGCAGCATCGAACAAGCTGAAGCGCGGCATCGATATCATGATCGCTGTTCTGTGCGGGCTGGTCATCTCCGTGTGGATCGTGCGACTCGTCAATCCGGCGGATGCGGGCCTGCTCTTTGGTGGACATGCTCCCACCGGGGTTCCCGACGACATCATCCACCTCGAACAGCCGAGATGGTTCGCCTTCCTGCGCGCTTTCCTGTCGTGACGGTGGGTGGCCCAGAAAAAACTGCCGACACATGAGCGGGGGCGAACGTTAAAGCAACGTTCGCCCCCGCTTTGTTATAGCCGGATGGTTGTGGATGTGCGGCGATTACTCGTCGTGCCTTTCCTCGTGGCGAGCGGCGGCGCGGGCATCGTGAATGCCCTTGATGGCGGCATGGCGGGCGGTGCGGGCGTCGTGTACGGCGTCGCGGGCCTCGGCGGCCGTGGCCTTGGCAGAGCGCAGCTTGGCGGCCAGGTCGGGATTGGTCTCGGCAACCGCGGCGATCGTGGGGCCGTCGAGCTCTTCTTGCGTGGGCTCGGCCAAAAAGTCGATGGCATACTGAGCGGCTACCATGGAGCCCTTGGCCAATACCGACTCGTCAATCTTGTAGAAGCAAGAATGTTGGGCGTACGTAGCGCCGATCTGGGGATTGCGCGCGCCGACAAAGGCAAGTACGCCCGGCACGCGGCGCAGATACTCCGAAAAGTCTTCGCCCGAAAGCGTGCCGCGGTAATGGCCCTCGCCCGCGGGACCCAGGCACTTGAGCACGGCTTGGCGGCAGCGCTCGCTCGAGGCGGCATCGTTTTCGACCTTGTAGTTGGCGATGGTGTAATCGGTAAGCTCGGCCTCGGCGCCTAGGGCTGCCGCGGTGTGCTCCACGATGCGGCGCATAAGCTCGGGCATCTCCTCATGCGTCTTGTCGCCATAGGTGCGCACCGTGCCGGCGAGGTAGGCCGTACCGGCGATAACGTTGCGCGCCGTGCCGCCGTGCAACTCGCCGACGGTGATGACGGCGGGCTCGTAGGGGCTGATCTCGCGCGAGACGATGGTCTGCAGGGCGTTGACGATCTCGGCAGCCACCATAACGGCGTCGTGGCCGCGCTGGGGCATGGCGCCATGGCACGAGGTGCCGCGGACGTCGATGCGGAACCAGTCGGTGTTTGCCATGCGCGGTCCGGGCTCACAGCTCACGGTGCCGGCGTCGACCTCGCTCCAGATATGCGCGGCGTAGGCGCCGTCGACGCCATCGAGTACACCGGTGCCGATCATGAGCTTGGCGCCCTGGCCGTTTTCCTCGCTGGGCTGGAATACGATACGGATCTCGCCGTGGATGTCATCGGTCATGTGGCGCAGAATCTGCAGCGTGCCGAGCATCATGGCGATATGGCAGTCGTGACCGCAGGCGTGCATGCAGCCCTCGTTGACGCTGGCGAACTCCTCGCCGGTTTGCTCGGTAACGGGAAGGGCGTCGATATCGGCGCGCAGCAGAACACGGCGACGCGGCGTGCCGTCCTTGCGGTAGGCGTCGGGCGCGGTGCCGCGCAGCGTTGCAACCAGGCCGGTCTTGAGCGGGCGCTCGTAGGGGATATTCATGGCGTCGAGCTGGTTGGCGATGTCGGAAGTCGTGCGCTCCTCGGCAAGGCTCAGCTCCGGGTGCTTATGGAAGTGACGGCGCTGCTTGATGATGTAGGGCTCAAACTCGGCGGCTATATCTTGGATGGCCGCGGTGACGTCATCTGCCGCGCGAACCTCGGTTGCCGCCATGATCTGCTGTGCCTTGGTTTTCGTCATAGTCGATTTGCTCCTTGCTGGCTCGATCGCAAAATCGTACAGGCTCTCTCCAGTATGCCACCTGCCACTTGGCGTGGCAAAGTTGCCGTTTGCCGCTTGGGGTTTTGTAACAAGAGTGGGGGAGTACACTCGAGGGTGTTGAATTTCCTGCCAGAGATGGGGATGCCCATGCAGCATATCGATCGGATTATCCGCTCCAAGAACGTCTTTACTGCGCAAGATGGCATTGATAACGCCCGCGAGCTGGCGATTGCCATCGCAGGCGATCGCATCGTCGCGGTCGGCGCGCCCGATGACGTGATTGCCGCCGCTCCTGCCGCCACGCCAGTTATCGACTACGGCGAGCAGTTTGTCTGCCCCGGCTTCCACGATGCGCACCTGCACTTCTTTCACACCTCGGTTGGCTCCTCGCCCTACATGCTCATGGATATGGGCACGTCCGAGGCGGCATTGGTGCAGCATGCACTCGAGTTTTCCCAAGGTCTGCCCGATGACGCCTGGGTCGTGACCCAGGGCTGGCGCGATTACCGCTGGGATCCGCCCGAGCACCCCACCAAGGCGTCGCTCGATGCAGCCTTCCCCGATCGCCCCTGCGTTATGTATTCGGGCGACGGGCATACCCTGTGGCTCAACAGCCGCGCGCTCGAAGCGCTTGGCGTCACGCGCGACAGCGAGCCACCGGCGGGCGGCAGTTATGACAAGGACGCAAGCGGCGAGCTCACGGGCATCGCGCATGAAGCGGCTGCCATGCAGCTACTGCCCCGTTGCCTGGAGTGGCTGGGCGAGGACCGCATCGCGAGCGCTTACGCCGACCAGATGAAGCGCATGGCCGAGATGGGCATCACCTCGATCTGCGACATGTCGCTTATGCCCATGCCGGGCTGCGACTTCATTCGCGACGACGTTTACGACAAGCTGCAGGCCTCCGGCAAGCTGGGCATCCGCGCGCATCTGTTCCCCACGCTGCTGGACGACCAGTCGCGCCTGGAAGAGCTACAGGCACGTTATGCGAACAACGTGCTACTTTCGGCGCCGGGCTTCAAGCAGTTCTTTGACGGTGTGTCGAGCGAACACACGGCGTATCTCACCGAGCCTTACACCAATCCGCGTTTCCCAGGCGACCAGGGTCGCCTGACGGTTCCTGTCGAGCGCATGCGCAAGTTGGTTCTGGCGGCAGCCGAGCGCGGCCACGCCGTGCGCATCCACGTCATCGGCGACGGAGCCATCCATGCCGCGCTCGATATCTTTGAGGAGGCAGCAGAGCTCTACGGCCTGCCCCAGCACGGCCACAACACCCTCGAGCATCTGGAGAACCTGCTGCCTGAGGATATCGACCGTCTACGCAAGCTTAACGTGATCGCCTCGAGCCAGCCCTGCCACATCACGCTCGACCCGGGTGGCCCCGAGCGTGACCTGGGCCTGGAGCGCAGCCGCATTATGTGGCCGTTTGCAACCTATAAGAAGCGCGGCATCCGCCAAGCCTTCGGCACCGACAGTCCCATCACGGCCGTCACCAGCATGAACGTGCTCTATACGGCCATCACACGTCAAGACCCCCGCAGCCACTGGCCCGAGGGCGGCTGGCTGCCGAGCGAGCGCATCGACGCGGCAACGGCCCTGCGCAACTACACCCTGGGCAGCGCCTACGCAGCAGGCGACGAGCAAAACCTCGGCAGCCTGGAACCCGGCAAATACGCCGACCTGGTAGTCCTGGACCAAAACCCACTCACCATCGACCCCCAAGAGCTCCAAGCTACCAAAGTCCAAGCCACCTACCTAGCCGGCAACCTCATCTACGAACGCTAGAGCTCATGCCATACCGTTAGAGGCGGTTCGGGCGACCTATTTGGGGGGCGCCCGAACCGCCTTTGTTTATCGCGTCCGCCATGGGCGTCTCCGTTTGTTGAACTTGGGCGCGGGGCGGTGACATTGCTGCTCCGCGCACTCAATTTGGCCTTCTGCAATGGCGTTTCTTGTTGTTTTGCATATTCCTTAGTGCTGTTTGCATAAAATGGCGGGAATGCCTTTTCCCTCCCCGAAGTACCCCCGCCTAGGCCGTGCAAAAAATGGAGTATTCAGCATCGCGGACCCCGCTGGTACCGCTGCGGGCGGGTGGCGCTGCGGGAGTCGACGTCATTTTGAGGTCCGGTGAGGCGTGCAGCACACTTATTTGGTTCCAACGGAGCTTGTCTGTTGGCCCAAACCGCCCACCGAAGGCATCCACGGGGCGAAAAGGTGTTTCCGACGCGTATGCAGCCGCCCTGGTTTGCTGAATACTCGCAAAAATGCACGGCGCCTCCCGGGGGACCCGTGCGCGCAGCGGAAACCATGCTCACATTGCCATCCGCATCGCCATTTTGCTGCACTGACTTTTCTGGATGCCGGGTCCGAATAAGTTACCCCAGCTCCCGGGGCGGACCGGAGGGCATGAAGTTTGTCGCGAGTTCCGCACGCAAAGGAAAGCACTTAATGTGCTTTCCGTCTTGCGCAGGACTGTAGAGCGGCAAACTTCATGCCCTCCGGTCCGCCCCGGGAGCCATCGCTAAGTTATCCCCCGGCATTCAGAAAATCTAAGTGCCAAAAAATAAGATTTTTTGACTCCGTGTTGTATAACCCGCCATTCGTGGGTACCATTCAACGCGTACGCAAACGAAGTAGGGAAACCCGCGCGGTCCAGCCGCGCGGCCCAAAAAGGAGGAAACAAGCATGTCGTCTTTGAAGCCGCTTGCAGATCGCGTCCTGGTCAAGCCCGACGAGGCCGAGCAGAAGACCGCTTCTGGTCTGTACATCGCCAGCAACGCTCAGGAGAAGCCGCAGCGCGGCACCATCGTTGCCGTTGGCGCCGGCAAGGTCAACGACAAGGGTGAGCGCATCCCCATGGACGTTCAGGTCGGCGACGTTGTCATCTACGGTAAGTTCGGTGGCAACGAGGTCAAGGTCGACGGCGAGAAGTATCTGCTGATGCGCGCCGACGACATCTACGCCGTCGTCGAGGCCTAGTCTCGTCAGAATCTCTGATTCGTCTTTGAACGCGGCCGCCGCATAGGACTCGGAAGCGGCGACGCGAGTCACATTTTTTTTGGAGGATTACCCACTATGGCAAAGAACATTACGTTCAACACCGATGCCCGCGCTAAGCTCGCCAAGGGCGTCAACACTCTGGCCGACGCCGTTACCGTCACCATGGGCCCCAAGGGCCGCTACGTCGCTCTGCAGCGCACGTTCGGCGCCCCGACCATCACCAACGACGGCGTTTCCGTCGCTAAGGAGATCGAGCTCGAGGACAACATCGAGAACATGGGCGCCCAGCTGGTGAAGGAGGTCGCCACCAAGACCAACGACACCGTGGGTGACGGCACCACCACCGCAACCCTGCTCGCTCAGGCCATCGTCAACGACGGCCTGCGCAACGTCGCCGCTGGTGCTAACCCGCTGGCCATCCGTCGCGGCATCGACAAGGCCGTCAACGCCGCCGTCGCCGAGATGAAGAAGCAGGCCAAGCCGGTCGAGACCAAGGAGCAGATCGCTTCCGTCGGTACCATCTCCGCTGGTGACCCCGAGGTCGGCGAGAAGATCGCCGAGGCCATGGAGGTCGTGGGCAAGGACGGCGTCATCACCGTCGAGGATTCCCAGACGTTCGACATCACCATCGACACCGTCGAGGGCATGCAGTTCGACAAGGGTTATGTCTCCGCTTACTTCGTCACGGACAACGACCGCATGGAGGCCGTGATGAAGGATCCGTACATCCTCATCACCGACCAGAAGATCTCCAGCGTTCAGGACATCATGCCCGTTCTCGAGGCTGTCCAGCGCGCCGGCCGTGGCCTGCTCATCATCGCCGAGGACATCGACGGCGAGGCTCTGCCGACCCTGGTCCTCAACAAGATCCGTGGCGCCCTCAACGTCTGCGCCGTCAAGGCTCCGGGCTACGGCGATCGCCGCAAGCGCATCCTCGAGGACATCGCCGTCCTCACCGGTGGCCAGGCCGCTCTGGACGAGCTGGGCGTGAAGGTCGCTGACATCACCGCCGATATGCTCGGTACCGCTAAGTCCGTCACCATCTCCAAGGACAACACCGTCGTCGTCGGCGGCGCTGGCTCCAAGGAGGCCATCGACGCTCGCATCGCTCAGATCAAGGGCGAGATGGAGAACACCACCTCTGACTTCGACCGTGAGAAGCTCCAGGAGCGCCTGGCCAAGCTCTCCGGTGGTGTTGCCGTCATCAAGGTTGGCGCTGCTACCGAGTCCGAGCTCAAGGAGATCAAGCACCGCGTCGAGGACGCCCTGCAGGCTACCCGCGCTGCTGTCGAGGAGGGCATCGTCGCCGGCGGCGGCGTCGCTTTCATGGACGCTGCTCCTGCGCTCGACGCTGTTGAGCTCGACGACCCCGAGGAGAAGATCGGTGTCGACATCGTCAAGAAGGCTCTGACCGCTCCGGTCGCCACCATCGCCAAGAACGCTGGTTTTGAGGGCGCTGTCGTGGTCGACAAGGTTGCCGAGCTGCCCGCTGGCCAGGGTCTCAACTCTGCTAACGGCGAGTGGGGCGACATGATCGAGATGGGCGTCCTCGACCCCGTCAAGGTCAGCCGCGTCACCCTGCAGAACGCTGCTTCCGTCGCCAGCCTGATCCTCATCACCGAGGCCACCGTCTCCGATGTGCCCAAGAACACTCAGCTTGAGGACGCTATCGCTGCTGCCACCGCTGGTCAGCAGGGCGGCGGTATGTACTAAGGCCGACAAGGTCTAGAACTCCCACCG
>CAKTWW010000004.1 GCA_934630855.1 uncultured Collinsella sp.
CACAGCTGCTCGCATTCCATCACATCGAAGGTGCTGTCGAACGAAACGATGATCTTGCGTTCGTGGTCGAGGACATCACCGGACGGGGCCTCGCGATGCGACTCGCGATACGCAGCCGCCGCGGCCTCTTCCTCGGCCGTATGTCCACAGCCGCCACAGCCGCAGGTACAGGGCTCAGAGCCGTCACAAGTGCAAGGCTCCCCGGTGTCGGGACAGATATCGTGAGACATGGCAACTCCCATCGTCTAGGCGAGCAGCTCGGCTGCCGCAAATTCTTCGGGCGTATTGACGTTTTCGAAGCAGAGCAGCGACCCGGCCGCCTCGATAATCTGCGGCTCGTCTAGATAGCCGGCATGCACTCGGTCGATCAGGCAGCGGATGCGCTGGCGATCGCTAGCAAGCAACTCACAAGCTGCCGGCGCACAGGCCTCGCGACGCCAGACAGAGCATAGCGGCTCAATCCCCCGCTCCTCACGCGGAACGCACACGTCGAGCGGGCCTTCCTTGACCCGATCAGCAAGCGCGCCGATCAGTTCTGACGAGACGAACGGCATATCGCAGGCGACAATCGCCACGAGGGGCAACCGAGCGGCAGTCAGTGAGCTCGCGATGCCGCGCATGGCACCGGCGGGGCCGTCGACGTCCATGACTACACGCGGAACCAGGCCATCAAACTCGCACTCCCTGAGATAGGCGAGCTCCTCGGGGCGCGAGGTCGTCACAACAAGTTCGCTGCCGACCAGGGCGAGCCGTTCCAGAACGCGCTCGATCAGGGGTTTGCCGCAAAACGGCATGCGTGCCTTGTCGCAACCCATACGCGACGACAGCCCACCCGCCTGGACGACGCAAGAAAGATCCGCCCGTCTTACGATAGTCATACGGCAAAACACCCCCATCGGCATGCTCGAAACCCGGCGCACGAAGCCAAGCACCATCGCCGACCAAGCAGGCGACACGACGACCCCGTACTAAAACAAAACAGCGCCTTTGCGGCACGCAGCAAGACCGCGAGCACAAAAGCGCTGGTAGCGTATGGCGGGAACGTATGTGAATCGAACACATCCAAGACGTTTTGCACGCCTCGCAACGGTTTTGAGGACCGCGGAGCCCACCGGAGCCCATCCGTTCCCAAGTACGGCGATATTTTACCAAACCAGGCAAGATAGTCTTTTTGGGACGGGGCTATTTTAGCTACCCTGGCTGGTAATGCGACGGTTAGGTTGGTTGACGGCCGGGGCAGCTAAAATAGCCCCGTCCCAAAAAGACTACTCAGCGACAACAGCCCCGTCCCAACAAGACTGGTTGGAAGTTTCGGTGAAATAGTTCCTGATTGGGGGTGCGGAGCGGAAAACAGGAACTATTTCACCGCAAGTTATGGGGCGGGCCCTAGCGTAGCGAGCGCAGGCCGCCGGCTTCTTTGTCGAGTGCTGTGAAGCGCACGGCGTCTAGGTGCTCCAGGATGCTGATGGCTCGTTTGCGGGACACGCCCAGGGCCTCGCGCAGGACGCTCGTGGTGGCAGCGCCACCGGCATTGGCGATGGCCGCGGCGACGAGCTCGCGAGCGTGGGCCTCGGCGGCAGCGGACAAGGCAACGTCGCGCTCGACCTTCACGATCGAGCGATTGAGCGAAAGCTCGCGCAGGGCACGCGTCATGGTGTCGCGATCGAGCCGCAGCTGCTCTCCCACCTCGGGCAACGTCGGTGCATCGAGGCTGGCCTCGTCCAGCAAGGCAACGATGCGCTCGCAGGCCTCGCGCACCACGCGCGCCGCGGCGGCAGCGGAGTGTGGGTCGAACACCTCGGCGCCCTCAGCGGCGCACACGCCACGCGAGCAGCCCTCGGCAATCAGAGCCGCGGTAACGCCTTCATCGGCGGCAGGCCAGGCGGCATGGGCGACGGCACCAGGTGTAAAGCCCGTCTCCTTGGGAGCCGCTGTGTGCATGGCCGACAGGGTCGTCGCGAGCGTGTCCATCGCACCATCAAGCACGGCAGCACTCGCGTACAGCGACACGTCGCCCGCGGCAAGCTCGCGCACCGCACCCTGGTCCACCAGCGCACGCAGCGAAGCCTCAACATCGCCGGCAGCAGCATCCAACGCCGCAACAACATCGGCAGCCGTCACCGGCAGCGCCTGCAGCGCCAGCCACGCGTCGACCGCACCAGCAACATCCCCCGCCTCGAGCGCCGCATACAGCGCACGCTCCCCGTCGGCAAGCTCGCGCGAGCGACGGCAGCGTGACAGCAGTACGCGCCCGCCGCCAATGAGCATCACCGGCGAATACGACAGAACCACGGCATGGTCGCCGGAGCGCAGCGGCAGCGGGTCCTCCAGACGCACCTGAACGGTACGCGTCTCGCCCACCGCCATGGGCGCCTCGCCCTCCATGAGCATGATGCGGCCGACAACCTCGGCCGTACCGGCCATCACGTGCACGCGCGCGCCCGATTCAAGCACGCGTGGCTTGGCACCTTCGCGGCCCAGATACGTAAACGTCATCATAAAGCGCAGCGTCTGGCCAAAGCGGCCCTCCACACCGAGCATCTCACCGCGATCGAGCGCCGCGACGCCATCGCCTACCAGGTTGAGCGCTACACGCTGACCGGGCAGCGCCCGCTGTGTGTCGCCATGCACCTGAATTCCGCGCACGCGGCAGACCGTAAGCGACGGCAGCGCGACAAGCTCATCGCCCACCGCAACCGGCGCATCGTGCAGCGTTCCCGTCACGACGGTGCCGGCACCCTTGATCGTAAAGCAGCGGTCGATGGGCAGGCGCGGAGCGACGTCGGTGCGCTCGGCACGGTCGTGGCAAGCATCCCAGCAGGCATCTACGCACTCATCAAGCGCGGCCAGCAGCGTATCAATCCCCTCGCCCGTCTTGGACGACACGGGAACGATCGGCGCGCCCGCAAACACGGTACCCGACAAAAAGTCGTCAACATCGAGCTCGGCAAGCTCGGTCATCTCGGCATCGGCAAGGTCGCACATCGTCAGCGCGACCACCATGTGGGTGACGCCCAACAGCTCCAGCACATGCACATGTTCGCGCGTCTGCGGCATCACGCCCTCGACAGCCGAGACCACCAGCACGGCCACATCGATGCCCGTGGCGCCCTGCACCATGGCGCGCAGGTAGTGCGCATGTCCCGGCACATCGACCAGGCCCACGATCTTGCCACTCGGCAGGGATAGCTCGCCAAAGCCCAGTTCCACCGTCATGCCACGGCGACGCTCGACCTCCAAGCGATCGGGATTCTTTCCCGTCAGCGCTTCGATGAGCGCCGACTTGCCATGGTCGACATGGCCCGCCGTACCTACAATAACGGGACATTCCACGAGCGTGTCATCCGAGCTCATCGGCAGGCCACCTTTGCAACGCATGCGGCAAGCGTGGACGCCGCCGTCTCGATATCGCGATCGCCCACCAGCGTGCGCACGTCGAACAGAATGCGCTCGTGCGACGTACGCGTAACGACCGGCGTATCGAAGTCCTGGACGAGTGAGCGCTTGAGCGCATCAACCGTCAGGCGCTCATCGACCGGGCGTACGGCGACGCACATCGTGGGCAGCTCGACGGTAGGCAGCGAACCGCCACCGGGCGTCGAGGACTCTTCGACAATCTCCAGCTCGACGGCGCACGGGCAGCCGGCCTTATCGAGCCCCGCCGCCATAAGGTCGCGCAGCTTGCGCGCACGACGCTCCAGATGAGCCTGTGGAAGCGTGAGCATACTGAGCACCGGAATGTCGCGATGGGCCACATCGGCGCCGTCCATGTAGATGCGCAGCGTGGCCTCGAGCGCCGTCAGCGCCAGTTTGCCCGGGCGCAGGGCGCGCATAAGCGGATGTGAGCCGCAGGCCTGGATCAGGTCGCGACGGCCCATGATGATGCCCGCCTGCGCGGCGCCCAGCAGCTTATCGCCCGAGCACGACACGATATCGAGCCCAGCGGCTACCGAGGTCGGCGTGGTCTCCTCGCCGCCGCGAACCAGGATGTCGTCGGGCAGCAGCGCGCCCGAGCCCTGGTCCTCGTAGAACAGCAGACCATGCTTGTGTGCCAGCGCGGCAAGCTCCTTGGAGCTCACCTCCTCGTGAAAGCCCTCAATGCGATAGTTGGAAGGGTGGACCTTCAGAATCATGGCGGTATCGGGCGTGATGGCACGCTCGTAATCGGCCAGGTGCGTGCGGTTGGTGGCGCCGACCTCGACGAGCCGAGCACCCGAGGCCTCCATGACATCGGGAATGCGGAAGCTGCCGCCGATCTCGACGAGCTCGCCGCGACTCACGATGACCTCTTTACCCGCGGCATGGGTGGCCAGCACCAGCAGTACCGCGGCAGCGTTGTTGTTGACGACGAGCGCGTCCTCGGCACCGGTGAGCGATCGGATCAGCTGCGCGGCGTGCTCCTTGCGCGACCCGCGCGAACAGGTATCGACGCTGTACTCGAGCGTGCTGTAGCCGCGCGCAACCTCGCACACAGCCTTGGCGGCCGACTCCGCAAGCGGGGCACGACCCAGGTTGGTATGGATGACCACACCCGTGGCGTTAACGGCCGGGCGCAGGCTCGGCAGCGCGGAGCGATGCGCACGGAATTCGATGGCCGATGCCAGCTCGCGCTTGGAGCGCGGGGCAGCGCCGGCGCGGATGGCGGCGCGTTCCTCGTCAAGCTCAGCCGTGACGGCGGCATGGACCACCGCGTCACACGTCTCCCCCGCCGCCTTCACCACCGGCCATTCGGTGAGCAGCTCGTTGACGGAAGGGATGGCGCGCAGGCGGGCGCGCACCTCATCGGAAATGTTCTGGCTATCGCTCATGTGCGGCCTTTCAAAAGAAACGTGAATCAGTCAAATACATCGGCTGAGTCAATTACTCGTCATTATCCCCGCGCGGCGCAATCTTTTCCACGCAAACGGCGTTTTCCTGGGTGAGCGCGGCGCCCGTAATGGGATCCCAGCGCAGCGGCGTGTGGTCGAGCGGACCGACGCCGAGCGCTTGGACACCATCCGCGCCAGCACCGAACGAACGCCCACCGGGAGCCGCCGACGTAAAGATGCACGCCGGATGCAGATAGGGCGTGGTCTCCACGCGCACGCGATCGCGGCCCATGTCGCTCACGAGCTCGACGACCTCGCCGTTGGCGATGCCCATGCGCGCGGCGACGTCGGCATTCATCTGCACGGCGTCCAGGTCGGAGCCCGCCTCGGCGGCACCGGCAGCCGCAAGCCTGCGCGAGGTATGCGACTCAAAGGGGCGGTTGCCGCTAATAAGGCGAAACATCCCCGGACCCGGCTCCACCATGGGCGCGATCCAGCTGGGCACGCGACCCAGGCCAGCGCGCTCCCACACATCGCTTGCCAGCGCAATCTTGCCGCCGGCCAGCGGAATCACCGGCTCGCCCGTGCGCGGCGGCAGCGGCACGCCCGTATCGGCCCAACCGCAAGCCTTGAGCGCAGCCAGGTCGATCCCAAACGGAGCCACCTGGGCCGCCGCAAGGTCGTCCGGCGAAAAGCCGAAGTACTCGCCCACGCCGCAGGCAGCAGCCAGACCGGCAAAGATCTCCCGGCCGGGACGCGTATCGCCATGCAAAACCGGCAGTACGGCATTGCGGTAGAACACGCGCGCATCGTTGCGGCCCACGACCGTGCCCACACCGCGGTCGGCCTCCAGATACGTCACGTCGGGTAGCACAAAATCGGACGCACGCGCCGTCTCGGACCAGCGGATATCGATGGTCACAAGTAGGTCGAGCTGCCGCAAGATGCCAAGCCAGGCATCGGCGTTACCGTAACCCGCCCCGGGATTACTGGCATAGACGATGAGCCCGCACAGGTCGCCGGCAAGGATTGACTGGCCGATGGCCGTGCACAGACCGCGCACCGGATCGACGAGCGGATAGCGCTCGGAGCCCAACTTGGGCTCACGCGGCGCCGGCGGCGTCGCAAAGCGCGCAGGGTCCAAGTCGCCCAGCGCAAGCGGAGTCGGCGGGTTGAGCGCACCGCCCGCATGCCCCAGGCAGCCCAACAACACATCGACCAGGCAGATAGCGCGCGCCGTCTGGGTGCTGTTGGCATACGCAATGCCGATGCCGCCGTGAAAGCCCGCGTCGACCACGGCGGCCGGCGCCGCGGCAGCCAAATCGCGCGCCGTCGCGCGGATGTCGTCGGCCGGCACGTCGCACATCGACTCCGCCCACTCGGGCGTCCACGCACCAGCCGCCTGCGCCAACTCATCAAACCCTGTGGTATGGCGCGTCACAAAATCGTGGTCGTACAGATCCTCGGCAATGAGCACATGCGCAATGCCCAACAGCAGAGCCAGGTCGCAGCCCGGGCGCACGCGCAGCCAGCGGTCGGCAAGCGCGGCCGAGCCACTGCGGCGAGGATCCACCACAATGATCTTGGCACCGCGTCGACGGGCATCGTTGAGCGCGTCGACCGCGCCCATCGTCGAGGAATCCACGATAGAACGCCCCAAATACATGATGCAATCGGTATGTGCCAGATCGGACGCCGGGCTGTAGCCCAGGCTGTGCTCCCAGCCGGTCAGGCGGCTCACCTCGCAGGCACCGTCGGCACCGTACACATTGGGCGAACCCAGCGCATGCATAAAGCGATAGGCCCAAGAGCGGTCGAACGAGGGCACGCCGAGCGTCATGCCCAGCGCGCGGGCGCCATGCGCATCCACGATCCCCACGAGACGCGCCGCGATCTGAGCAAACGCCTCGTCCCAGCTCACCGCATCGAACCCCGAGCCATCCTCGCGGCGGCGCATGGGGTGCAAGATACGATCACGCTCGTCAAATGGCATGGACAGGCGATGCCGCCCTCGGGCGCATAGGGCCCGCGCCGCGCACGGATGCCCGACAACCGGCAGCTCGGCCACCACACGCCCATCCTCAACATGGGCCGCAAAGGCGCAATCGGCATAGCATCCCCCGCACGTGGTCACCACGGTGCGACCGGTACGCTCAGCATCAGATGCCATCTCGATTACCCCTTTCCAAACCAAACCCAACAGGCCTACGGGCAAACAATTAGCCCCAAGCCCCAAAGCTAACAAGCCCCAAGGCCAAAAAGCCTCCCGCACGGCAACGCCCCGCGGGAGGCCCAACACCCAGCGAACAGTCCCTTTACGCCTCGGACTTCTTGGCGTAGACAAACCAATAGCCCAGTGCGATCAAAACCGCACCGCCCACGATGTTACCCAGCGTGGCGGCGGACAGGTTAAACGCAATGCCCGCAACGTTCAAAGCATCGGCGCCGGCAACATCGGCACCATAGCCGCACGCGTGCATCACGGCGCCCATGGGCAAAAAGTACATGTTGGCAACGCAGTGCTCAAAACCGCAGGCCACAAAGGCGGCGATGGGCAGCAGAATGCCCACGACCTTGTCGACCACGGTCTTGCCGGCGGTGCCGATCCACACGGCCAGGCACACAAAAATGTTGCACAGGATGCCGCGGAAGAAGATCGTCACCCAGTCGACCGTCACCTTGCCGGCGGCCACGATCACCATGGAGTTGGCGACCGCCTCGCCGTTGAGCTTGTAGATGCCGGCCATGTACACCAAAACGACGATGAACAGGGCGCCGACAAAGTTACCGACCCACACGACAAGCCAGGCTTTGAGCATCTGGGCGAGCGTGATCTTTTTGCTCTTGAGCGCGCAGACCATAAGCGAGTTGCCCGTAAAGAGCTCGGCGCCGCAAATAAGCACGAGCACCAGGCCCAGGCAAAAGCACAGGCCGCCCACAACACGCTGGGCACCCCAGCCCAAGGTGCTATCGCTCAAGAACACGGTAAAGAACAGGCCACCGAAGGCGATGAACGCACCGGCGAACATCGCCAAGACAAAGGCCTTCGCGACCGGCAGGTTAGCCTTGGTCACGCCGGCGGCCTCGGTCTTTGCCTCAATCGCGGCGGGCGCCAGGCAATCGGGAGCGGGATACTCCACCTTGGTATCTGCCATGTCAATCACTTCTTTCCTAATCAGCAGGGACAAGCGCTCCTACAGCTCCTGCCCCAAGCGGACAAAGTGGGAAAAGTCGTTGGCGGCCACGGCGTCGTACACGGCGTCGACGGCGTCAAAGATCTCCGGGGACATGGGGTTGTAGAACTCCGTGTCGCCCGGCTGAATCCCTACGAAGACGATATCATCGCATGATTGCTCGATCTCTTCGATCAAAATCGAGAGCGGAAGCGAATGCGTGGTGAACATCGACTTGCGAGCCACGTCACTTTTGTCGAGTAGACGGATCGAACCGACGGGCAACGCCATATCGGCGGCATCCACAAGCACCAAGCGCGGCGGACGCTCGCGCTTGACCTCGATGATGTCGTCCTCGGGCGTCTGCCCGCCGTCGATGGTGTACCAACCGGCAAGGGGCACGTCCTCCATTTTTTTGGAGAGCACGGGGCCGGCGGCATCGTCGGCGCGCAAAACGCTTCCGGCCGTGAGCACGATGCCCGCAAAGGGGGCGCCGTTTACGCGGCCATCGATAACGCAGCCCATTACTGCAACCTTCCCGTCAAGTACACGCCCGACACGTCGCGCACGCGCTCAACCAGGTCGCGGAACTTCATCAGAAACGCGACCTGCTGGGCATGCAGGCCAAAGTCGTCGTCGAACACCGAGATACCCGCCTTGGCCGAGCCGCGAAAACCGCGCTCATTGAGCAGGGCGTCGCAAGCCTCGAGCAACGAGGGCACCGCCGCTTTGTCGAGCTGACACTCGCCAAAGGAGCGGATGGCCTCAAACTTGGTTTTGGCCTCCCCTTCCGGCAGCGCGTCGACCAGCGAATAGAAGACGTTCACCGGCACGGACAGACGCGGCTCAAAACAATCGAGCACACCGGTGTGGTGGCCCACGGCGAGCGTGTAGTACAGCACGTCGCAGGCCTCCTGGGGAACGTCTTCCTCGGTCTCGACAAACTTGCGTGTGAGCTCGTAGAAGACCACCTGGTCGGGCTCGTGGGCCAGGCAGGGGTCGGCGACGCCCTCGGCGGCCTCGACGCTTGCGCGCGAGGCGTCACCGAAGGAGCCGCCGAGCATGCCGGGCCCCGCAAAGTAACCAGAGCGGTCCGTGAGTTCCATCTAGCGACCTCCGGCCAGCACCAGATCCTGCAGCGCCGAGTAGACCTCGACACGGCGCGGATCGTCCTGCTTGTCGATGAGTAGCGCCATGGCGCCGCGGATATCGCCCTTGGGTGCACCCTCGAGCGTATCCATAAACTCGTTGGCCAGGTCGCGACCATAGCGGTAACCGCTCATGGCACGAGCCTCGCGCTCGATGGCCACGCGCAGCTTATACGGCACGCCGGGGTGCAGAATGTCTACCTGCTCGCCTTCGGCCTCCACCGTGGTCTCGGCATGGAGCTTTTGGTCGAGCAGACCGAGCGCCATGGCAAAGCCGTAGATGGTCTGCGCGGGGCTGGGCGGGCAGCCGGGGATGTAGACATCGACCGGCAGAATCTTGTCCGTGCCGCCCCAGACGCAGTAGTTGTCGTAGAAGATGCCACCGGTGCAGCCGCACGCGCCATAGGACACCACGATCTTGGGGTCGGGCGCGGCCTCAAAGGCGCGTAGGGCCGGCATGCGCATGGCACGCGTCACGGCACCGGTATACAGCAGCACGTCGGCGTGACGCGGCGAGGGCACGACCTTGATGCCAAAGCGCTCGACGTCGAAGACGGGCGTGATGGAACCGAAAATCTCGATCTCGCAGCCGTTGCAGCCGCCGCAGTCAACGCGGTACACATACACCGAGCGCTTGATCTTCTTAAGAAGGGTCGCCTTGGCCTTCTCGATGCTCTCGTCGAGCTCGATCTTGGTCGGGCGGTACTGAAGCCGCTCGGGCAAAAGCGTGGGTTCGGCCATGGTTACTCCTCCTTCGTATCAAAATCCATGATGATGCCCTCGACCGGTTCAGGACCGGCGGGAATCTCGGGCGCATCGGGGTTGAGCTCGCGGTCGATATACTCCGGGTTGACACCGTGGCCGCCCAGATACTCCATGCCGGGACCCTGGGGCTCACCGGACGCGAGCGTCTCGTTGGCAGCCATGCCGCGCGCGTTGCCGGTCTTGACGGCCGAGGCGGCGCGCAGGGCGTCGAGCTCGCGCTTGCACTCCTGGCACATACTGACGGTACGAGCGGCCTGCTCGGCCTCCATACCGCCGGCCTTCTGCAGCAGGCGCTTGGCGTAGTCGATCTCCTTGTGTGGGGCGAACGGCTTGCCGCAGCGCGAGCAGTGCTCGAGCGTGTAGACGCTCTTGCTGGTGAGGTCGTCCTTGCTCATAACGGCCAGCTCAAACTCCTCGGTGAGCTTGATGGCCTCCATGGGGCAGGCTTCCTCGCAGCGGCCGCAGAAGATGCAGCGGCCGTAGTCGATCGACCAGGTGATGGTATCGGCCGCAAGGTCGGTATCCATGCGGATGGCGTCAGCCGGGCACGCCACGCCGCAGGCACCGCAGGCGATGCACAGCTCGGCATTGTGCTCGGGCTTGCCGCGCATATCCTTGTTGGTGGGAAACGGCGCAAACGGGTACTTGACCGTCGCGTCGCCGGCCTTGGCGTTAACCTTCCAAAGCTTCAGCATATTAGAGCGCCTCCTCATCGAGCGGAGCGGCCACGGTGCCCTCGCCCGCAAGCGGCGACTTGTCGCGCCAGACGTTCTCAAACTGCTCCTTGTCCAGCACGTGATCGCGCTTGGCGGCCACATCGGTCACCGTCACGCGGTCGGTGCAGGAGTAGCACGGGTCGAGCGAGCCGACGATCAGCGCCGCATCGCCCACGGTGTTGCCGCGGAACATGTAGCGCAGGACCGGCCAGTTGCTGTACGTAGCGGCCTTGGCGCGCCAGCGGTAGCACTTCTGGTTGTTGCCGAGCATGGCCCAGTGCACGTCCTCGCCGCGCGGCGCCTCGGTGGCACCGATGGCGTACTTATGCGGGGTGTACTCCCAATCCGTGGTGAGGATGGGGCCCGACGGGCAGTTCTCGAGCATGGTCTCGATCATGTCGATCGAATCGTAGACCTCCTGGATGCGGACGGCGGTGCGGCCAAAGGCATCGCAGGTGTCGGCCGTGGCGGCGTGCATCTTTTGGATGTCCGGATCGGCGTAGCCGTCGAAGGGATGGTCGAAGCGCACGTCGCGGGCATAGCCCGAGCCACGCATGAGCGGGCCGACCGGCGAGAAGTCGCGGGCGATCTTGCGGTCCAGGATGCCGATGCCGCTCGTACGCTCAATAAAGTTGGGCGTGGAGAGCAGCACATCGACGAGCTCGGTGACCTCGGAGCGCAGCTGGTGGATGGTCGTGAGCGTGGAGAGCTTCTGCTCGGCCAGGATGTCGCGACGCACACCGCCGATCACGTTGAGGCCGTAGGTCTTACGATGACCGGAGAGCTTCTCGGCCAGGTCCATGGACTTCTCTCGGACGCGGAAGAACTGCTGGAAGCCGGAGTCAAAGCCCGTGTAGTGCGACGCCAGGCCAATGTTGAGCAGGTGCGAGTGCAGGCGCTCGACCTCGAGCATAATGGCGCGGATGTACTGGGCGCGCGGCGGGACATGGATGCCCTGGGCGCGCTCGACGGCCTCGGCATAGGCCACCGAGTGGGCACAGCCGCAGATGCCGCAGATGCGGTCGGCGAGGAACGTCACGGCGTCATAGTTCAGGCGCGTCTCGGCGACCTTCTCCATGCCGCGGTGCACGTAGAACAGACGGTAGTCGGCGTCGACGATCGTCTCGCCCTCGACAAACAGGCGGAAGTGGCCGGGCTCGTCGGAGGTAATGTGCAGCGGTCCCATGGGGACAAGGGTGGTCTCTTTGCCCTTGGTATCGGCCAAGAACTCGTAGTTTTCCATGTCGCTCGCAGGCGCGGGACGGAAACGGTAGTCCATGGAATCCTTGCGCAGCGGGTACAGGCCGCTGGGCCAGTCGTCGGGCAGCACCAGGCGACGGCGATCGGGCAGGCCCTCGGGGATCAGACCGAACATGTCGCGCAGCTCGCGCTCGCCCCACACGCAGGCGGGGACAAACGGCGTCACGGACGGGAACGTCATCTTGGCGGGATCGACCTCGGTGCGCACGGTCACCCAGCCGGGGTCCTCCCCCTCCATGGAGATGAGGTAGTACACGGCGTAGCGGCCGCACAGGCTGCGCTCGTCGTTGCCGACGATCACGGGAATCCAGCCGTAGCGCTCGTAGTACAGGTAGTGGACGGCCTCGGGCAGACGGTCCTGCTTGACGGTAATCGTCAGCTGGTCCTCGCACTGCCACTCGACCTTCTCGATGCAGCCTGGAACGGCGCGACGCAGGGCCTCGACATGGCTCTCGCAGCGGCGGGCATACACCTTGTTCTCAGTTTCAATCATTCGTTACTCCACCTCGCTCTGAGCGGTCTCGGTACCGAACACAGCGCGGTACATCGGCGTCGCGTGAAGTTCCTCGGTGCTCTGCTCGAGCACGATGCCGGTCGCGGTCTCCACACCGTGCACGAGAGGCAGCGGGGTGGCGATGCCAAACCACAAGATCATGACAGCCAGGATGATTTCGGGGATAAGCATGAGCGCCGGGGCCTCATGCTTGCCCATGCCCTGGGGCGCATGGCCGAATACCGACTTGAGCGCGATACGGGTGAGCGCGGAAATAGCCACGGTAAGACCGAGGGCGACCACGACGACAAGCCACATGGGACCGGCGGTAACACCGGCGACAAAAGTCAGGAATTCGGAGATAAACATGCCAAAGGGCGGGAAGGCGGCAAGGCCGAGCAGCGCCAGGATGGCGAGCGCGGCGGTTGCGGGGGCAACCTCGACGACGCCCTGGATCTTGGCCAGGCTACGCGTACCAAAGGCGTGCTGGATGTTGCCGGACACGCAGAAGGCAAGCGTCTTGGTAAAGCCGTGGAACACGCAGTGCAGCAGAGCCGCGGCGATACCCAACGGGCCACCGATGCCCAGGCACAGGGCGATAACGCCCACGTTCTCCACAGACGAGTACGCAAAGCGGCGCTTGAGGTCGTCCTGACGAAACATCGAAAGCGCCGCCACCAAAATGGACAGCGTGCCGACGATCAGCAGCAAAAGCTGCGGATACTCGGCGCCCACGGCCTGGATGGTAAAGCCGTAGAAGCGCATGATCACAAGCATGGCGCACTTAAGCAGCACGCCCGATAGCAGGGCCGAGACGGGGCTCGGGGCCTGGGAGTGGGCATCGGGCAGCCAAGTGTGCATGGGGAACAGGCCGGCCTTGGTGCCAAAGCCAATGACGATAAACGCAAAGGCGAGGCGCATAAGCGTCGGGTCGAACTGGTCGGCATACGGCAACACGCACGACAGGAATGCGGCCTCGTGGGCGTTGGGAATCACGTCGGCGGCGTTGGCGTAGATCAGCAGCGTGCCAAAGAGGCCAAAGGCCACGCCGGCGGTGCAGACCATCGCGTACTTCCAAGAAGCCTCGAGGGCCGTCTTGTTCTTGTAGATACCCACGAGGAACACGGTGGAAAGCGTGGTTGCCTCCACGGCGGCCCAGGTGAGAATCATATTGTTGGACAGACATGCGAGCAGCATGGTGAACACAAACAGGCTAAACAGCGCAAAATACTGCTTGGCGCGCTCGGCGGGCATGGAGCCCTCCTCGATATCGGCCTTTACATAGGGCAGCGAGAACAGCCCCGTAAGAAAACCGATAAACCCGATGAGCAGCACAAAGATGGCGCCCAGCGAATCGAGGTGGAACCACAGGCCAAGAGCGCTCGCGGTGTCGCCGCTCATTAGGACGTCACCGGCCGTCATAATCGACAGCACCAGGACGGCTGCGACGGAGACCAGGTTGAGACCGGCAAACACGTTATAGGACGTGTTCTTGGGCAAAAACGCCATGACCAGCGAGAACACCAAAGGAGTCGCGAGCAGGGCGAGAATCAACGTTTCCATGGACTACCCCCTCAGCTCGGACAGGTCGCGCGCATCGAGCGAGTGGGAGTCGTCCCAAATGCGACGCACGACGATGGACATGATGATGACGGCAAAGATGGCGTCGGTGGCGATACCGATCTCGATGATCTCGGGAGCGGTGGGGGCCAAAAGCGCGAGCGTCACGTGGCTGCCGTTTTCCATAAGGCAGTATCCAAAGATCTGCTTCATGATGTTGCGCTGCGAGATGATGCAGGTGAGACCCACAAAGAAGTGGGCGAAGCTAATAGCGAGCGCAGGCGTTGCGACCTCGGCCGTGGGCAGGCTGATCTGCGTCACGACGGCAAAGCAGATCGCGACCTCCACGGCGATGATGCAGATGGCCCACGCGGGCTTAAGGCCGGCCTTGAGCGATGCGTCGCTCGGCTCGCCCATCTTCTTGTACGCGCGGTTGAGGATATATGGGACCAGGACGACCTTGGTGATAAAGGCCGAACCCGCCCACATAAGCAGCTCCTGCGCACCGATGGTGGCGCCGAGCGTGGCGAGCAGGCCCACGAGCACCAGCGACTGCACCGCATACCAGCGGATGGCATGTTTGATGTTCTTGGAGACGACCACCATGGTGGACGTGACGATCAGAAGGCCGCCAAGGATGTTGACGATCGAATAACCCATGTCGTTCTACCTCCTAACCGATCCAGCTGGCCGAAAGCGGGCCGCTGACGATGACCATGATGATGAGCACGATGAACACGAACGCCATCGCGCGGGGAAGTGGGGATCCCGCAGCGACCTCTTCGCTGGGCTCGCCGGGCAGGCAATAGCCCATCCACTTGAGGAACCAGGCAAAGGTGGCGACGGTCTCGGCGACCATGATGCACACGAGCACCAGGATCGCGACGTTGCCGGCACCCACAGAAAAGCCGCCGGCGATGATCTGGAACTTGGAGAAGAACGTGTTCATGGGCGGCACGCCGGCAATGGCGAGCGCCGCGACACCAAAGCCCACGCCCGAGATCGGGTACTTCTTTACGATGCCGCGCAGCTTGGGCAGCATACGCGTGCCGAGCGTAAAGGAGAACGAACCGGCGATCAGGAAGAACAGGGTCTTGGCGAAGGCGTGGTTAAAGATGTGGCACACGGCACCGTCAAAGGCCAGCTGGCTGCCAAAGACCGAAAGGCCCAAACCAAAGAACACATAGGAGAGCTGGGCGATCGTGGAGAAGGCAAGCAGACGCTTCATGTCCTTTTGCGGCAGGTACATCAGGAAGCCGAAGAGCATGGTGACCATGGCGTCGATAATGGCGACCCAGCCCACGATCTCGGGAATCTCGCCGGCAGAAACGAGCGCACGCGCGAACACGCACACGCCCACCTTAACCATCGAGGCACCGTGCAGGTAGGCCGAAACAGGCGTCGGCGCCTCCATGGCAGAAGGCAGCCACATGTACATGGGAACCTGCGCGGACTTGGCCCAGGCCGCGAAGAGCACGAGCAAAAGGACGATAGCCTTGAGCTTGGCGTCGAGGCCGGCAATCGCGGTAATGGCGAAGGTGCCGGTGTGCGCGAACACGATGGCGGCGCCCAGATACAGGCCGAGCGCACCGATATGCGTAATGATCAGGGCCTTCATGCCGGCCTTCTTGGCCGTGGGCGTCATGTAGTAGCTAATGAGGCCCCAAGAGCACGCACCCGTGATCTCAAAGAACACGAGCTGGCCCAAAAGGGTCGAGCTGTACACAAGACCGGCCATGGCACCGATGAAGGTCGCGAGGTACGCGTAGAAGCGACGACGCGGAGCATCGGGATGCTCACGGTTATTCTCGCTCATATAGGGAATCGAGTAGATCACGACGAGCAGGCCGATGCCCACGAAGGCGGGCGCGAACAGCGTGCTCATGCGATCGAAGGTGAAGCCCATGACGAGGGTCTGCCCAAACGAAATCAGGGGGACCTGCGTGTCGGGCATGCCGGCGCCAGCAAAATTCGCGGCGAGGGCGATGGTGCAGACCGTCGAGACGGCGGCACCCAAAACGCTGAACCACTTGGCGTACGGACGGGGGAACAGGGCGACGAGCACCGAGGCCACCATCGGGGCCGCGATAGCGACCAAGCCGAGAAGGGACAGACTGACTGCAAATGACATTGTTTCTCCCTTCTCCTACACGCCGACGACCACGAAGACAAACGCCAGAACGGCGATGCCCACGACAGCCCAAGTCTGATTGCCAAGCACCTTAAAGCGCGAACGCGAGCAGGAGTTTTCGATCACGCCGCAGACGACAAAGTCGACCAGGCACTTCACCAGGAAGATGACCGCGCCCAGAACAGCGGCAGTGCCCACGGTCGCGGGCTCGCCCCAGGGGACGAAGATCGCGCAGAACCAAGCGACGACCAGGACCTGTTTCATGGACATGGCAAGCTTGGCCATGGCAAGCGACGGACCGGAAAGCTCGGCGAGCGGACCTTCCTGAAGCTCCTGCTCGGCCTCGGCCTGGTCAAACGGCAGCTTGCCGAGCTCCATGTAGCAGGCAATCGCAAAGGCGATGCCGGCAAGGATCACGGCAACCGGCGCGTCGACGGCGCCCGCCATAATGTGCTGGCCCATGGTGGCGATGTCGGTAGAACCGCACACCAAAGCCGCGGCAAACAGCGCCAGCAGCATGGACGGCTCGATGAGCACGCTCATGAGCAGCTCGCGGACGCCGCCGATTCCGGCATAGGCGTTGGACGAATCCACACCGCAGAGGGCGAAGAAGAAGCGGGCGAGCGCCAGGCTGTACATGATGGTGATGGCGTCACCAAAGACCGGGATGGGGCTTTGTGCCGTAAAGAGCGGCAGACCCATTGCGAGCATAAAGGCGACGGCGAAGAACAGCGGCGGCATGATGCGCAGTGCAAAGCTCGCGTCCTCGCTCTGGGACTCGGGTCGCGCAAAGAGCTTAGCCAGGTCGCGGTAGTCCTGCATGATGCTGGGGCCGCGACGGTTGTGCATCTTGGCGCGGATCACGCGACCGAGACCGGAGAAGAACGGCGCGACGGCCATAACGACCACGCCCTGCAGAACGGCAAGTACGATGTTGTTCATGCTCTCCCCTCCTTAACCCATTTGCACGGCGAGCACGAGGAACACCACGAGTGCCGCGACGATGTAGCAGATATAGATGCTGTAGTTGCCGCCCTCGAGCTTAGTCGCGAGGTCGGCGAGCTTCTCGACACCCTTATGCGGGGCATCGACGAGAACCTTGTCGGGTACGGTCTCCACGGCCTCGGCCACACCGGTGAGCTTCTGGAAGAAGTGCGCGATGGACCAGCAGACGGCCGTGCAGCGGTCACGCAACGTGTAGAGCGGCTGCATAAACCAGGACACCTCGGAGGCAAAGGTCGTGGCCACGACGGGCATATGCTCGTTGGGGGCATAGCCGCATGCCCACGGCTGGGACTTCTGCACCTTGCCGACGGTCTTGAGCTTGCGGTAGCCACAGGCAAGGCCGACAAGCACCACAAGCGCAATGGCGATCGCGGGCGTGGAGGTGGCAGCGCCGGAGTACTGGTTCATGAGCTCCATACCCTCGGCGGCAAACACGCCACCGTACGGATGCAGCACGGACGCGGCGACATCGACCAGCACGGGCGCGATCACGGGAGCGCCAATGCCCAGCACAACGCAGATGGCCGCGAGCAGACCCTGTGCGAACACCATGGGGGCGGGAACCTCCTTGGCATTGGCAGCGGCCTCGGAGCGGGGCGCGGAGGCAAAGGAGACGCCATAGGCCTTGACGAAGCACGTGACAGCCAGCGCGCCGGTAATGGCGAGCGCGACGGCAGCGAACACGGCCACGATCATGACAGCCTTGTCGCCCTGCATGGCGGCGTTAAACAGCGACTGGTAGGTAAACCACTCGGACACAAAACCGTTGAAGGGCGGGATGGCCGAGATGGCAAGCGCGCCGACGAGGAAGCAGATGGCCGTTGCCGGCATACGACGGAACAGGCCGCCCATCTTCTCCATATTGCGCGTACCCGTGGAGTACAGCAGCGCACCGGCGCCCAAGAACAGCTCGCCCTTAAACATCGCGTGGTTAAACGTGTGGTAGAGGGCGGCCATCAGGGCCAGGACGGCGATGCCGACCGAGTCGAGCGCCATGGCGGCCATGGAGGCGCCGACGCCGAGCAGAATGATGCCGATGTTCTCGACGGAGTGGTAGGCCAGTAGGCGCTTGATGTCATGCTCCTGCAGGGCGAAGGCCACGCCGAGGACCGACGAGATCGCACCAAAGACCATGACCATAAGGCCCCACCAGACCTGAACACCCGAGGCGGAGAGCAGGTCGAGGCCCACCTTGAGGATGCCGAAGATACCGATCTTGATCATGCCGCCGGACATGAGGGCCGACACGTTGGACGGCGCCTCGGGATGTGCCTTGGGCAGCCAGCCGTGCAGCGGGATGATACCTGCCTTGGCACCAAAGCCAAAGAAGGCGAGCACGAAGCACACGGATGCGACCGCGGGGCTAAACTGCGTAGCGCGGAAATCCGCAAAGGCAAACGAGCCGCCGGCGAAGTTGGTCATGGTGAGGAAGCTCGCCATGATGAGCACAAAGCCCACGTGCGCGATCACAAAGTAGAGCCAACCGCCGTGGATGGAGTTCTCGTTCTCCTCAATCACGACCAGGAAGTACGAGGTCAGCGACATGAGCTCAAAGGCGACCAAGAACCAAAACACGTTGTCGGCGGTGATGACGAGCATCATGGATGCCACGAAGGTGTTAAAGAAGAAGCCGGCGCGGCCCTTTTTGCCCGGGTACTCATCAAAGTAGTTGAGACCGTAGATCGAACCGGCAAACGCGAGCACCGAGATGAGCGCCACGAACAGGCCGGACAGCTGATTGAGCAGCAGCTGGAAATGGGCAAACGGGAAGAACACGATGGTGTCGACCGACGTGGCATCGCCCAGCACGGCCTGGATACCGGCCACAAACGAAAGCACCGCGGCGACGGCGCCGATAAGGCAGCCGGCGGTCTTGGCGGCGTTATCGGCCTTGATCAGCAGAACCGAGGCGAGCGCACCGATGCACGAGACGGCAAGCGATGCGATAAACAGCGTCATGCTATCCATTGTTTACGCTCCCTTCTGCTTTCTCGGACAGGCCCTGGGCCACAGCGGTAACGTCGACGGCCGGACCGTTTTCGATCGAGCGCAGGCGCTTGGCCTCGTCGAGCTCTCGATCGGCCGCGCCGCCCATGACGGTCAGCGCCTTGGTGGGGCACGCCGCCACACAATGTGGGCCGTCAGGATCGAAAGCGCACAGGTCGCACTTCACAGCGCAGGTGTACTGGCCGGGAGCCCACGTAAGCAGGCTGCTCAGGGACTTAGGATACGAAGGCGTCGGATCACACATGCCTGCGACACCGGCGATAGACGTGCCATCGGGATGGATGGCTCCGAAGGGGCACGCGATGGCGCACAACCTGCACCCGATGCACTCCTGCTCCTTGACGTGGATGCGGTCGCCATCGTGCTCGATGGCATTCACCGGGCAAACCTCGGCGCAGGGGGCACCCTCGCAATGGTGGCAGGCAAGGGCGGCCGAAATACCGCCGGTCTTCACGAGCGCCAGGCGCGGCGTATCCTGAAGACCCTGCATCCGGTGGGCGTCGGCACAGGCGGACTGGCATGTTCCGCAGCCGATGCACCTCTCCGGGTTGATGTCGATGAAGCGGTTCATCCCCACTTCCTTTCAAAATAACGGGCCGGGCTCCCGAACGTACGGGACGCCCGGCCCAAAAAGCCAACGAGAACGGGACTACACGATTTGATTCACGTGCGTCTCGTCGTCGAACTTGGCGGCGCCGGGCTCAACGTCCTGCGGAGCGGCGGCATCCACCAGAGCCTGTTTGAGCTCGGTGTACTGACGCTCGACCTCGCCCTCGGCCCAGACCTGGTCGGCGATTGGATCGACCTGGCAGGCGGAGAACTTGTCCTCGGGCGTGTGCGAGACCGGGTCGACCTTGTGCATGGTCAGCTCGTTACACTTGCCGATCCACCACTGGTAGGTCATGTAGACCGTGCCCTTGTTGATGCGGTCGCTCACGTCGGCGCGGCTGTATACCTGTCCGCGGCGGCTGTGGATCGAGACGATGTCGCCGTTCTTGATGCCGCGCGCCTCGGCGTCCGCGGGATTCATGCGGACAAAGCCGGGCTCGTCGGCGAGCAGCGCCAGCGTCTTGCAGTTGCCGGTCATCGAACGGCAGCTGTAGTGGCCAACCTCGCGGACGGTGCACAGGATGAGCGGGTACTCATCGTCGGGAAGCTCGGAGGGCGCCTCCCAATCGTGCGCCATTAGGTTGGCGCGGCCGTCCTTGGTGGTGAACTTGCCGCCCGCGAACATGTCGGCCGTACCGTGGTCGTTCACGTCGGTGCTCTTGACGGGCCACTGAGCGTAACCGCCCTCGGGAGCCATCTTCTCGTAGGTTGCGCCCACAAAGTTGGGGCACAGGCTAATGCACTCGTTCCAGATCTGCTCGGTATTGTCGTAGTGCATGGGATAGCCCATGCGCGTGGACAGGTCCGCAAAGATCTCCCAGTCGTGGCGGCACTCGCCCTTGGGCGGAACAGCCGCGTCAAAGTGCTGGAAGCTACGGTCGGATGCGGTAAAGACACCCTCGTGCTCGCCCCAAGAGGTGGCGGGCAGGATGACGTCGGCGAGCATGGTCGTCTGCGTCATAAAGATGTCCTGGCAAATGAACAGGTCCAGCTCGGAGAGCGTCTTGCGCATACCGGCCGAATCGGGCTCGGTCTGGACCGGGTCCTCGCCGTAGTTGTAGAAGCAGTGCACCTTGCCCTCGTCGACCAGGTGACCCAGGTCGGTGAGCTTGTAGCCCTCCTCCAAGGGGAGCTTTTCCTCGGGCACGCCCCAGGCCTTGGCAAACTTGGCGCGAGCGGCGGGGTCGGTGACTTTCTGGTAGCCAGGGTACAGGTTGGGCAGCATGCCCATATCGCAGGAGCCCTGGACGTTATTCTGGCCACGCACGGGCGCGAGGCCGGAGTTGGGTTTGCCGATCTGGCCGGCAACGCAGGCGATGGAGGCGATGGTGTGCACCGTCTTCAGGTTCTGCTTCTGCTGGCATACGCCCATGCCCCAGCCAATGATGGCAGAGGGCTTCGCCGTGGCGTACATCTCGGCAGCTTGGTGGATCAGCGCGGGCTCGACACCCGTGATGTCCTGTACGGATTCGGGAGTGTAGTTCTTGATGGTCTCCCACCACTCGTCAAAGCCGTTCGTGTGCTCGGCGACGAACTGCTTGTCGTAGAGGCCATCATTGACCAAGCAGTTGGCAAAGGCGTTGAGGAACGCGACGTTGCAACCGTTCTTGATCGGAAGGTAGATATCGGCGATACGCGCAGTTTCGATATGGCGCGGGTCGGCGACGATGATCTTGCAACCCTTTTCTTTGGCTCGCACGATACGCCTTGCGACGATGGGGTGCGAATCGGCAGGGTTATAGCCGAAGAGGAAAATGCAGCCCGCATCCTCCATACCGGGGATGGAGCATGACATGCAACCTGAACCAACCGTGTCCATCAGACCGAGGACAGTAGGGCCGTGTCAAGTACGGGCGCAGTTGTCTACGCTGTGGGTGCCGATGCACGCACGCGTAAACTTCTGCATGACGTAGTTCGCCTCATTGCCGCCGCCTCGCGAGGAGCCGGTGGTCATGACAGCGTTAGGACCATATTCGTCAATTATGGCCTGCATCTTAGATGCGGTGAAATCCAGTGCCTCGTCCCAGCTTACGCGCTCAAGATCCGCGCCCTTAGTGCGGCGGATCATCGGGTGCAGTACGCGAGGAGTCAAGATCTTGGTGTCGTTGATGAAGTCGTAGCCGCTCATGCCCTTCAGGCACAGCTCACTTTGATTGGTGATGCCGTTGAGCGGTTCGGTACCCACGACCTGGCCGTTTTGGACCAGGAGGTTAAACTGGCAACCGGCGCCGCAGTACGGGCAGATCACTTTATGCTTCTCCATGACACCCTCCTTCCTTTCTCTGCTACCGATTAATCGGTACGTATTTGACAATCGTAGGGCTTGTATGGCCGCCCGCCTACGCCTCGTTTTCGATGGTGGCGCGGGCACGCTCGGCGGTCAGTTCCGCCAGGCGCTCCTCGTCTACCAGGGTGAGGCCCTTGGTCGGGCACGCCTCGGCACACGCCGGACCGCCGGGACGGTCCACGCACAGGTCGCACTTGAGCACGAAGCTCTTGGTCTGCGAACCCACGCGCACGTCGCCCATCAAAACGGGGACCTGCGTGGTCGCCACGCTCACGGCGCCAAAGGGGCAGGCCATGACGCAGCTCTTGCAGCCGATGCAGTTGTCCTCGTTAACACCGATGCGATGGTTCTTTGGATCAAAGAACAAGGCACCCGTGGGGCAGGCCTTGGCGCACGGAGCGTCCTCGCAGTGATGGCACGCCACCGGTGCGGAGATCTCGTACGTACGCGTCACGCGCAGGCGCGGCGCGGCGATGTTGCCGGGGATGTCGTGTGCCTCGATGCACGCCGCCATGCAGGTTTGGCACCCAATGCAGCGTGAGGAATCGGCTACGACTCGTTTATTGCCCATGTTGTTCACTCCCTCCTGAATCCCATGCCGGAGAGATCCTGTCGACGTTGCCCCAAGCCGCCCGTGGCCTGGCATCGGCGTATCGAATGCATGCGGCGAAACAGGCACTCGGTAGAATTTCTCCAACGGTATACAAGTTGAATATACGCAGTTGCAGGGAGCAAACTTGAGCGTAACCCCTGCAATACTGGTGTATTGCAGGGGTTTTGGCAGGTCGGGATTATTCTCGGTGGACTATAAAGGCGAGTGTAATACACGCGTAGTCATATGAGATTTTCACGCTCTCCTTCTGCGGATGTATTACGCTTGTAGTTATGTTTACACTCATTAACTTGAGTGAAATAAAGTGGTGGATATAAGATAGTCAAATGAAAGCACAGGGCGAATTTGACCATCCGTGTTGCACTAGATAAGGGGGCTAGCGATGTCATCGACTCAAAAACGAGCCATCCTACAGGTGCGCATTCGCGAAGAGGACAAGCAGCATGCCGAGCGTCTCTACGATGCAATGGGTACATCGCTTGCCGAGGCCGTTCGCCTTTTTGTTTCGCAGAGCATCCTCATGCGCAAACTGCCTTTTCAGCCGATCGCCGTACGCTCAAAGGATGGCACGGCTGCCTACGGAGTGCTTAAGGCTTACGGGGACCCCAATCGCCGGTCCGAGGAACGCAACGCCTGGATTGAATATCTCGCCGCAGAAAGCGACGATACGATCTTGGGTCCCGAGGAAGTAGACATCCATGAGTAGCACCATCATCGACGAGACCGTTATCCTACGCTACCTGCTTAACGACGACGAGGTCCTGTCGCCGCGCGCCGCCAAGGTTATCGCCACGCGCACCACCCGCGTCTACCCCGAGATCATCACACGCGTCGCCGTCACGCTGCGCGATGTCTACAAGGTCCCCCGCCCCAAAATCGCGGCGGCGCTGACCAGGTTGCTCGACGACGTCATGGTCGACGAGCCCACCGTCATCGCCTTTGCCATCAAGCTGTTCGGCAGGACGCATATGGACTTTAGCGACTGCCTGCTCGCAGCCCGCACCGCCATCTACAACGACGACGTCGTGAGCTTTGGCAAGCCCATCATCCAAGGCATGATCGACTACCGCCGTAAACGCCAAACCGCTGCCGAAGCCCGCAGCCGCAGCACCGACGCCACCATCGACAAGCTCCGCCACCGCCCCCGTAGCTAATCGACAAGCAACGCCACCGCCCCCGCCATCAACCCCATCCCCTCCTAAGTTGCGGTGAAATAGTTCCTGGATTTTGGCCTATTGGGGGTGCGGACAGAAAGTTGGACCGCGAGGCGGTCCGGACTGGAGGTTCGCATGTACAGCAGGGAGAAGGTCGAGCTCTTCCTCCTGGCGACGGAGGACGGCATGGGGCCGACCGCCGCCGCGGAGTTCGCGGGGGTCTCGGTGGGCGCGGCCAAGAAGTGGGCCACGGGGCACCTCCCGCACAGCTATACCGGCGCGCGCTGTAGAATCGGGGCGAGGAAACCGCGCCGGAAGGAGGCCAGCTTGGGCCAGGACAAGTCGATCTACACCCCGCCCGCCACCGGCCCGCTCGCCGGGCTCAGCGAGGACCAGATAGAGAACCTTCTGCTCAGGGCGGTGTTGGCCGACCTAAAAGCGGAAGGGTGGGACCCGGCTTCGATCTCGAACAGGAGCAAGTGCGAGCTCGGCGAGAGATTGAGGCGGGCGACCGCCCTGCCCCTCCGCTCGATCACAGGTTTCTTGAGGATATCGAAGAGCTCCTATGAGTACTGGAGGCCCCGCGTCGCCGAGCCGCGCGACCGCGACGCCGACATACGCGCCCACGTGGTGCGCATCTTCGGCGAGGGGTCCGGCTGCTGGGGCTACCGCACCGTCTGGGCGCGCCTCCGCCGCGAGGGCGTCGAGGCGAGCGAGAAGCGCGTGCGCCGCGTGATGCGCGAGGAGGGCCTCGAGGTCGTCTACAACAAGAGGCGCGCCCGGGGCTACAGCTCCTACGTCGGCGAGGTCTCCAAGGCGCCGGAGAACCTCGTGAACAGGAGGTTCCGCGCCGACGAGCCCAACCGGCTGTGGCTCACCGACATCACCGAGTTCAGGCTCCCGGGCGGCCGGAAGGTCTACCTGAGCCCGATCGTCGACTGCTTCGACGGGATGCCCGTCGCCTGGTCGGTCGGGCTGCACCCCGACAAGCGCCTCGCGAACTCGAGCCTGCTCAAGGCCCTCGCGGCCAGGCCGGCCGGCGCCCGCACGACGATCCACTCGGACCGCGGCGGCCACTACCGCTGGCCGGAGTGGATCGGGATCTGCCGGGAGAACGGCCTGGTCAGGAGCATGTCCGCCAAGGGCTGCAGCCCCGACAACTCGGCCTGCGAGGGCTTCTTCGGGCGGCTCAAGAACGAGTTCTTCCACTACAGGGACTGGGAGGGCGTGACGCCCGAGGAGTTCATGGCCAGGCTCGAGGCCTATCTCGTGTACTATCGTGAGGAGCGGATAAAGAAGTCCCTCGGGTGGCTGAGCCCGATGGAGTACCGCAGGAAGCTTGGATACGCCTAGGCGGTCCAGGAAATCGTCCGCACCCCCATTCGGGCTTTTCTGAAACTACGTCACCGCAACTTCCAGGTTGGCAGCCCGAAACCGGCAGCCCTGGACCGCGAATCCTACTGTTCGCCACGAAATGGGCCAATCTACTACGTTTAACCGATTACCCTCGACCATACCAAAACCCGAAATATCAAAACAGCTGGTAGACGGCTTGCCGATTTTCCGAAACTGCTGCTATGGTCGACCCCTGCGGGCCAAACGTAGTAGATGGGCCGCTTTCGTGGCTCAGCACCAGACCGGTCATTTTGTGACAGGGCTTTTTTGGCCACATTTGCCAGCCGATCGCTAGAGCAGTCAAAGGCCCGCTCCAAATTAGCTACCCCGGCCTTTAATGGGCTCACAAAAGCCAAAAGACAGTCCGTATTTCACCGCAACTTAGGAGGGGATGTGGGGGTCCCGGCATGTATATGAAAATGGCTCTGGTCCCATAAGGAGCCAAAGCCGTTAAAACTATCTTGTGGAGCGGGCGACGGGAATCGAACCCGCGTCATCAGCTTGGAAGGCTGGGGTTCTACCATTGAACTACGCCCGCAAGATATGGTCGGGACGACAGGATTTGAACCTGCGACATCCTGCTCCCAAAGCAGGCGCGCTACCAAACTGCGCCACGTCCCGAAGGTGTTGAGCAGCTAAGGTCTAAACCTTGCGTGTCCCAAAGCGAAGGAAATTATAGGGGAGACTCCCCGCCTGTGCAAGCGACGATACCTTAGCTCCTCGAATGTGCGACAAACTTGCTGTGGAGCAGACCGATCACAAACGCCACCACGGCAACCGGCGCCCACGCGGCACCGATGTCTGCCAGTGGCAGTGCGTCAAACGGCAGCCACGCGCCCGCAAAAAACGCGTCGCGGACCGAGGTGATCACGCTCTGGACCGCAACCACACCGCCGACCCAGACCCACACCTGCGGATGTGCATCGCAAAAACCGTGCATCAGACCCATAAGCACCAGCACGATGGCGACAGGATACAGGGCGTTGAGCATGGGCACCGAGAACATAAGGATCACGTCGAGGCCCACGTTGGAGAGCACGCACGAAAACGCCGCGAACACAAAGGCGAGCATCGCGAAGGGGCGGCGCATGGCCTCCTCGGAAGCCTCCGCTCCCCCTTCGACCACATACGTCTCGCAGAAATAGCGCGAGCAGCAGCTAATGAGGCCGATGCACACGTTCATGCAGGCGAGGAAGAAAATCGCGAAGACCACGACCGTGCCGGCAAGGCCAAAGTGCATGGAGGCCGAGCGCGCGAGGATGGCCGCGCCGTTGGTGGCGTCGGGCATCACGGTGCCGAGCTGCATACCGGCAAGCGCCAAGCCGCAATAGATGATGGCCATGAGCACGCCGGCGATCACACCGGAACGCGAGATCTCGAAGGCTACGCGCTTGTCGTCGGTCACACCCAGCTCGTGGATGGTCTCGGCGATGATGATGCCAAAGGCGAGAGACGCGAGCAGGTCCATCGTCTGATAGCCGGTCAAGAAGCCCTGGACCGCAGCGCCGGCATCGTAGGGAGCCTGCGGGGCGGCAGCCGGTCCCAACGGCGAAATCACAGCGGCACCCACGACCAGCACGATCAGTGCGATGAGCGCAGGACCCGTAATGCGGCCGAGCACGCGCGTGATGACTCCGGGGCGCAGCGTAAGCGCAAACGCGACCACGAAGAAGGCGACGGCAAAGACCAAGCGCGCGGTGCCAAGTGAGATGCCCTCGGGCAGCAACGGCACCAGCATCTCGAAGGCCGTGGAGCTCGTACGCGGAATGGCCAGGCACGGACCGATGGCCAGGTACACCGCCGCGACAAAGAACTCACCGAACTTGGGGTGCACGCGACCGGCAAGCTCACGCGCCGTACCGGCAAGCGCCACGGCGATAAAGCCCATGACGGGCAGGCCGATGGCGGCGATAAGGAAGCCAATCATGGCAAGCGGCGTGGCGGTGCCGGCCTGGAGTGCCAGCAGCGGCGGAATGATAAGGTTGCCGGCGCCAAAGAGCATCGAGAATAGAGCGATGCCGACGGTAACGACATGGTCGGAGCGCAGACCGCGCGGTGCGGATGAGGCCATAGGCACACCTTTCGGATCGAAACAAAAACGGGACGGGCAAAATACCCGTCCCGCAAGTATAAACGCTTTAGCAGGCAAAATTGTGCAAAGCGTCAATCTAGCTGCCCCTTTTGAGCCGTTACGCGTCCGAGCGACGGCGACGCAGCAGCTCGAGCCCCAAAGCGATAAGCGCAACGGCACCCGCGGCAACAGCGACGGCCAATGGCGCGCGATCGCCCGCATCGGCAAGGTGCTGAGCGCTCGTCTTGGACGAAGCCTTCTTGCCGGAGTTTTCCGCGCCATTCGCATTTGCCTTATCGGCCGCGGAACCATCCGAACTACCGGGCTTTGCCGGGTCCTTGGAATCCGACTGGTCGGAATCGGGCGTTCCGGGCTTATCCGGCTGGTCCGGGTCGGGGCCATCGGGCTTGTCCGGACTCGGCTCGACCGGATCCGGATTGACGGGGTCCCGCTTTGCCTGAACGACCAGCACAAAGTGCGCGGTCACGGTCTCGCCCCGAGCGTCTTTGCACGCAACGTCAAAGCTAGACACTCCGGCCTTGGACGGGGTGCCCGAGAGCGTCAAGCCGCCCGCCGTGTGGGAGAGCTTGAACCCATCGGGAAGCTTCGCCTCATCCCACGTGTACTCGTACGGAGCCTCGCCACCCGCGGCGCCCGCAATCGTTGCGCGATACGCGCCATGCGCACGCGCGACCGGCAGCAGGCCGCCATTGAACACAAGAGCGTCCAAGGGCGCAACGGACACAACGGCATGGTCGCTGTCCGTTTGCATCTCGGTACCAAGATAGCGCTGGGTGACGCGGCAGAAGTACTGACCGGCGCAATCATCGCCGAGGTCCTCTACTACGAGCACCTCCCCCATCTCGCCCTCGAGCGCCACAGCCTCGCCATCCACCATGCGGAACCACTGGTAGGACAGTTCGACATCGGCGGCGGGGCCCGCGGACGAGCCCGCGTGGTCGAGGACATCCTTGCCCGCCTCGGCCGCAACCGAGAGCACGACAGCATCTCCCTCGTGGACGCTCGCGTCCTGCGGCTGCGCGACCACGCGTGGCGCGTCCGCCTTCGCGAACTCGAACATGACTTCTTGCGATGCGGTGACGCCACTCAGCGTAACCTCGTATGCTCCGCCCTCGTAGTTGGAGATATCGAGGTCGTGACGCTTGTCCGAACCAGCTTCCGCAATCGTCACGCGCTCGAGGTAGCAGCCCTCGTCGGGCGTCGCCGAGAGTGTCACGTCGCCACCCTCATCAACGGTTACCGAGGCATTGTCGACCGAACCGTTGACCGCCTTTGCCGTCACCTCAAAGCGCTCAGGCTTGTCCGGGTTGTCGGGCTCGGGGTTATCCGGATCGGGATTATCGGGATCGGGGGTGGGATCCGGATCGGGATTATCGGGCTCCGGATTATCCGGGTCAGGGTTATCCGGATTGTCCGGATCGACAGGCTCCCGCTTCTTTTTCACCGTCAGCGTTCCAGGCACGACCTCGACATCGAAGTTCGGGTCAGATACCGTCGCGCCAATCTGATACTTGCCCGCCGGGGATCTCTCGTCGGCATCGCAGGAGTACTCGACCTTCACGCCCGAAGTGTCAACCGCACTCTCCAGGCTCGAGGTAAACGCGGGGTTCGCCTCTCCCTCGAAGCGCTCGGCATCGTCGACCTTCACCTTGAGCTTTGCCGGAGCAATCTCGAACTCGCAGGCAGCGGCACCGACGTAGCCATGGCTGCGCAGCGTTGCCACGGCACGGTACGCACCGGCATCAGTCGGGGCCTCTGTCGAGGAATACTGCGTGCCTCCGGTACCGTAGTACGTAATCTTGAGATCGCCCTTGCAGACCTTGGGAGCACCGGAAACTTCGGGCGCCTGCGGCGCACCGTTAAAGGTAAAGTCGCCATCCGTAAACGTAAGCTTTACGCGCTTCGCCTGCACAACAAGCGCAAAGTGAGCGATCATGGCCTCGCCCCGGGCATCCGTGCACGTGATATCGAAGGCGGAAACACCCGTCTTTGACGGAACGCCCGAGAGCATCAGACCACCCGAAGTACGGGAGAGCTTGAGTCCCTCGGGGAGCTTCGTCTCATCCCATGCGTACTCGTACGGAGCCTTGCCGCCCGCGGCCCCGGCAATCGTGGCGAAGTACGCGCTGTGCGCACTCGCTGCCGGCAGCAGGTCGCCGTTGAACACAAGGGTGTCCCAGGCAACGACGGAAACGATGGCATGGTCACTGTCCGTCTGCGCCTCAGTGCCAAGGTAGCGCTGAGTGATGCGACAGAAGTACTCTCCGGCCTGCTCGTCATCGAGGCCCGCAAGCGAGAGCGTCTCCCCTGTCTCGTCCTCGAGCGCCTCAGCTTTGCCACCATCCATACGGAACCATTGGTAAGAAAGGTCAACCGCGGCAGCGGAGCCCGTGGACGAGGCGGCATGGTCGGCGACGTTCTTACCCGCCTCGGCCGCGACCGAAAGCACAACTGCATCGCCCTCGTGGGCGCTCGCGTCCTGCGGCTGCGCGACCACACGCGGGGCGTCCGCCTTCGCGAACTCAAACGTGACCTCCTGCGACGCGGTAACATCGCTCAGTGTGACCTCGTACGCGCCACCCTTGTAATCGGAAATATCGAGGTCGACGGCCTTGTCCGAGCCGGCTTCCGAGACCGTCACGCGCTCGAGGTAGCAGCCCTCGTCGGGCGTCGCCGAGAGGGTCACGTCCCCGCCCTCAACGACCGAGACCGAGGCATTGTCGACCGAACCGTTGACTGCCTTTGCCGTCACTTTGTAGTGCTCGGGCTTCTTCTTGACCGTCAGCGTGCCGGGATCGACCGCGACATCGAAGTTCGGATCGGCGACCGCCGCGTCGATCTGGTACTCACCCGCCGGCGACTTCTTATTCGCCGAGCAGAAGTACGTGACCTTTACGTCCGAGGTATCGCAACGGCTCACCAAGCTCGAGGTAAACTCGGGATTCTCCTGACCCTCAAAGCGCTCGGCATCGTCGACCTTCACCAGCAACTGAGCCGGTGCAACGGCAACCGTCAGCTCAACGTCTTCGGCGGCAAGATAGTTTCGAGATGCCTTGGCATGGGCGACAACATGCGCCGCACCGGCGGCCTTCACCGTCGCGCAGCGTCCCTTAATCGAGACCGGATTCGCATCGGCATCAGAATCGACTAGCTCAAAGCTCACGGGAGTCTGGGCGACGTTGTCGAACACAATGGGGTCGCCACCGTACACGCCCGAATAGGTCGTCGTTCCCGTAATGGTCTGGCTTGCCTTTGCAATCGAGAACTCGGCAGACTTTTTGCCCTGATAGTTGGGGTCAGTCACCGTAACCGTAACGCGGTAGTTACCGCTGTCGCACGGCTCCAGCGCCGTGGGGCCATAGGACGTTCCATCGACGCCGCGATACGTGACGGAATAGGCGGACGCATCAAGGTCGGCAACTGCAACCGCCGCACCGTGTCGTGCGCCATCGTATGTCACGTCGGACGTCTCGATCGAAATATCGACCGGAGCCTTCTCGATGACAAAATCGCAGCTTGCGTTACCCACATATCCGTTGGCGTCGAGCGTCGCTACCGCACGATACGTACCGGCGTCCACCGGTGCCTGGTCGGACGTGTACTGAGTATCGCCCGTGCCAACATAGGTCAGTTTGACGTCATCCTCGCAACCCTCGGGCACGCCCGAAAGCTTCGGAGCCTGTGCCGTCGCATTGTAGACAAAGCTCTGGCCTTCAAACGCGAGCGGCGCTTCCTTCGCCTTCACAACCAGCGCAAAATGCGCGACACGCTTGTCGCCCAGGTCATCGGTGCACGCAATCTTAAAGCGGCACGCGCCCGTTGCTGCAGGCATGCCCGAGAGCACCAAGGCACCCGTTCCGTCATCGGCCTGCGTCAGTTGCATGCCCTCAGGAACCTCAACCTCATCCAAGTTGTACGCATACGGTGCCTTGCCGCCCGTAGCGCCGGCAATCTCTGCACGGTACCCATCGTGAGCGGTCGCCGCCGGCAGCACGCGCCCATTGAACACGAGCGTTTCGCGAGGCACGATGGACACCGTCGCATGCTCGGTATCCGTCTTTGTCACCGTACCCATATAGCTCTGCGTAATGCGGCAGAAGTACTCACCTTCGCCGTCGCTGTCGAGCTGGGCGATCGAGAGGGTCTCCCCCGTCTCGCCCTTCAGCGCCACCGCCTTGCCGCCATCGGCGGGCACACGATACCACTGGTAGCCCAGCTTAACGTCGGCGGCAGAACCCGAAGACACAGCGGCGTGGGCACGAACGTTGCGCCCCGCCTCGGCGGCGATCGAAAGCTCGACCGGATCGCCCTCGTAAGCACTCGCACCCTGCGGCTGAGCGAGCACCTCCGGAGCCGCAGCCTTTACGAATTCAAACGTGACCTGCTGCGGGGCACTCACGCCGCTCAGTGTGACCTCGTACGCCCCGCCCTGGTAGTCGGAAATATCAAGGTCATAGGCATTGCCGGCCGAACCGTCATCACCGGCCTCTTCGGCAACGGTCACGCGCGTCAGATAGCACCCCTCATCGGGCGTCGCCGAAAGCGTCACCTTGCCATCCGTAGCGACCGAAGCAGTCTCCGGATCGACCGATCCGTTGACTGCTCGGGCCGTCACCTTGTACTTAGGCGCCTCCGCAAAGCGCGCCTCGACGGTCATGTTGTCCTCGGGGACAAACGTCCAAACGGCATCCGTGCTCAGCGGCTCATCGCCCAACGAACCGTCGTCATTGCGCGCATACCACCCATCGAACACATAGCCCGCGTCGGGAACGGCAGTCAGGGTCGTGGACTCACCGTTCTCGACTTCGTTGGTCACGGCATAGCCCAGAGATTCGTCCTCGGAGGAACCCTCGACGTGTCCGCCTTGACGCGAATCCACCGCCGTGACCGTCATCGACGCCCGCTCATAAACGGCCGTAAAGGTACGGTTGCCAAACACCACGCGGTTGATGACCGGCGTGGCCCCCACGGGCATACCGTTCTCGTCGACCCAGTATTTAAACTTCCAGCCCTTATGCGGCACGGTAAACATAATCGCCGCGGAGTGGTAGGAGCCGCCGGTGCCGAGCGCAACCATGCTAAAGCCCGCGTCCTTGGGATACGTAGCAACCTGAACATCGCAGCCCGTCTCATAGAACACGGCCGTAAGCTGCCTATTCTCCTTTGCGGTACCGATATAGAACGCGCTATAGCTCACCGTGACGCCCGCATCGTCGACCCAATGCGAGAAGTGATACTTCTTCCACGGAATCGCGATCGCCATAAACATGTCGCCCCTGTCGTACGACCTGCTGCCGGCGGGAATGCCATCGACCAGAAGCGCCGTACCGCGGAAGATGGACGAGCCGGTGACGGTAATGGTCACCTGTCCATCGGATTCGAACTGCGCGTAGTACGTTATGTCTTGCGTGGCGGTCACATCGAGGGTCGTCGCGGTCTCGACGATCGAGGTACCCTCCTTGTCGGTGCTCCAGCCCACAAAGCGATAGCCCATACCGGCAACAGCGGTCAGCTCCACCTGATCGCCTACGACAAAACTACCGCTGCCCGTAACACGGCATCCCCTGCTCGAAGCCTTGTCCTTCACCACGACCTCGCCCGTGACGGTCACCTCGTACGGATCGGCAAACACGGCCTGGAGCTCCAACGCATCGCCCTCGAGCCCCTCGACCATATCCTTGTCGAGCTTAACCCAACAACGGGCGTCGCAGCTCAGCAGCGACTTGTTGCCCTCGGCATCCAAGACATACCAACCGACGAATCGCTTGGTTCCCATGGACGTGGCGTTCAGCTCGACCGTATCACCGAATTGATAGGAGCCCTCACCGCTCAGGGTGCCAACGCTATCGTCACTCGCGCTCAAAACGACTTGATAGGACTTAGGCGTAAAGGTCGCCGTATAGGTGGCGTCACCCGTGACCTTAACGGTATAGTCCGCGTTCTCGCTGACTGTCTCGCCCTTGTCGTCCGTCCAACCGGCAAACGAATACCCGGTGTTGGCGATCGCACGAAGCGTTGCGCGGTCGCCTGCCTCATAGCCGCCAAAGCCGCTCACGGCTCCACCCTCGACAGGCGAAGCAACGGTATGCACGACATACGAGCCCGACGCAAAGACAGCATAGAGCGACGTGTCCTCACGCACGGTAAATCGATAGATTTTCTTGGAGCTCACGCACGTGCCGTCACGGAACCAGCCAACAAAGGAGGTATCTGCCGCAGAAGTCGCACGCACCGTAGCGACCTGTCCGGCGGCATATGTCCCGGCGCCCTCGACCGTCCCCATGCTCTCTTCGCACGAGACGTCCACCGTATATTGTTTTGCCGAGAACACGGCCTGAAGCGTCGTGTCAGACGTCGGCACCACGTGGTAGGTGCTGTCACGGCTTACCACGGCGCCCGAAGCGTCGGCCCAATACTCAAACGCATAGCCCGAAAGCGCGTGCGCTGCCAGCGTGGCGGCATGCCCCGCTTCGACGGTACCCGTGCCCTCGACCCAGCCGGCGGCACTCGATTCGACCAGCGAACCGGTGCCGGAATCGACTACCGTCGTGGCGTCGACTTCATAGCTCTTTGCCATAAAGCGAGCGATGTGTACATGGCTGCGCTCCTGGTGGCAGGTGAACTCCGCATCGGTAGACTCAAGCTTGCCATCGGCCGTATACCAACCGGTAAAGACATAGCCAGGATTGGGCGTTGCCTTAAGGGCAACCTCCGCGCCGCGGTCGGCAAGGATGCGGCTCGCCTTGACGGTGCCGCCCTCCACAGGATCGGCGAGGGGCACGCAGACGGTATCGACAGGCGCGAAGGCGGCCGTCACAACACAACGTCCGGTTTTGCCACGCGCTTTCGCAACCAACGTGGTCTCGCGTTTGGCACTCTTCAGATGTCCATTGACATACCAGCCCCGGAACAGAAAGCCTGGATGGGCCTTAGCCGTCAGATGAAGGGTCTCCCCCAGCTTAAACTTATCGGTCGTGGGCTTCACCACAGTCCCGTTGCACGTCACGGTACCGCCAAGCCACGAATCGGCCGTGACCATGACCTCGGGCTTTGAGTCGGTGAAGATCGCGGTATAGGTATCGCTCTTGGTAACCTTAACGACCAGCTCGGCGGTGTCGTACTCCTTACCGGAGTCATCCTTCCAATGGTCAAAGCGGTAGCCGTCGTTGGCCTTCGCCTTGAGCATCACCGTATCGCCGTATCCGCAGGTAACCGAAGACGCCCCGGGATGCCCCTCGATCTCCACCGTACCGCGCTCCACAAAGGTCTTCTTTGCCTTCGCCGCCACGGTATACGTGTTTTCCTCAAACACCGCACGCACGGTGCATTCCACGTCCTCGGGATAGAACTCGAGGTAGCTCGAATCGGTACCCAGTAGCAGGTCCGTCTTGGCGTCATACCAGCCCTTAAAGGTAAATTGTTTGCTCGCCTCGGCCGTGAGCTCAATGCTCAGCGTGGCAGGCTCGCCCTTCATGCAGTAGCCCTCGCCATGCACCAAGTATTTGCCCGCCATGGCCGCGGCCGGCTCAACGACCACGTCCACCTTGCAGGCACGCGTAAACTTCGCTTGGATCACGCAGTCGGTAATGGGCTCAAAGGTATAGGAGCGCTCGCTCGACACCAGCGTCGAGGTGGCGTCCGAGCCGCCGTTGCTCAGATACCAACCGTCAAAGATATAGCCCTCGGATGGCGTGGCCTCCGCGGTCACGCGCTCGCCCTCGGGAACCTCGAGGACCATGCCGGCGGTCTCTCCGCGTTTGAGCGTAACGGTGCCGCCCTCGAGCGGGTCGGCCTCGGCACGCACGGTATGCGTATCCCTGCCGTCCATCACGGCCTCGATCCGAGCATTGCCGTTAACGCGGTATTCGCAAACCTCCTGTTTGTTGGCAATTGTGATGCCCTGCGCATCGGTTTCGCGCCACTCCACAAACCGGTACGTCTTCTCCGGATTGTCGGGGCGCACCTTGGGCCGCATCGTAAACGTGAGGATGTCCCCATCCTTCGCACGAACCTTGCCGTCCACGACCGGCACGCCATCGCACAGCACCTCCGCGCTGTCGGAGGGGTCGGTATTCACCAGGATGGTCTTGTCCGCCTTGCGGAAGCGTGCAACCAGATGGCGGTCGACCTCGGCCTGAAAGGTATACGTACGCTCGTGCGAAACCTCGATGCCGTCCTCGAACCATCCCACAAAGGCATAATCGGGACCCTCGCTCACGGTGACCATCGCCTTGTCGCCGCGTTTAACGCTCTGCTTTACGGGGCTTGCGGTGCAGCCCGTCGAGAAATCGGCCTGAACGCCATCGGCCTCGGCAACCGCTGTAATGTCCACATCCTTCTCAAAGACGGCCGTCATCTTTACATTCTCGGGCGTCAGGTCCGTGATGGTCATCGTCTTAACGGGTGATGTCGAAACCTCAACGCCGTCCTGCTTCCAGCACACAAAGCGATAGCCGGGATTGGCGACGGCTTCGAGCGTGGCAACTGTTCCCTCGTAGTGGAAACCACCGCCGGTAACGACACCGCCTACCTCGGGCTGCACGGTGGCAATAATCTCGATCTTGTGGTCGCCGTGGGGCTTATCGGGATCATGCGGTTTCTTGTGGTCGTCAATGATGTCCTTGATCTCCTTGAGCACCTTGGTGCCCACGGCGGCGACATCCTCAATGTTGTCGGCCATGCCGATCTCGATCACCGCGTCGGCCGCGATGGGGTCGACGATCTCGCCCAGGCCGTATATGGTTGCGAGAACTGCCGCGGCGGTAATCGCGGCAATGAGCGCGGCCTTTAGCGCCGCAAGCGACTCGGCAGGATCGGTCGCCTCGCGGAAATGCGCGGTGTACTGCACATCCCCCTCAAGCACAAACGTGTAGGACGGGCCGTCGTCGCCGGTAAAGACGACGTTGCCGAGGGCATCGGTCGCGTAGTCAAACACATAGCCGGGCATTGGCACCGCCACGACCGTGACGCGCGACCCAATGCCATACAGGCCCGTGGAAAGGAACTGTCCGAGCGGCTGGCCGTTTTCATCGACTCCGTCCACGCTCAGGACAACGCTCGCCTGCGGAGCGCAGTAGCGCGGCGTAATTTCGATCCTCGCGTCAGTCTTGTCCTCGGACACCATCGCGTCCGCCTCGTCCACCGTATAGGTAAAGTCGAGCTGATCGCTCACGGCGTACGCATCATCGCCCTCGCCCAGGAACCAGCCCAGGAACAGCGCGTTGTCCGTGACGGCAGAAACCTCAACCGTCTCACCGGCATTGCGATAGCAGTTTTGAGCGATAACGCTCAGGTGCGCAAAATCCTGCGATGAATCGGTCGCCTGCGCATCGTTGACATGCACCGCATAGTCCTTGAGCTTAAAGCGCGCCTCGAGGGACAGGTCCTTATCCGGCGTAAACGTGTAGACCGTCTCCTTGGAGATGTACTCGCCGGACTCGGTGTCATACCAACCCTTAAACGTTATGTTGTCGTTGAGCATCCCCGAGGCACCGGCATCGAGCGTGACCTCGGCGCCCGCATCGATCGTCATCGAGTCGGAAACATCGGGCAGCTCAACGCCGTCCATCAGCTTGCGTTCGCCTTTATCGATCGTTTGGGCATAGGAGATTTGGAACGATGTCGGCTCAGGCTTCTTGAGCTGTAAGGTGCCCTTGGTTTGGGTTTCGAAATGCGAATAGCCGTCGTCATACACGAGCTTTACGGGCTGTCCGTCCATCGACTCATCGAAGACGTCGCCGCCGCAGGGAGTCGCCGTAAGGTACTCGCCGAGTTCTTCCTTTATGAGAGCTTCGTAGTTCCAAATCGATACCGAATGCGGGTAATCGAGCTCGACGCTCATACCCTCGAGCGAAATGGTGTCCCCTTGCTCATAGGTCATATTGTCGGGGTCGCACGAGATTTCAACGCTCTTGAGCACCTTGCCCACCGGGACGGGTAGACAGCCGTTGCATCTCTCCCAAACAGCTTTGGGCTCTCCCTTGCTGTACTTCGGAATCATCTTTGCGGGGACCATAACCGTCATGTTGTACTTGGGGAACGTGTCGGTATTGATGAGCACCGCATGGTTGCACCCAAGGAATACGGTTTCGAGATTGGTGTCGTAAAACGCCTTTTCCGGCAACTCCTCGATCTTGGAGTTATAGGGAAGCGTCAGTCCGCCGCTCAAGTCGGTGCCGTAGAAGCAGGTATGGCCAAGCGTTTCGACCGCTGTGTTGCTCTCAAGTCCTGTGGTGGCAAGGTTCGAGCAGTGTCTGAACGCGCAAACGCCAATCGATGTAATGGAGGTGTTCTTGTCCAGGCCGGTATCGGTCAGAGATTTGCAGCCGTCGTAGGCTCTGTCGGGAATCGACGTGAGGCCAACAACCTTGTCGAGCCCCGTGGACTCTAACCCGCTCTCGGCAAACGCGGCATAGCCCATAGATCCGATGGTAGCGGTCTCGTTGACGTTCAGGCTCGTAAGCGACTTGCAGCCAAAGAACGCCTCTTTTCCGATTTGACCGATGGTCATACCGGAAAGGCTGATATCGGTGAGATTCGGGCAGTTATAGAAGGCGTGCATTCCAATTTTAGAAATGGAGTTATTCTCAAAGCGCACTGAGCGCAAATTGATAGAGTCGGCGCAGAGCTGTACGTCGACTTCATCCACCCCGGAATCGACAATCAAATTCGTTACCATTCGACCGTCGACGGAGTTCTCACGCGGGTTGTTCTCATCAATCTCTACCGTAAGATTTCCGTTTGCGTCGCACGGATACAGATAGTAGTTCGGCATGAACTTGGCGTACTCGCAGGCCGCCTGCTGCAGGTCGCCCTTGCTGTACGTGACAAGGTGTGTGTAGCCGTCGTCATACACCAGCTGTATGGGCTCTCCGTCCATCGAGTCATCGAAGACGTCGCCGTCGCGGGGGGTCGCCGTAAGGTACTCGCCGAGTTCTTCCTCTAAGAGAGCTTCGTAGTCGCTGTCCATCGTCGAATGAGGATATTGAAACGTGACGCTCATGCCCTCGAGCGAAATGATGTCACCCTGCTGATAGGTCATCTTGTTGGGATCGCGCGAGATCTTGATCTTTTGGAGCACCTTGCCCACGGGGACGGGAAGGCTACCATTGCAGCTCTCCCAAACCTCTTTAGGGTGGCCGCTTTCGTATTGCGAAGCCATCTTGGCAGGGACCATGACAGTCATGTATTGCTTGGGAAACGTGGTGGAATTAATGAGCACCGCATGGTCGCACCCAAGGTACACGGTTTCGAGCTTAGAGCCATAGAACGCACGGCTCGGTAGCTCTTCGATCTTGGAATAAAGGGGCAGCGACAGCCCGCCGCTCATATTGGCTCCGGAGAAGCAGCCTTCGCCGAGCGTCTTGATCGTCGTATTGCTCTCGAGTCCCGACGTCGCAAGGCGCGAGCAGTTTTTGAACGCATCGACTCCGATTGATGTGATGGATGTGTTACCGCCCAGACCGGTATCGGTCAGAGCGCTGCAGCCATTATAAGCGCTCTCAGGAATCGAACTGAGGCCAACGACCTTGTCGAGCCCCGTAGACCGCAGTCCGCTCCAGGCAAACGCAGCCTCGCCCATCGAGCCGATGGTAGCGACATCGTTAATGTTCAGGCTCGTAAGCGATCCGCACCCAGAAAACGCCCCTTTCCCGATATCCCCAATGGTCATACCGGAAAAGCTGACATCGGCGAGATTCGAGCACCCATAAAAGGCGTGTATTCCAATTGAAGAAATAGAGCTGTTCTCAAAATGCACCGAACGCAGATTGGAGGAGCGGTCACAAATATACCCGGGAATCCCATCCGCTCCGTAATCAACGATCAGATTGATTACCCATATGCCGCCGACAGAGTTCTTATTCGGGTCACTTTCATCGATCTCTACCGTTACGTTTCCGCTTGCATCGCACGGGTACACATTGCCGTTCGGCATAAGCTTGGCATACTCGTAGACCGTAGGCTCCTTATGCCCGAGGGCATCGGTTTGGCTGCTATCGGATGGAGACTCCGCCGTTGCAGGCGAGGTCTTTGCTGCATCGGAATCAGTCGCGGCGCTCGAAAGGTCTTGGGCCAGACTCGACGCAGGGATGTTGGTATCAGAGCTGGACGATTTGTCCTGAGCGTTATTCGTTTGGTCGGAAGTTGTGGATGAGCCGCCCTCGTCCGAAGACGATGCGTTATCGCTCACCTTGGCATCAGTGTCGGTGCCCGAGTTGGTCTCTTGAGCTTCGCTCTCGACAGCAGTCGCCCCGGCATCATCGGCATAAGCCGCGCGGGGCGCAAGCGGTATCGAGGTCACGACCATCGCAACCGAAAGATAGACGACTAGAAATCTATAGAGTGCAGCAGTGATCCTGTTCATAGGAACCTTCCCGCAATTCGCAACGATACAGGGGCCCATGGAGGGTAATTATTCGACATTACCTTATATCGGCGACATTGCGGGTCAGGTGCGTAAACGGTTTATCAGGGGGCGCAAAAGGTTGCTTTAATTACGGCTCAAATCGCGCAGCGCTTCGACCGCCAAGTCGACCTCTTCGTCCGTGTTGAAATACCCAAACGAGAAGCGCACGACGCCCTGGCGCTCGGTTCCCAGCGCTCGGTGCATAAGCGGGGCGCAATGGGCGCCGGGGCGCGTCGCAATCCCCCACCCCTGCATGAGCGCGTCCGAGATTTCGGCCGAATCGACATCGCCCACGTTGAGCGACACGATTGCAGAGCGCGTCGGCTGGTCAAAGGAGCCATAGAGCGTAATGCCCGGAATCTCGCGCACACCGGCAAGGAAGCGATCAGCAAGCGCACGCTCGTGGGCAGCAATCGCCTCGACCCCACCCTGGGTCTCGATAAAATCGAGTCCAGCGGAAAGACCGGCAATACCATGGCCGTTAAGTGTGCCCGCCTCCAGGCGCGTCGGCCACTCCAGCGGTTGCAGCGTATCAAAGCTATGCACGCCCGTGCCGCCCATGGCCCACGGCGCTACGTCGACGCCCTCCGCCACAGCCAGGCCACCGGTGCCCTGCGGACCCATAAGCCCCTTGTGGCCGGTAAAGCACACAATGTCGAGCCCCATGCCCTGCATGTCAATCTTCGCCGCACCGGCAGACTGCGACGCATCGACAATCACCAGTGCACCAGACGCATGAGCCATAGCCGCCACACGCGCAACGTCAACGGCATTGCCAGTCACGTTAGAGGCATGCGTCACCACGACGGCACGCGTGCCCGGCGTCATCAAGCGCTCAAGCTCATCATAGTCGAGCACGCCGTTGGCGTCGCATCCGGCATGCTCAACGGTAACGCCCTGCTCAGCCGCAAGGCGATTGAGCGGACGCAACACGGAGTTGTGCTCGAGCACCGTCGTGACCACGCGGTCGCCAGGGCGCACCACACCGTTGATGGCCGTGTTGAGCGCCGCCGTGGAGTTGGGCGTAAAGCACACATGGTCGGCGCGCGGGCAGCCCAACAGGCGCGCGAGCTTCGCACGACAGCCGTGGATGGTACGCGCGGCATCGAGCGCACCCGACGTGGCGCCGCGCCCGGCATTGCCGAGCGAGCACATCGCCTGTGTCACGGCCTCGACCACCGTCTGCGGCTTATGCATGGTCGTCGCCGCGTTATCCAGGTAGATCATCGCACGACCTCCCACATATCAATCACGGTAAAGCCCTCGGTAGGAACGTCCGCCGCGGCAAGCTCGCCGCGCAGCAATTCCTCATCCGCAGGCAAGGCCTTCCAAGCCAGGCCGCAGCCGGCCGCGACCTCCCCAGGCACGGGAATCGTGCGTCCGGGAAGGCCGCGCTCGATGCAAAGGCTCTCGCAACCCATGGCGGCCGCCGTGGTGGGAAACGTGATAACAAGCGCCGGGCGCTTCTCCCTCATGGCAATCCCGTCCAAGCGTTACGGGCGCACGACGCGCACGGCCTGCTCCATCTTCTCTACGATCACATACATGTTGGTGACCTCGCCCACCGCGAGCTGGTCCTTAATGCCAAAGTGATCGAGGCAGGTGCCGCAGGTGAGAATCTCGACACCCTGCTCGGCCAGCCCCTTAAGGTCGTCGAGCACCGGCGAGCCCTCGACGGTGAGCTTGGCGCCGCCGTTGTAGAACAGCATGGTCGCGGGCAGTTCCTCCTGCTGCGTCACGGCAAAGATGAAGGCCTTCATGAGCTTGTGGCCCAGCTCGTCGTCGCCGCGGCCCATGCAGTCGGTGTAGACGGAAATGACGAGCTCGCCCTTGCCGGTGCTGGCACCACAGAAGGCAGCGCCATCCTGCTCGGGATCGGCCACGGCAATGGCGCCAGAGGTCGCCACGGTCACGTGCCACTCGGCGTCAGAAACCTTCTCGACCGAGGCCGTGCAGCCCTTCTCCTGCGCCATCTTGGAGATGTTCTTGACGGCGGTCTCGTTATCGACCGAGGTCACCACGGCACCCTCGCCGTCAAGCTGTTTGAGCGCCTTAAGCGTCTTGACGACGGGCAGCGGGCAGGTATCGCCCATGGCATTTACTTCAATTTTGGTAGACATAGTTTTCCTTTCGAGTTCATCGTTCTAAAACAGTACATAAGTCAATAAACGCGCCGCTAGCGGACAACGTGAACAGCGGGACCGCCCGGCTCTGCCTCGCATACGCGACCGACAACGGCGGCGATGCGACCCTCGGCATGCAGGCGGCGCGCAAGCTCATCCACATCGGTGGCAGGCGCCGCGATGAGCAGGCCACCAGACGTCTGCGGATCGTACAGCGCATCCAGCATGCCCGGCTCCAGGTCATCGTCGGCCGCCACGCGCGGACCAAAGAAGTCCTGGTTGCGGTAGGCGCCGGCGGGGATAATGCCCAGGCGCGCCATGTCGAGCACCTGGTCAAAGAGCGGCACCGCCCCAGACGCAAGCTCAATCTGCACGCCCGATCCCTCAGCCATCTCGCACGCATGTCCAATCAGGCCAAAGCCCGTAACGTCGGTACAGCCGTGAAGCTCGAGCCCCTCGGCAAGGCGAATCGGTGCTTCGTTGAGCGTGCGCATCGAGTCAAACATCGCCGTGGCCTCGTCCTGCTCGATAAGCTCGCCCTTAATGGCTGTGGTGATGATGCCTGAGCCGACCGCCTTGGTCAGCAGCAACGCATCGCCCACGCGCGCGCCGCTATTAGCAAGCATGCGATCGAGCTCGACAAAGCCGCTCACGGACAGGCCGTACTTGGGTTCGTCGTCGTTAATGGTATGGCCGCCCGCGATGGTGCAGCCGGCCTCGACGCATTTGTCGGCGCCGCCCGCCAGAATCTGCCCCGCAACCTCAACGCCCAGGCAATTGGGGATGCACAGCAGGTTCATGGCATGGCTCGGCGTACCGCCCATGGCGTAGATATCCGACAGCGAGTTGGCCGCGGCGATCTGGCCAAACAGGAACGGGTCGTCGACCATCGGCGGGAAGAAGTCGATGGACTGCACGAGTCCCAGGTTCTCGCCAACACGGAAGACACTCGCATCGTCGGAGGTATCGAACCCCACAAGCAAGTTGTCGTTGGGCACATTGGGTAAGTCGCCCAGGACCTGGGCGAGGGCTCCAGGAGCCAGCTTAGCGGCTCAACCACTTGCGGCGGTCATAGACGTGAGCCTGATCTGATCGTCGAGCATCGATACCTCCTCTCAAACACAAACAATGCTTCTCAGTATACGCATGAACGCGCATCTACGGCCGGCTCATCAGCCGAGCGCCTGGGCACGAATGGCCGCGCCGATGGCACCGGCAAAGCGAGCTTTGGGCGACGTCTCAACCGGAGACCCCAGCAGCGCTCCCAGCCGCTCCACAACGTAAGCGTTCTCGCACAGGCCGCCGGTCAGGTAGTACGGAGCACCCGCCGCCTGCCCGGCCATGGTGGCCACGCGCGACACGACGCTCTCGATCACACCGCGCGCGATGTTCTCGCGCGGCTCGCCACGACCGATCAGGCTAATGACCTCGCTCTCGGCAAAGACTGTGCACATGCTGCTGATCTTGGTTGGCTCACCGGAGCGGGCAAGGTCTGCCATCTGCTGCTGAGAAATGCCCAGACGATCGGCCATGATCTCCAAAAAGCGCCCTGTACCTGCAGCGCACTTGTCGTTCATGGCAAACTTGGCCACGCGGCCGCCTTTAAGTTGGATGACCTTGGTGTCCTGGCCGCCCACGTCGATCACGGTGCCGTGGTCGCCAAAGAGCGCCACAGCGCCGGTGCCATGGCAGGTGATCTCGGTCACGACCTTGTGCGCATAGGGCACGGCGACACGGCCGTAACCGGTCGCGACCACACGCACGTCGTCGGCCGCCACGTCGTAGCCGGCCGAAGCAAGCTCTACGCGCAGGCGCTCGGCCGCATCGACCGATGAATACCCCGTCGGCATAACGCAAGTCCATGCGATGGCGCCATCCGCCTCCACCGCCGCGGCCTTCGCCGCCGTCGAGCCTATGTCGATACCAATGCCAACCACGGCATCCTCCTTCACATGCGGCAAAGGGACTGTCCCTATGCCGCATTCGTCCTACAGTGTCTCGATAAAGGCGGCGATGCGCGTCTCGATCTGGCCCATGTCGCCGTTGCTGTAGTCGGTCTCGATCTTCATGTACGGAATGCCCGCACCCTCGACGGCCTCCTGCATACGAGCGCTCTCGACGTTGAAGGTGTGGCACGCCTGCAGCACGCTCTCAACGACGCCGTCGACGTGGTACTTCTCGCACATGGCCAGCGTATTGTCCATGCGACCGTCGTTGGGCGTCATGACCGAGCAGTTGATGTCCAGACAGCGATCGGCGATAGCGCGCAGGATATCGGGCGCGTCGGGGTCAATCATCATGGCGGCCGTACGCTCGCCCGAGCAGTCGTCCATGCACACGACCACGCCGCCGTTGGACTCGATGGTGCGACCGATCTTGTTGATCACGCCACCCACCGGGCAGCCGGTAATAAGGATGCGCTTGGTATCCGCCGCAACGGGGCGCTCGCCCGCGTCGTAAGCCTCGCGCAGGGCAGCGACCTTCTGCTCCAGCTGCTGCGTATAGGCCTCGATATCAAAGCTGAACGTACCGGCGAACATGGTGCTCATCAGGTCGACGCCGCTCATGGCAGCCGGCTGGTTGGCCTGCAGCGCAAACATCTCGAGCTGGGCGGCACGCAGACGGTTGCGGCGGCGCACGGCAGCACGCAGGTCGTCATCGGTAATCGTAATGCCGTAGAAGTTCTCGAGCTCCTCCTTGAGCAGGCGACACTCCTCGTACCAGCCCTCGCGCTCGTAGGCACGGTCACGGCCCTGCGGCAAGTGCAGAATATGCGTACGCTTGAGCTCGTTGAGCAGCTCGTACATTTTCTTCTTGCCGTCGCAGGTGGTCTCGCCGATGATCATGTCGCTAAAGTACGTAAACGGGCACTTTTGCGAGTAGGCGAAGCCGTAGGTCGACTTAATAAGCGGGCACAGGTTTGCTGGCAGCACCTTCTCGGCCTCGGGAATCACCTCGTCGGACGTGCCGCACAGGGCCACGCTCGCAGCGCCCGCGGCATCGATAATCTCGAGCGGCGTATAGCTGCACAAAAAACCGACCAGGCGATTGCCGGCCTGCTTGTAGTCCTTAACGCGAATAAACGCCGCCTTACGCTGCTCGTTGAATTCCTCAAACGTGCGCGGCAACGGCTGCTCAGAAACCTCAGACATGTAGCTCCCTAAAATAGACAAGAAATTCGACTACGAAGACGGCTTTCCCAGGTGCCGCAGATTCCGAGCGACAAGCCCGACGCCGCGTACCTCGGTACGCAAGGAGGGTTGGAGCCGGAAGGTGCGGTGCCCGAGGTTGCCGTGAAAGAGAAGCGCCGCGTACTTTGGTACGCAAGCGACGGTTTGAACGGCAAGATCGGGTGCCTGGGTGCCGCAGATTCCGAGCGACAAGCCTGACGACGCATACTTTGGTACGCGAGGAGGGTTGGAGCCGGAAGGTGCGGTGCCTGGGGAAGCCGCGCGGCCTAGATCGTCTCCAAGAAGGCCTCAATGCGGGTTTGCAGCTGGCCTGCGTCCTCGCCGGCGTAGTCGGTCGTTATGTGCATAAAGGGAATACCGGCCTCCTCGGCGGCCTTCTCCACGGCGAAGGACTCCATCTCGTAGAGCGTGCAGAACTGCAGCGCCACGTCGACGATGCCGTCGGCATGCAAGTCCTTTGCCATTTGGACGATGTCCTTCATGCGCTGGTCGTTGGGTGTAAAGACGGCGCAGTTGATCTTAAAGTAGCGCTCGGCGATGGCGTCGAGCATCTCGTCGACCGTCTCGCCGGACTCGTCGACCAGATCCTTGTAGTAGCGCGAGCCCGTGCAGGACTCCTCGCCCACCACGACGCCACCAGCCTTCTCGATCAGGTTGAACAGCTTCCAGTTGGGCACGGCCATGGGCGTGCCGGTGTACAGGATGCGCTTGGTGCCCTTGGGCGCCACGCCCTCACCATTGGCGGCGCGCTCCTCGCACTCGGCAGCCATGTCGTTGATGGCGCCGGTCAGGCGCGGCGTGTCGTCCATAAAGGCAGCCTGCACGGTCAGCAGGCTATCGAGGCCGCTGATGGGCGCCGGGTCGGCGGCACGGGTCGCAGCCAGACGCTGCAGGGCGCGGCGCTTCTCGTTAACGGCGTGGATGGCAGCCTTCAGGCGCTCGGGCGTGATCTTGACGGCGCACTCTTCCTCGATCTTGGCAGCGAGCTTTTTGACCTCGGCCTTCCAGGTCACGAGCGTCGACTCGTCGTGCACGTTGGGGATATCCATGACGTACATGTTCTTTTGCGTGGCAAAGAACTCATAGGCCTTCTTCTTGCCGTCGCAAGTGTTCTCGCCGACTACCAGGTCGCTCGACTCGATGTAGGGGCAGACCTCGCCCAGCTTAAAGCCAGCAAAGCTCTTAATGAGCGGACAGGTGTTGCGCGGCAGATGCTCCTCAACCTTGTCCGTTGCCCAGTCGGCACCAGAGCACAGGCCCACGGGAATACCATCGCACGCAAGCACGATTTCCTCGGGCACATAGACGCAGAACGAGCCGACGATCTTGGTGGCCTCGCCGGCCTCCTTCTTGTCGAGCATCTCCTTAATACGACCGCTATGAATGTTGGTGGCGACAAAATCCAGGTAGGACGTGGACTTGGGACGGTTGTTCTGCGTCAGGAACATGTCCCCGTACATCTGGCCCACGGCGCCCAGCAGCATGTCGTGGTCGGCAAGATTCATGCCGAGACTCTCCCACATCGGATGGAAATCGAATTCTTCAGCCATGACGGTTCCCCTCTCGAACCAAAAAACGGATAACAGCGGTATAGATGCACGACGGGCGGCGATTGCCCGGCCGTGCGTAAACCCGGAATTTTGGGGAACCTGCTTTGCGGTTGATGATTTAGCTGTGCGTCGTCTCTCCCGGAGCCGTGAACATACCTGCTCATATGCGGCTCCGAGCCATATAGAGGGCGCGCGCGGCAACGCGACACGAATATGTCTTCTGCGGCATCGGCGCGCCCTCCTTTTCTCGTCGAAGGTAACTATATCAACGGTCGTCGTCCAGACGAATACCGCCGACACGCGTACGACAGCATCGGGATGCGAGTATCTCGCTGTCTGATAAATAATTATCAGATTGATAAGGTTTTGTCATCATCCATTCGGCGAACGGCGACCCGTAAGCATGTCAGACGGTCGAGAAGCCAATCCCCCGACCGTACCGCACACCGCGCTACCGGCAAACCAGATGGATTCTGCTCGCATCAAAATGCATGCGCAGGGTCTCCCCCGCCTGCGGCAACTCCTCGACAGGCACACTCACCTTGTTGACCTTCCACTGCAGGCGCGTCGGTGCGTCGGCACGTGGCACATCCAGCAGCACCAAGCGCTCAAAACGCGAATCGCTCACGCGGGCCACGTGCAGGTCGTAGCTGTTGCGACCACGCTCGGCACGGTTGTCCACATGGAAGTAGCTCGCGCGGATGCCCAGGTACGCCACGTTATCGGGCACCTCGCGGCCCACATTGAAGGTCATGCCCCAGTCCAGGGCTTCAACTTCCTGAGGCCCGATCTTGCGCGCGCGGCTCGTGTTTTTGCAGCCCGTCAGGCGCAGCGCGGCTAAGGTCTGCGGCTGGCGGACCACGTCCTCGACGGAACCGATCTCCTCCACATGCCCGTTGTGCATCACACAGATGCGCTCGCACAGGCGACATGCCTCATCGATATCGTGGCTCACGTACAGCACGGTGCGGTTGCAGACATCGAACAGGTCGAGCATGTTTTGCTCAAGCGCGCTCTTGAGATACGCATCGAGTGCGCTCATGGGCTCGTCGAACATGAAGATGCCCGGGTGCGCCGCCACCATGCGGGCAAGCGCCACACGCTGCTGCTGGCCGCCCGAAAGTCGCGCGGGATAGCGGTCGGCAAAGTCGGCCAGGCCAAAGATACCCAGATAGCGTTCGGCAAGCTTTTTGCGCGCTGCGGCGTCGCCGGCATCCTCAACGCCGGCACAAACGTTATCGGCCACCGTCATATTGGGAAACAGCTGATAGTTTTGGAACAGCAGGGCGCACTTGCGTTCCTGGGGCGACAAGTTGATGCCCGCGGCAGAGTCGAAGAAGGTCACGCCATTGACGACGATCTTGCCCTCATCGGGCGTCTCCACGCCGGCGATGCAGCGCAAGGTACAGCTCTTACCGCATCCGGAGGCGCCAAGCAGCGCCACCCGCTCCTCGCCGGCTTCCAGCTGAATGTCGAGGGTAAAGCCGGGATAACGCTTTTTGATATCCAGAACGAGCGACATGGCCTATCGACCTCCCTTCGCGACCGCGTCGTCACGCATAAGCTCGGCCAACGCCTCGCGATCGATACGCAGGGCATCGCCACCGACGGGGTCGAGCGAATCGCCCTGACCGACAAGCTCCTTGGCCTGTTTGCGCTCCGCGCGGGAGAGACCCCGCTCGCGGTACTTTTGCGAATGCGCCGTGTACATGTTGATGAATAGGATGACCAAGAAGCTAAAAACGATCACGACGACGACCCAAAAGAGCGCCACCGACGTATTGCCGCCCATCCACTCAAAGTAGATGGCGATGGGAATGGTCTGCGTAATGCCGGCATAGTTGCCCGCGAAGAACAGCGTGCAGCCAAACTCGCCCATGGCGCGGGCAAAGGCGAGCACCGTGCCGGCGGCAATAGAGGGCCAGCCGAGGGGCATCATGAGCTTGGTAAAGATGCGTCGCTCGGACCAGCCCAGCGTGCGCGCTGCATCGAGCATCTGCGCGTCGAGGCTCTCGAAGGCGCCGAGTGCCGTACGATAGACGAGCGGGAACGACACCACCACGGCAGAGATCACCGCCGCGGGCCACGTAAAGACAATCGAGATGCCGTGCGCAATCAGCCACTGGCCCACCCCGGTCGAGCGGCCGAACAGCATAAGCAGCAAAAAGCCGCAGACCGTGGGCGGCAGCACCATGGGGATGGTAAAGACCGAATCGAGCAGGCCCTTCACGCGGCTCGTGGTGCCCATGGTCTTCCACGCGGCAAACAGGCCCAGCGCAAACGCGATCACGAGGGCAAGCCCGCTCGTTTTGATGGACACCCAAAACGGGCGGTAGTCGATACTGCCAAAAAATGTCGCGGCGCGCTCCGCCAGCGAAGACGGCTCCGTCGTCGAGACATTCGCATACGGCACCAAGGCGGCGTTATCGCTCCACAGGGCTCCGTCACCCAGATTGAGCCCGGCGTTTGCAGCATCCGCGGCGTTCACGACGGTGTAGTAGTCACCGTCGCCGCCCTTCACCTTAAACTGGTAACGGTAATCGTCCTGCACAAGTTCACTGTCCGAGGTGAACACCCACTCAAGCTTGGAGTCCTCCAGCAGCGCGCCTCCCATGGAGTGAGACTTATCGAGCCCCGCGAGCATCTTCTTGAGCGCCTTTTGGTCGGAGGCATTTGCGATATCGAGGCCCGCTTCCTTGGCGGCATGGGCGTCGACCCACACCACGATGCTCGTAGGCGTGGTCACTGTTACGAGGGTCGTCTTTTTGTAGATGGGAAAACGATAGCCCTCGGGCTGGTCGGCAAACGAGCGGGCCGTGCCCTTGGCATTGCGCTCGAACGCATTGAGGCCAAAATTGACGCCATCGATTAGCGCGGAATCCTCGGTCGCCTGGCGTCCGTCGGCAGTGGCAAAAAGCGCCTCGGCACAAGCAACTCCGGGCAGCGAGGTAAACGCAAAGAGAACCGCCGCCAGCGCAGCGAGCAGGCGAATCGTTTTCCTTGACACGGGCGACTCCTCAAACAAAGGGTAACGACGCGCAGGCACGCCGCTTCAATCTAAAAAGGGCGGGCGATCGCAAGAACGCCCGCCCTCAAGCATATCGTTATGCAGCGCTCTTCTGCACTACTCGGATAGCTCAAAGCCGTACTTAGCCCAAATCTTCTGCGCCTTCTTGTTAGACAGGCAGAAGTCGATGAACGCCTTGGCCTCGTCGGCATGCTCGGAGCTCTCGGCCACGGCACCCGGGTACACAATGGGCTTGTGCGAATCCTCGGGGCACACGAAGGCCTCCTCGATGCCGTCGTAGCGGTAGATGTCGGAGCTGTAGACAAAACCTGCCACGCAGTCGCCCGTGGACACGTAGGCGGCAGCGGTGCCGACCTTATCGGCCAGCGCGACCTTGTCGGCGATCTCGGGCACGTACTCGCCGTCGTCGCCCTCGGTGCCGGTGTAGAGACCCACAGAGGCCAGCGCCTGGTTGGCGTACTTGCCGGCCGGAACGGTCTTGGCATCGCCGATGGCGATCTTGCCGTCCAGATTCGCGACGTCGGCGACGGCCTCGACCTTGGCGCCGGAGCCCTCGGCGCGAATGATCACGAGGTCGTTGACGAACATGTCCTCACGGGTGTCGGTGTCGACGAGCTCGGCAGTCTCGGCATCGTCCATGGTGCCCTTGGAAGCGGTGATGAGCACGTCGACGGCAGCGCCGGCCTTCATCTGCTCAACGAGGTCGCCAGAGGCCTTGAACTGCGTGTCGGCAAAGGTGGTGCCGGTCTGGTCGGTGTAGAGTTCCTGGACCTCGGGAAGGGCCTTCTCGAGCGAGTTGGCGGCGAAAATCTGCAGCTCGACGGCCTTCTTCTTAGAGGAAGACTTGACAGAACCGGCGTCGGAACCAGCAGACTCGGACTCCTTGTTACCCGAGCAGCCGGCAAGGCCAAGACCGGCAGCAGCTGCGGCAGAAAGCGAAACGAAACCGCGGCGAGAAACCATATCGAACATATTGAACCCTTTCGGACCTTGTGCCCGGGCACCCCACCGCGGGCTTTATTCTGTAACCAGATTATACTTCTGCGCGAATAATGATGGTGAGAAATTATTCTCGACTGAGAATATAGTTTCAAGTCACCGTGCACCTCGGCGTCACTTCGACGGAAAACAAAAGGCGGGGCAACCGTTCAGGTCGCTCCGCCGCAGGTAAATCGCTTATTTGGCATGCCCCCCACCCGCTGTCATCTGAGCCGCGTGCTCCAGCTGGTCCGCTATTGCCTCCCAACTTTCGCGAGCCGCCTTGGTGGAACCGGGAAAGTTTACGACAAGTGTATGACCGCGCTGCATACACACCGCACGCGAGAGCATGGCACGGCGCGTCTTGGTCATCGAGTAAGCACGAATCGCCTCGGCAATGCCCGGCACATCGCGGTCGCTGACGGCGCGCGTCGCCTCGGGCGTCACATCGCGCATCGAAAGCCCCGTGCCGCCGCAGGTGATCACGACGTTGGCGTGGTGCTCGTCGGCGGCATCCACGATGGCGGCGCCGATCTCATCGATGTCATCGCGCACGACCACGTGTGAGGCGACCGTCCAGCCCTGCGCCTCGATAAGCTCCTCAAGCGCAGCCCCGGCCTCGTCCTGCGTAAGATCGCGTGTGTCCGAACACGTCACGATCGATATCTTCAACTCCATAGTCTTCCCCCTACAACACCGTTCCCTCGGGCAGGTCGACGCGGACAACGTCCACGACATCGCCCGCCGCAAGCTCACATGGCCCCTCGTTAATACGCAGCAGGCAGTTTGCCCGCTGCATGGTTCCCAGCAGCGCCGAATTTTGCGTTTTAGCCTCGGTCACCATAAGCTCGCCGGTCTCGGCATCACGCGCGACCACGGCGCGGTCGTAGAAGCGACGGTCCTGGCGCTTTCTCACACCGTGGGTAAGAACTGCTCGCTGCACGGGACGCGCGCCCTCGGCAAAGCCACGCATCTTGCGAATCGCCGGGCGCGCGAGCATCTCGAAGCCCACATACGCCGCAGCCGGATTGCCCGAAAGCCCCAAGTACGGCTTCCCGCCGAGCAGGCCAAACGTAATGGCCTTACCCGGGCGCATCGAGATGCGATCGAACAGGACCTCCCCCTCGCGCTTGACCAGCGCCGTCACGTAGTCGTAGTCGCCCGCCGAGGCACCACCGCTCGTGATGACAAAGTCACATTCCCGTACGGCGCGATGCACAAGCTCGGATATCGCCTGCTCATCATCGGGCGCGATGCCATAGAACACGGGCTCGGCACCGGCATCGAGTGCCTCGGCCATCAGCGCCGAGGAGTTGGAATCGCGAATCTGACCACGCGCCGGAAGCTCGCTTGGAGCAACCAGCTCCGTGCCCAGCGAGATGATGCCCACGCGCGGTGCGGCGTGCACCTTCACGCTCGCGTACCCGGCGCTTGCCAGCAGGCCCGCACCTGCCGGGGCCACGACCTCGCCAGCGTGCATCACGACGTCGCCGGCATGGGCCTCCTCGGCGGCAGAGCGAACGTTCTCCCCCACCTTAGCCGGCGCCGAGAAGCGGACGTGCGAGCCCTCGTTGCCATCGCCGTCGAGCACCTCGACGATCTCGTACTTCACCACGGCGTCGGCGCCCTCGGGAACCGGCGCGCCCGTCATGATACGGACCGTCTCGCCCGCGCCAATCGTGCCCTCAAACACATGGCCCGCCGCCTCGTGGCCAACAACGGAAAGCGTCACCGGCGTATCGATTGACGCCGTGGCAAGGTCGGCCGTACGCACGGCATATCCGTCCATAGCGCTGTTGGCAAATGGCGAGATATCGATATCGGCCACAGCATCCTCGGCCAAGGGAAGACCGGCTGCCTGCCACACGGGAATCTCGCTGAGATCGGTCGGGGCCACGTGCGAAAGGACAATCGCCTGCGCGTCCTCCAAAGGAATGAGCTTCTCTGCCATATACACCTCTAACATGACGCGGCGCGCAAGAGCGTCGCCGATTCTTTATGTTTGTCTCAGTATAATCCCCCACTGCTCGACCGCGACACGGTCTGTGCCCACGAATACGCCTGTCGGTTGCAGGCAGAGAAACAGAATCGAAACCGGCCCACCGGCTCGTTGCGTTTGCCGCGTTTTATAATGCTTGCGTTGCAACCAAAGAAGAGGACACCATGGCTTTTACCGACACATCAGACAGCGAAAGCGAAGAGCAAGACAACTCCCTGTCACTCGATGAGGGGGGCTTCTTCTCCCTGAATGACGTCATTATGGCCGGCAGGCAACAACTCACCCGCTCCGAGCATCTCCTGGCTGCCGACACGCGCCGCAACGCCCGCAACCTGCTCGCGAGCGCCAAGCTGCTCGCGCTCGTCGTAATCGTCTCGCTCGCCATGGGCGTTGCCGCTTGGGCATTTTTGGCCTCGCTGAACATCGCGACCGATTATCGCGAGCACCATGCGTGGATCTACGCCCTACTTCCCGTCGTGGGCGTGGCTACCGCATGGGTCTACAAGAACCACGGCCTTGCCGCCAAACGCGGTAACAACCTGGTCATCGATTCCGCCCTGGGCACCCGCCTCATCCATGCACGCATGGCAGTCCTTACCTTCGTCTGCTCCACGCTCACGCACCTCACCGGCGGCTCGGCAGGCCGCGAGGGCGCGGCGGTGCAGATCGGCGGCACTATCGCCAGCAACATCTCGAACCTCGCCCATCTTAAAAAGCACGACCATCACGATCTTATGCTCGCCGGTATCTCGTCCGCCTTTGGCGCCGTGTTCGGCTCGCCCCTTGCCGGAGCGTTCTTTGGCATGGAGATGTGCTTTATCGGCAAGATCGACTACACCGCCGGCATCTACTGCCTCGTCGCCTCGTTTACCGGCTACTTTACGTCGCTTGCCCTGGGCACCGAGTACGAAACGAACGTCATCGCCAGCGTCCCCGATATGACGCCCCGAACGGTCGCCATCGTCGTCGTCAGCGCCATTATCTTTGGACTGACGGCACGCCTCTTTGCTTGGTCGGTTCGCACCGTCAAGAACCTGTACGGCCGCTTTATCACCAACTACCTTGTCCGCGCGCTCGTAGGCGCACTCGTGGTGCTCGCGGCCTACGCGCTGCTCGATGCCTGGAAATACGCCGGCCTTGCCACCTGGCTCTCGGGTGCCGGTTTCGCCGGCAACACGACCCTCACCGACGCCGCCATCAAGTTGGTCGTGACGGCGCTCACCCTGGGCGCCGGCTTCCAAGGCGGCGAGGTCACACCGTTGTTTGGCATCGGAGCTGCGCTTGGCGGCTGGATCGGCTGCCTCGCCGGCATCGACCCCAGCTTTCTGGCGGCCCTCGGCATGCTCGGCGTGTTCTGCGCCGGCCTCAACGTGCCCATCACCACCTGCATGATGGCCATCGACCTGTTTCACGGCACGGCAGCCGGGTTCTTTGTCATCGTTGCGTTTATCAGCTATCTTGCCGGCGGGCACCGCGGCGTATATCCTGCCCAGCGCATTATCTCGCCCAAGCGCCGTTCGCTCATTGTGGATGAGGGCGGCACGGTGGCAGAGGCTATCGAGCGCCACAACGACCTGATAGAGTAGGTGCAGTAAACGCCGTGCGGTCACAATCGGAGCAACGTAACCCGAGCGCGACCGCACCGTCACGCCATACGCCGGGAGTCGCCACATGCACGCAACAGATTTTGGTCGCACGCTCATCATCGCCAACCCCGCCGCCCAGTCGGGCGCGGCACGCGAAGTTGCCGAGCGCCTGCAGCGCTTTTTGGACATGACCGCGCGCTCATCCCAGTTTGACCTGGTGCTGACCGAGCGCATGGGGCACGCCAAAGAACTTGCCGCGCAGGCCCAGGGCTACCGCACGGTTATCGCACTCGGCGGCGACGGTGTGATCCACGAGGTCGTCAATGGCTTGATGACGCAAGAAGAGTCAGCCCGACCGGCGCTTGCCGTCCTGCCTGTAGGCTCCGGCAACGATTTTGCCCAGACGCTCGGCATCGACGATTTCTCCGGTAAAGACTTTGGTGCCCTGCTCACCTGCGAGCTGCAGCGTCAGGACATCGGGCACATTCGCTCATGGAACCCCGCAAGCGGCAGCGGCGAGGCGGCCGTCGAGTATTACGACCAGACACTCTCCGTCGGCATTGACGCCGCCATCGGCCTAGGCACCACCGAGCTACGCAAGAAGACGGGGCTCACCGGCGCTCCGCTCTATACCCTTTCGGGCCTGGAGCAGTTTGGGCTGCGCTATCGCAACTACCCCATGACGGTCAGCTTTGACGGCGCGCCAGCCGAGCGCGTGCGGGCGATTATCATGGCGATTCAGCTGGGCCCCACCTATGGCTCGGGCTATCGCATCTGCCCCGATGCCGACCCCTGCGACGATGTGCTCGACGTTTGCTACGCCTGCGGCCCCGTGCCCCGCGCGGTCGCCCTGCCCATGTTCCTTTCGGCCAAAGACGGCCATCACACCAAGCTGCCGCCGGTGCGCATGCGCCGCTGCCGCCATGCCGAACTCACCTTCGAGGAACCCGACTACCCCATCCAAGCCGACGGCGAGCCCATCGTCGCCACGCGTATCGAAGTGGACGCCCTCGCCGGCGCCCTCCAAGTCTGGCGCCCCGCCCGCTAGTTCCATCTAAGTTGCGGTGAAATAGGGACTGTTTTGCGGCTCTGGCAGCCCAAACAATCCCTATTTCACCGCAACTTATGAGGGGACTATTCGTCACTGGCGGGTTTACGGCGGTTGGCCTTTTTGATGGCATTGAAGTGCTTGTCGTTGAGCCTGCGCTGGCGCGATCGCTGTGGCACTTTGGTCTTCACGCGACGACGCGGCGGACGACCACGACGCTCTAGCTCCGCCCGCAGTTTGCGCAGACAGCTCGCACGATTCTGAAACTGGCTACGGCTCTCGCGCGCCGTCACGACGATCCCCGTAGGCACATGCTTCATACGCACCGCCGAGTCCGTCGTGTTCACACCCTGGCCGCCCGGACCCGTCGCGCGAAACACCTGCACTTCGCAGTCGCGTGCCAACTCCTCGGCCGACATCTCGGCAAAGTGCGCATACTCGCGCCAGCCCATCTTGTTCTCGTCCATACCAACACCTCCCCTCAAACAAAAAATGTGACAAAGGGACAGTCCCTTTGTCACATCGCACGCAAATCGTATGTGCCGCGCGCCTAGGCGAAGGTGATCTCGCCATTCTCGCAGTCCATATCGGCGATACGGGCCAGGCTCTCAACGCGGAAACCACGCTCGCGGAGCTTATCGCCGCCGCCCTGGAAGCCCTTCTCCACGGCGATGCCGATGCCGGCAACCTTGGCGCCCGCAGCCTCGCAGATCTTGATGAGACCCTCGAGCGCGCAGCCGTTGGCCAGGAAGTCGTCGATGATCAGGACCTTGTCGCCCTCGGACAGGAAGCGCTTGCCCACGATAACCGGATACTCCTTCTGCTTGGTGAAGGAATAGATGGTCGTGGCATACTGCTCGCCGTCGAGGTTGATGGACTGGGCCTTCTTGGCAAAGACTACCGGCACGCCGCCAAAATGCTGGGCCGCGATGCAGGCCATGCCAATGCCCGAAGCCTCGATGGTCAGGATCTTGTTGATCTCGACGCCCTCGAACAGACGGGCCCACTCGGCGCCCATGTGGTCGAACAGCTCAACGTCGCACTGGTGGTTGAGGAAGGCATCAACCTTAAGGACGTTACCGGCCTTTACGATGCCGTCACGGCGAATACGATCCTCAAGCTCCTGCATGGCGCAACCCTTTCTCGCGGCAATGATTCCGCGCGATGAACAAACGTTGCACGATAGTCTACCACGGACCGACCCCCGCCCGCCCCACAAGCCCTATCGCACCATAAAGCCGCAAGACAAGTCAATTTGGGACGGGGCTCTTTTGACTACCTTTATGAGCCCTTTTCCTCCGTCCCCGGGGGATCATTCGGCGATGCTCGCCACGAAATCGGCCCATTTACTACGTTTTACCCGACACCCACGTCCATACCCCCGATTTTCAAAAACCGGCAGGCTCTCTACCTGCGCTTTTGTTTTTACCAATTGCGCTATGGTTGGGGCCGCGCGGTCAAACGTAGTAGATGGTGGGCGTGTTTCGTGGCAGACGCTCTCCCGAAACGCTAATGCCGGGCGCGCGTCCTCGCCAAACGTACCAATGTGAGCGCAAAGCCCACAGTAGCAACGGCCATCAGCACGTAGAACACCGAACGAAAACCAAAGAGGAACACATCCGGACGGCCCGCCACATAGCTCGTGACCGTCTTGCCCATCGCCGCGCTCGTCTGTCCATACAGGATGCGCGACGCCGCCGTAATACCCAGTGCTATGCCCGCATAGCGCGCCAAGCTGCCCAAGCTGCCCGCAAAGCCAAGCGCCTCACGCGGAGCCGAACCCATATACAGTGAATTATTGGGACTCTGGAAGATCGACGTGCCGCACGACATAAACGCGACGCAGCACACGATCATCAAGATGGAAGAGTGCTCGTCAAGCGTGCTCACCGCAAAGAGACCGCACACGTACACGCCCAGGCCAACGGCCGTGGGCGCTTCACAACCAACACGGTCGGACACCGAGCCCGAAAGCGGGCCCACAAAGGCATTCACGACCGGCATCGCCAAAAACAACAGGCCGGAGATATCGGAGCTAAAGCCGTGTGCATCCTGAAAGTAGAACGGCAGCACAAACTCGGAGGCACCGATACCCACGAACACGATAAGCATGCAAGCCAGGTTAATCGTGAAAGCCGAGCTCGCAAAGCAGCGACGCGCCGCCTCTGTCAACGGCATAGGGCGTTCGCCAGCCTCCGGCTTCACATGCGGCAGCGTATAGAGTCCCACGATAAACGAGATTACGCCAACGGGCAGATTGATAAGGAAGATGCTCTCCCAGGGAAAGCTCGCCACCAGCACGCCGCCGAGCACGGGGCCGCACATCATGCCAAGAGCCACAAAGGTCGCGAGGATGCCCATGGCACGACCGCGCTCACGCGCCGGAAACGACTCGGTGATGATGCCCATATTGTTGGCCATCGCGGCGGCACAGCCAATGCCCTGCACGAAACGCGCCAAGATTAGCACCTCGAACGAAGCGGAAAGCCCGCAAAGCAGCGAGCCACCCGTAAAGACGATCACACCAAGCTGGAACACATTCACCTTGCCGCGCACATCGCCCAAGCGGCCAAACGGCAGCATGGCGACGCACGTCGCGAGCAGATACATCGAGGTCACGAGCTGAATGCGGTCGAGACCCACACCCAGCTCCTTTTGCATCACCGGAAGCGCCACCGTCACGATGCTCGCATCCAAACACGCCATAAATGTCATGACGAGCACGGTGAACAGAATCGCCCATTTATTCTTGCCGTGAGTATCGCCCTCCAGGGCAATGTGTTCGCGGCGCAGCTGCTCGGCAGTTTTCTCCATGTATATCCTTTCTATCGTGCAACGCAAAAACGGGACCCCAATCGCCTACAAACGGTCGCGATCAGGGTCCCGCCTACGGAATCGGAACTATGAGGACGTCGTCAGCCGAAAAGCCGTCCCACGCCTCGCGCGCACGCTAGCCTAGCACTGCTCGAGCGCCTGCTCAAGGTCGGCAATCAGATCGGCCGTGTCCTCCAGGCCGCACGACAGGCGAACCATATCGGCGGAGATGCCGCAGGCGATGAGCTCCTCGTCGTTCATCTGACGATGGGTGGCGTTTGCCGGATGCAGGCAGCAGGTGCGCGCATCAGCAACGTGCGTGGCAATCTGGGCGAGCTTAAGACTCTTCATAAAGGTCTCGGCCGCCGCACGACCACCGGTAAAGCCAAAGCTCACGACGCCGCAGGTACCGTTGGGCATGTACTTCTGAGCCATGTCGTAGTACTTGTCGCCCTCCAGGCCCGGATAGCTCACAAAGCGCACCTTGGGGTGGCTCTGCAGGAACTTGGCGACGGCCAGGCCATTCTCGCAATGACGCGGCATGCGGACATGCAGGCTCTCGAGCGAGCTGTTCAGGAAGAACGCCGCCTGCGGGTTCTGCATAGGGCCAAGGTCGCGCATAAGCTGCGCAGTGGCCTTGGTGATAAAGGCGCCCTCACGGCCAAACTTCTCGGCATAGGTCACGCCGTGATAGCTCTCGTCGGGCGTGGTGAGGCCTGGGAACTTGTCCGCATGGGCCATCCAGTCAAACTGGCCGTGGTCGACGATTACGCCGCCCAGATAGGCCGCATGACCATCCATGTACTTGGTGGTGGAGTGCGTGACGATGTCGGCGCCCCACTCAAAGGGACGGCACATCACGGGCGTCGGGAAGGTATTGTCGACCATCAGCGGCACGCCGTGGTCGTGCGCGGCCTTGGCGAAGCGCTCAATATCGAGGACGGCGAGGGCGGGATTGGCGATGGTCTCGCCAAAGACGAGCTTGGTGTTGGGCTGGAAAGCGGCCTCCAGCTCCTCGTCGGTGCAGTCGGGAGCGACGAAGGTGCAGGTCAGGCCCATACGTCCCATGGTGTGGGCGAGCAGGTTATACGTACCGCCATAGATGGCAGAGCTCGCGACCACGTGGTCGCCGGCACCGGCCACGTTAAAGATCGCGAGGAAGTTCGCGGCCATGCCCGAGCTCGTGAGCATCGCAGCGGTGCCGCCCTCCATCTCACAGATCTTGGCGGCAACGAGGTCGCAGGTGGGGTTCTGGAGACGGCTATAGAAGTAGCCCGACTCCTCCAGATCGAACAGCTTACCCATGTGCTCGGACGTGTCGTACTTCCACGTCGTGGACTGATAGATAGGCACCTGGCGCGGCTCCGCATCGCCCGGGCGATAACCGCCCTGAACACACGTGGTACCGATAGTCTGCTCGCTCATATCTTGCTCCCTTGCTCGGGTTTTGTTTTATTCGGTTCACGATACCGCTACCCCGCACCCCTCTCAACCCATCCCTCAAGTAGGTTATGGGACATAATCATCGGGTTTGCTTGTCTCACATCTTAGGAAAGTGTTCGATAGCAAAAACAATGAGATATGCGTTGGGGTCTCGACGAGCAAAAGCGCCGGCAAGGGTACCATAGGCGGGTACATCGCAATCAAGGAGAGGCTCATGAAACAAATCGATACCACCCAGCTCGAAACCGCCCGCTGTCAGGCCCATGCTGCCGAATACCACGCTCGCGGCTTCAACTGCGCGCAGGCCGTCGCCTGCACGCTCGCGCCCGCCGTAGGACTCGACCCCGAGACCGCGTTTACCCTCACCGAGGGCTTCGGCGCCGGCATGGGCGGCATGACCGAGACCTGCGGTGCCATCTCGGGCGCCGTGGCCATCATGGGCTTTGTGACGAGCGATGGCATGGAGAACCCCAAGACCAAGGGGCAGACCTACAAGCTCTCACGCGAGATCGCTAAGCGTTTTGGCGAGAAGAACACGACGACCATCTGCGGCACGCTCAAGGGCATCGGCTCGGACCAGGGCCCGCTCCGCAGCTGTCCCGGCTGCATCGATGACGCCGTCGAGATCGCCTGCGATGTGCTGAAGCAGCTCGCCGAGTAAATAACGGCAACAGAAAAAACGACAGCCGGCGCACCCGGGACACCCCATAGCACGCCGGCCGTCGCCGTTAAAACTCGGCAAACTCGGGGGCGCTGGCCTCAATATCCTCGCGGCCAGCCATAAGCTCGCGCATCTTTGCGCAAAACGGCTCCTGCTCCCCCGCTTTAAACACCAAATGAATCGTCACGGCGTCCGCGTAATCGGTGCCCGAAACCTTGGCGCCCGAGTCCTGCGCCAGACGAAGCACCTGCTCATACTGCGGATAAGCCACATGCACGTCAACGGGCACAACGCTCGTCATCTCAACGATCTGCCCGGCTTCCTGCGCCGCCGCAACCGCCGCCTGCGTCGCCGCTGTATAGGCACGTACCAGGCCGCCGGGCCCCAACAACGTGCCGCCAAAATAGCGCGTGACCACACAGCACACGTTTTTGAGCCCCGCACCGCGAAGCACCTCGAGCGTGGGCATGCCGCTCGTACGGCTCGGCTCGCCGTCATCGCTCTGACGCTCGCGCCCGTCAACCAAAATCCACGCGGGCACATTATGGCGAGCATCATAATGGCGTTTGCGAACCATTTCGATAAAGGCATTCGCCTCGTCCTCGGACTCAACATGGACCAGCTGGGCAATAAAGCGACTCTTGCGGTCGACAAACTCGCCCTTAGCCTCAATATTCGATTGCAAAGTAAAATAGCTGTCCAACAAAGCCCCTCAAACACAAGCAAAGCAACAAACAGCCTCAATAATACGGCAATGGCAGTTTCGGTTGACCGCCTAAATAGAACGGAAACGCCGAAGAGCAGGCAAAAACAGCGAGACGGCGTCAGCTGAGTCGATTTGGCCCGAAAGAGGAGGGAGCACGCCTTATGGCGGCGACCGACGAATGAGCGCCAAATCAGCCAGCTGACGCCGTCGCAGCGTCAACAAGAAAGCTGAGTGGGCCGATAAGCCGGGTTCTGTCGTGAACGGTCATTTATCTTGTCTGCACGTTACCGTGCAGTTCCACGCACGCTACCCGAACGCGGACCGGGCCGGCCCATAGCGTTCCTATTCGCGCTTGCTCCGGATGGGGCTTGCCAAGCCGCCGTGTTGCCACGACGCTGGTGGTCTCTTACACCACCGTTTCAGCTTTTCCCTTTACGCCTTGCGGCGCAGGTGGGAGTCTTCTTTTCTGCGGCGCTTTCCGTCGGATCACTCCGCCCGGCCGTTAGCCGGCATCCCGCCCTCTGGAGCCCGGACTTTCCTCACGCGTACCGCAAGCAGTACATCGCGCGACCGTCTGGCCCACTCAGCAGTGCAAGAGTGTAGCACACCGCCGCCAGGCATAACGACACAACACAAGCGCTCGACACGATAAACCAAGAACCGCCCATGCGTTACAATAGTCCCGTCGATGGGCAACGTCGTCAGTCGAGACGCGACCGCGCTCCGCACCCCTCCGTCTACTCGGTGCGTTCCCGCCTCCTCCCCGAGGCGGGATGTCGGCGTTTTTTCATACCGCGACAACGCAATAGCAAACGAAAAACGTTGACGACAGTCTGCCGTCTCAATCGCAAACAAAAAGGGACCCGCCCATTACGGACGGATCCCTTAAAACAAGTGATCGTCAAACCGATTTACTCGGCGTCGGTCTCATCGTCCTTCTTCTCGGAAGGCAGCGGGGTGACCTCGATCTCGACGCCCAGAGTCTCAGCAGCGGACTTCATGGACAGGGAGATACGACGACGGTCGAGGTCGATCTCCATGACCTTGACCTGAACCTTGTCGCCCACGTGGGTGACCTGAGAAGGCTGATCGACGTGCTTGTTGGCCATCTCGGAGATGTGCACCAGGCCCTCGATGCCCTCGCCCAGGTCGACGAAAGCGCCGAACGGGACAAGCTTGGTCACAGTGCCCTCGACGATAGCGCCGACGGGGTACTTCTTGACCAGTGCACGCCACGGATCCTCGGTGGTCTGCTTGAGACCGAGGGAGATGCGCTCGCGGTTGAGATCGACGTCGAGAACCTCGACCTCGACCTCCTGGCCGACCTTGACAACCTCGGAAGGATGGTTGACGTGGTTCCAGGAAAGCTCGGAGATGTGGATGAGGCCGTCGATACCGCCGAGGTCGACGAAGGCGCCGAAGTCGACGATGGAGGAAACGGTGCCCTGGAGACGCATGCCGGACTTGAGCTTGGACAGAATCTCGGAGCGCTCGGCCTTACGGGACTCCTCGAGCACGACGCGACGGGAGAGGACAACGTTGTTGCGGTTGCGGTCCATCTCGATGACGCGGGCCTCGATGCGGGTGCCCATGTAGGAGGTGAGGTCCTTGACACGACGGAGGTCGACGAGGGAAGCGGGCAGGAAGCCACGCAGGCCGATGTCGAGGATCAGGCCGCCCTTGACAACCTCGATAACCTCGCCCTCGACGTTCTCGCCGGAGTTGAACTTCTCCTCGATGCGGTTCCAAGCACGCTCGTACTCGGCACGCTTCTTGGACAGGACCAGACGACCGTCCTTGTCCTCCTTCTGGAGAACCAGAGCCTCGATGGGATCACCGAGTGCAACGATGTCTGCAGGGTTAGCGTCCTTGCGGATGGACAGCTCGCGGACCGGGATAACGCCCTCGGACTTGAATCCGATGTCAACGAGCACCTCGTCATGCTCGATCTTAACGACAGTGCCGTTAACGAGATCGCCCTCATCAAAGTCGGTAATCGTACCGTCGATGAGGTTGTTCATCTCCTCCTCGTTGACATCGTCAAGAGAGAAAATGGACGAGTTCTGAATCTCACTCAAAGGTGGACCCCTTTCGAACTACGGGGCCCCGATTGCTAGGACCTACAGAAGGGTGCGACAAGCACACAACGTTTAGGAACACTCGGGAGCCGACAGATACTAATGTGATGCTTATGCAATCACGTTCGTATAGGTTACGGGGAAATGAGTTCGATTTCAAGCGTGAACTGCGATTTTTTACGCGTGTGGAGACTTTTTCGTAATCTTATGAACTGCTGTCTCCACAACTTGACGATAAGCAGTGAGCAAGTTGGCTTTGGGGTAAAGTATCCGGAGCCAACGATTCTAGATCGAATTTATGAGAAAGGTGCTCGCGTGCTCAAAGCTGTCGTTTTCGATATGGACGAAACGCTTCTTAGCATCAACCTCAATGCGTTCATCCTTCGCTATTTTAAGGATGTCTCGTCGATGCTCGCGGATATCGGACGTCGCAGCCGTGGCGGTACGATGGCACGCCTCGGCACCATTCTGGTCGACCTCAACGCCAACCGACGCAGCGGCACGGACAATCGCACCAACCTTGCGTTTTACCAGGAAGAAGTCAAGCGCCGATGCGGTATCTGCCTCTCGGACCCCACCATCTACGAGGCATTTACCTATTATGAGCGCGAGGTGCTGCCGTACAAGAACGACGACACGATCAACGCGAAGGCCATGCCCGGCGCGCACGCCGCGCTCCAGGCCGTGCAGGACGCGGGACTGCGCTGCGCGCTCTTCACCAACCCCAGCTTTCCCCAGGGCGTCATCGAGTGCCGCATGGGCTGGGGTGAGCTGACTGACGTGCCCTTTGAGCTCGTCACGCACATGGGCAACGCCACTCGTTGCAAACCCGATGCCACCTATTATCTTGAGCAGCTGCAGGTTATGGGTCTTGAGCCGCACGAGGTGCTTATGGTGGGCAACGACCCCAAGCGCGACTTCCCCAACCCCGACTGCGGTATTCAAACCGCCTACGTGGGCCAGGGCAAGCCGAGCCGAGCCACCTGGCGCGGCACCATGGAAGACTTCGCCCGCAACTTCAACGCCGTGGTAGAAGCCTTCTACGAGCACCAAGTGGCCGAAGAACTGTCATAGCACTCCTCGCCCCAACAGAAACAACGTCGATGTTTTGGCACCGACAGCGAAAACCCGTCAGAGCGAGCAAGGTGCCTTGAAACGAGGCGGCATTGATCTTTTGATCATGTCGCCGAAGTTGAAAGGCAGATTGCCGCTCTGGCGGGTTTGCAGCGTCAACTGGTCCGCCGTTCGGCAGAACGGCGGAACCTCAGGTGCAGCGTCAACTGGTCCGCCGTTCGGCAGAACGGCGGAACCTCAGGTGCAGCGTCAACTGGTTACGCGGGTTGGAAAACCCGCGTAACTAAGTAACTAACAAACTTGGGTTTTTCCGATCATGATGTTGAGGATCTCGACGTCGGTGTCCTTCATGCCCACGCGGCCAACGTAGCCCATACTGGCGATCGTCTGCTCGACGGTGTCCTGGATCAGGCCCTCACCGGCGCGGAAGCCGCGGCCCTGCATGGCCATATCGTGACCCAGAATCGCAGCGTCCACGGCCGCTGAAATCTTGGCAGCGCAACTCGCCTTGGCGCCGTCGCACACGATGCCGCCCACGTTACCGAGCGTGTTGGAGACCGTCGCGCCAATCTGCTCGCGCGTGCCTCCGCACAACCACGTAATGGCAGCGCCGGCGCCGCACGCAGCACAAATAGCACCACAAAACGCCGAAAGCGCGCCAATATAGCTCTTAATATGCACGGCGATCAGGTCGGACAGCATCACGGCGCGCACCAGGCGCTCGTGGTCGCAGCGTAGGTACTCGGCATACTCCATAACGGGCAGCGCACAGGTAATGCCCTGGTTGCCCGAGCCGCACACAATAGCGACCGGCAAGGCACAGCCGTTCATGCGGGCGTCGGATCCGGCGGCCGCACGGGCACGGGCGCGACAAGCGACGTCGTCGGCGCGAGCGCCCAGCAAGGTGCGGCCGACCTCGGCGCCCCAAGCGTGTGCCAGGCCCTCGGCGCTAATGGCGCCATTCAGCTCAATCTGACGCTCAACGGCGGCTCGAGCGCCCTCAATATCGCCGTCCTGGATAAAGTCGATGATGGACTCGATGCTCATGGGCGTATCGGCGCTATCGGCAGCGCGCTCAGCAACCACGCGCTCGGCGCAGACGGCGCACTCCCCTGCCGACTTGCCACACACCGGAATCCCGTCGAGCGTATGACACGTCACATTGGTGTGGTGGTCGGTGATCTCGACGACCGCGGTGTGGCCCCCGGCCGTGGCAGTCACCTTGATATACAGATTGGGCACGCCCTCGGCAAGCGACACATCGCAGTAGTCAGCATCGGCAAGCAGCTCGGACACGCGAGCGCGGTCTTCATCGTCAACCCTCTCGAGCACCTCGAGCGCACTCTTGGCGTCGCCGCCCACAGCGCCCAGCACCGCTGCGGCCTCAATACCGTGCATGCCGCCCGAGTTGGGCACAGTCACGCTCTTGACGTTCTTGATAATATTGCCCGAACAGGCAACGTCCATATGCTCTGGTTCGCAGCCGAGCGTCTGGCTCGCAAGCGCTGCCGCATAGGCAACGGCAATAGGCTCAGTGCAGCCAAGCGCGCAAACAAGCTCGCGGTTTAAAACGTCACAGAACGCAGCATCGCGGATGGAATCGGTGGGCATTGGCGCCTCCTATATACATAACGAGTTACTTCTTATACATATTCATCGTCTTCATTTGATACCAAGGTCCCAAAAACCGCAACCCGGATTCCGGCAGACGGCTGCTCGGGACAACCTGATGGCAAATTTCGTGATGAACTGATGTTCAACATCGATAAAGCGTTTGACCAAAAAACGCTCGAGCGTTTGCGCAAAAGACGCGCTATCATGCAGTCGAACGCGGTAAAACCTTTAGCAATTCCGCCGCACGGACCAGAGAGGAACCATCCATGAAGATCGGTATCGGTAACGACCACGCCGCCGTCGAGCTCAAGAACATCATTTCCGAGCACCTGAAGGAGCGCGGTTGTGAGGTCGTGAACTTTGGCACCGACACCTCCGAGAGCTTCGACTACCCCATCGCCGGCTACAAGGTGGGCAAGGCCGTTGCCAACGGCGACGTCGACCTGGGCATCCTGATCTGCGGTACCGGCGTCGGCATCAGCCTGGCCGCCAACAAGGTCGAGGGCGTGCGCGCCGTCGTATGCTCCGAGCCTTTCAGCGCCAAGCTCTCCCGCATGCACAACAACACCAACGTGCTCGCTTTTGGCGCTCGCGTCGTAGGCTCCGAGCTCGCCAAGATGATCGTCGACGAGTGGCTCGACGCCGAGTTTGAGGGCGGCCGTCATGAGCGTCGCGTCAATCTCCTCAACGAGATTGACCAGACCCGCGGCCTCAAGGTCGTCGACGAGGCTTAAGGCACACAATGCCACCCACCAACGACAAGGGGTCCGCTCGGAACACACATCCGAGCGGACCCCTTTGTAGTTTTAGACATAAAAAGGGCGCCGCGGATGGAGTTCCGCGGCGCCCAAGCCACACGCTAACAGCTTTAAGGAGTCAAAGCTGGTTTAGCCAAAGAAACGCTTGATCTCGATCTCAGCGTTCTCCAGGCAATCGGAGCCATGGATCACGTTGGCGTTAACATCGACGGCAAAGTCGCCGCGGATGGTGCCGGGGGCGGCATCAAGCGGGTTGGTAGCGCCCATAAGGGTGCGCATCTTGGAGACGGCGGAAAGGCCGGAAACAACCATCTTGACGACCGGGCCGCTCGTCATAAAGTCGCAAAGACCGCCAAAGAAGGGCTTATCTGCTAGGTGGGCATAGTGCTCCTCGACAGTGGCACGGTCAAGCGTGGTCATCTCCATGCGCTCGATGACAAGGCCGCTGCGCTCGATGCGAGCAACAATCTCGCCAATCTTGCGATCGCGCACGGCGTCGGGCTTAATCATGATGAAGGTCTTCTCGATAGCCATAAGGTAGCCTTTCAAGTAGGTTCGCGCGTGCCCAAGTCCCATTCCGGCACCCGCCTGGACTGCATCGTAACAGAGTTCTTGCTGCAGTAAAACAAAAAGCCATGTATTGAAACGCTATTATTTATTGAAGCGCTCCATATGTGTCACTTCTGTTTCGAAGCCCGACTAGAGTACCATCCGCCCCACTTCCAACTGCAACGAACAGAACAGACGGTCGATTGCCGCCCGTGAGCGTATCCCCTTCACAACCTGCGCAAAGGTCTTACAAAAGTTCTCGACAAGCCCCCTCTCCATAACAAAACGGACGCCCGCCGTAGAGGACGCCCGTAAAAGCAAAATATGACAAGTGAGGTAAGCGCCGCGGTAGCGTTAGTTTGCCCCATGACCCATCTCGACGACCTTGGTCAGCGAACCAAACGCACCCTCGTCGGCCGAAAGCTGCGCCTCGGCGCACTCCAGCTGCACGGCAACGGCAGCAGGCGCGGTACCGCCCTCGGTCGTACGCGCGGCAACGATCGAAGGAATATCGAGCGCCTCGGTAATATCGTGCTCAAAGAGCGGGCTTGCCTCCTGGAAGACCTCAAACGGCAAATCCTCAAGGTTGCAACCGCGCTTCTCACACATCAGGACCAGGTGGCCCACCACGGCGTGCGCCTCGCGGAACGGCAGGCCGCGCTTAGCCAGGTAGTCGGCAACGTCGGTGGCGGCCAGGTGACCCACGCCGCACTCGCGCGCCATGGCATCCTCGTTGACGGTCCAGGTCGAGATCATACCGGCCATAACGGACAGGCACTGCATAAGCGTGTGGGCCGTGTCGAGAGCGCCCTCCTTATCCTCCTGCAGGTCCTTGTTGTAGGCCAGCGGCAGGCCCTTCATGGTCACCAGCAGCTGGACCAGGTTGCCGTACACGCGGCCGCTCTTGCCACGGATGAGTTCGGCGAAATCGGGGTTCTTCTTCTGCGGCATAATGGAAGAGCCGGTGGAGTACGAGTCAGACAGCGTGATGAAACCGAACTCGGAGCTCGACCACAACACGATCTCCTCGGAAAGGCGCGAGAGGTGCATGGCCATGACGGAGCCGGCATAGTGCAGGTCGAGCAGGAAATCGCGGTCCGAAACAGCATCGAGCGAGTTGGGGATCACGCCCGCAAAACCAAGCTCGGCAGCCGTCATCTGGCGATCGAGCGGATAGCTAGTACCAGCGAGCGCGGCAGCGCCCAACGGGCAGTTGTCGGCAGCATCAAAGGCGGCCTTCAGGCGCGTAAAATCGCGGGCGAACATCCAGGAATAGGCAAGCAGATGGTGCGAGAGCAGCACAGGCTGAGCATGCTGCATGTGCGTATAGCCCGGCAGAATGACCTTGTCATACTTCTTGGCCGCATCCACCAGCACGTGACGCAGCTGCAGGTTGGCCTCCATGAGCTCCTTTGCCAACGCCTTGACGCCCAAGCGCGTATCGGTCGCCACCTGGTCGTTGCGCGAACGGCCGGTGTGCAGGCGCTTGCCAGCCTCGCCGATGCGGCGCGTCAGCTCACTCTCGATGGACATATGGATGTCCTCGTCGTTGATGTCGAAGGTAAAGTTGCCGGCATCGATGTCCTGCTCGATTCCGGTCAGGCCCTCGGCAATCGCTTGCTCATCCTCAACGCTGATGATGCCCTGTGCGGCCAGCATCTTGGCGTGTGCCTTGGAACCGGCGATATCCTGCTTATAGAGATGCTTGTCGACCGGCAGCGACGCACCGAACTCCTGCGTGACCTCGGCCACGCCCGCCTCAAAACGACCACCCCAAAGAGCCATGGGACCGTCCCCTTTCATCAAATACCAGCGCACCAACGTCAGCGAACTACGAGGCGCGGTTAAAACGATTTACCAACAGCTAGTTTTGCACACACCCACGCCGCACGCGGGACTGGCAACCTAATTAGCAAAGAAGTGACGCACCATGCACTTGGCACCCAGCGACTCCCTCCTGAGATTACCCTGCGAGCCGTCGATCCAAGCCTTCAGGCTCATGGGAACTTCCTCGACCTTGGCGGAATCGAGCTCGGGCGCAAAAGAAAGCAGAGCGTGTGCAATAGCATCAAACATAGTAGGTACTCCTCAGATATAAAGAGGCGCAGGGCCGTCAAATTGATAGCAAGAGCCCCGCCGGACAACCCCGGCGGGGCTCGGACTCAGCCGCAGACGCGGCATCATATATGCGGGCGGAACGTAGGGGCCACCGATGTTAAGAAGTGTCAGCAAGCATAACGAAAGGTAGGGACCCCATGCGCCCGTTATGTATCACGCGGATGGGCCGCGCGGATACCAAGGGAAGGAAAGAAGCCTTACGCCTGGGCGGCAGCGGAGCTGGGGCCCTGGACCTTAGCCCACGTCTTGAGCGACAGCGTGTCAATCTCGATAAAGCCGGCGCTGGCCTTCTCGTCAAACGTAGTGTCGCGGTCGTAGGTAGCCAGACCGTAGTCATAGAGGCTGAACGGGCTCTTGCGGCCGACGACATGGCAGTTGCCCTTAAAGAACTTCAGACGGACGGTGCCGGTCACGAACTTCTGGGTGTCGGCCATAAAGGCGTCGAGCGCGTTCTTGAGCGGGCTGTACCACTGGCCGTTGTACACGGCGGTGGCCCAATCCTGCTCGAGCTTGATCTTGGTCTTGAGCAGGTCGCCCTCGACGCAGATATCCTCGAGCGCCTTGTGGGCGGTGATGAGCGTCAGGGCGCCGGGAACCTCGTAGCACTCGCGGCTCTTAAGGCCCACCAGACGATCCTCGACCAGGTCGAGACGGCCAAAGCCGTTATCGCCGGAGATCTTGTTGAGGGCGATGACGATCTCGGAGAGCTTCATCTTCTTGCCGTCGACGGCAACGGGCTTGCCGGCCTCAAACTCAATCTCGGTGTAGGTCGGGGTATCGGGCGTGTCCTCAGGGTTCTTGGTCATAACCCAGGCGTCGTCGAGCGGCTCGTTCCAGGGATCCTCCAGGTGACCGCACTCGATGGCGCGACCCCAAAGGTTGTCATCGATGGAATAGGGGTTGTCGTTGGCACCCTCGGGAACCGGCACGTTGTGGGCGTGGGCATAGGCGACCTCGTCCGGACGGCACTTCAGATCCCACTCGCGAACCGGGGCGATAACCTTGAGCTCGGGGTCGAGGGCCTTGACGGCAGCCTCAAAACGGACCTGGTCGTTACCCTTGCCGGTGCAGCCGTGGGCGACATAGGTGGCGCCAAACTCGTGGGCGACCTCGACGAGCTTCTTGGCAAGCAGCGGACGGGACAGAGCGGAGAGCAGCGGGTACTTGTTCTCATACATGGAGTTGGCGGCGATGGCCTTGGTCAGGAACTCATCGGAGAACTCATCGCGCAGGTCGAGCACCTGGCAATCCAGAACGCCCAGATCGAGGGCCTTCTGCTTCTTGGCATCCAGGCCGGTCTCCTCCTGGCCCACGTTGCCGCAGACACAAACGACATCGAGATTCTTCTCATCCTGAAGCCACTTGACACATACGGATGTATCAAGACCACCGGAATATGCGAGAACGACTTTTTCCTTGCTCATGGCTGTTTCCTTTCGCCCTTGGTAGCTAGTTAGAACATCGGTCAGTTGCAAGTCACCTTGAGGTCAAAAACCGTGCAATATCAGGTTAAATAGCAAATTGCGGCACAACATGCCCTAGAAACATGCGTCTATGTCGTGCTAAAACCCGACGACCTCAAAATGACTCTGTTGAGGCATTTCGCCCCATGCGGACAGAGACGATTGTTATCGTCGTCGGGAAATTGCGCGCTGGCGTCGGATGGCATTGTCTGCAGTGGTGATGATCTTTACGAACTGCATCTGCCTCTCCTTTCACGTATCGCCTAGCGCAATTCAAATATCGCAAACGGTACCTTTTCCTCGGTAAGCGGCGCTTTTGCCGTCTCCGTTTTCGATGTTCGCTATCATACGCTAAAGTGCTTCCTGCACAAGCGACAAATTCAAATTTCTGAAAAGTTTTTTCATTACTTTGTGAAGAGTGGTGCAAACGCGCGCCAGTCCTGCGAAAATACGCTCGACTAGTAGTTGATGGCTATAACGTCTGAAACAATTTCGAAACGAAAGGCGCGCTTTTATGCAAACTTACGAATCGGACGCCAATATCGGCAACATTAAGATTCTCGCCGTCGATATGGACAAGACGCTGCTGACCGACGAGCGCGTGCTGCCCCAGGGCCTCGATGAGCGCCTGGACAAGCTCGCCGACGCCGGCATCGTATTCTGCCCCGCCAGTGGACGTCCCGCCCCCAAGCTCGAGGAAATGTTCGAGGGCATTAAGAACCGCCTCGCGTTTTGCCCCGACAACGGTGCCTGCGTCATCTATCGCGGCAACTATATCTATAAGAGCAACATCGACGTTGCTCTGTACCAGCAAGTGCTTGCCTGTGCCTCGGAGGACCCGCGCGCCGTTCCCGTGCTGTGCTGCTACGACGAGTTTTACGTGCTCGCCCGCGACCACCAGTATCACGACGAGATCAGCGTCTACTACAACACGATCAACTACGTCGATACCTTTGAGGGTCTCGACATCGAGTCCAACAAGATCTCGATCTTCTTCCCCGCCTATGATGCCGAACCCGCATTCCGCGAGACCTATAGCCCCGAGTTCTCGGACAAGCTCTACGTCACCAACGCCGGGCGCGAGTGGATCGACTTTATGAACCTGGGCGTCGACAAGGGCGCCGGCGTGGCACACCTGTGCGAGCAGCTCGACATCGACATCGCCGATGCCGCCGCCGTGGGCGATACCTACAACGACATCCCCATGCTTGAGCGCGTCGGCCACAGCTTTATCGTGGACAATGCCGAAGAGCATATGAATGCGCATGCCAAATGGCGCATTCCGAGCAACAACGACGGGGGCGTACTGACGCTCATCGACGCCATCTTGGCGGCTCGGTAATCTATCCCGTCGCCATGCCCGGGGCCGGCCGTTTGATTTTTGCTCGGTCAGGTCCTGGGCTCGCTCGAAGGCCACATTAAGTGGCCTTCGGCTCGTGCGGAATCTACAAAAATCAAACGGCCGGCTCCGGGCATGGCTATGTTGACCTTGCTTGCCGCCTAGATGGTGTCTTGAGTGCCTAGATACTTGGCTGATATTTTGGAAAGAAGGACGCTCCTTGTTGATGAGGGGCGTCCTTCTGTTTTTGGTTACTTTGGAACTGTGGGGGCTTCTCTATTTGGCGTCTGCCCAGGTTATGCCGGTGCTGGCTTCGGCGATCAGCGGCACGCGGAGGTCTACTACGTGTTCCATGACGTCGCGGACCATCGCGGTGAGGCGCTCGACTTCGTCGACGGGGCACTCAAAGTCCAGTTCGTCGTGTACCTGCAGGATCATGTGGGCGGCAAAGCCCTCTTCTTCTAGGCGGCGACTTACGCGAGCCATGGCAATTTTGATGATGTCGGCCGCGGTGCCCTGCATGGGGTGGTTCATGGCCGTGCGTTCGCCAAAGCCGCGGAGCTGCGGGTTTTTGGCCTTGAGCTCGGGAATGTGACGGCGGCGGCCATACATGGTCTCGGCATAGCCCGTCTGTTTGGCGCGCGCCACCACGTTGTCCAAGAACGTGCGCACGCCCGGATAGGCCTCGTAGTAGCGATCGATCATGTCACGCGCCTCGACCATCGAGATGTGCAGCGACTGCGACAGACCGTAGGCCTGCTGACCATACACGATGCCAAAGTTTACGGCCTTGGCACGGCTGCGCATATCGGGCGTCACCTCGGAGACCGGCACGCCAAACACACGCGCGGCCGTCTCGGCATGGAAGTCCTCGCCCTCGTTAAAGGCGCGCACCAGGTGCTCGTCACCCGAGAGATGCGCGAGCAGGCGCAGCTCGATCTGCGAGTAGTCCACCGCCAAAAAGACGCTCCCCTCGCCCGCCGAGAACGCCGTCTTGACAGTACGGCCCAACTCCGAGCGCGTCGGAATATTCTGCAGGTTGGGGTCACTCGAGGACAGACGGCCCGTCGCGGTGATGGTCTGGTTGTACGTAGTATGTACACGACCGTCGCCACGGCGCAACGGACCCAACGTATCCAGATAGGTCGACTTGATCTTGGACTTCTCACGCCAGTCCAGAATCTGGCGGACGATCTCGTGGTCGCGCGCAAGGTCGCTCAACACCTTGGCATTGGTCGAATAATAGCCGCGCTTGGTCTTTTTGAGGCCCTTGGTCGGAAGCCCCATCACATCAAAGAGCACGTGCGACAGCTGCATGGGGCTGCCGATGTTGAAGGTCTCGTCGCCGGCCAGATCGCGAATGTTGCGTTCAACCTCGGCGATCTGGGTCGCCAGACCCTCGGACAGACTATGCAGGCGGTCAGGATCAACGAGCATGCCCGCGCGCTCCATCTTGGCGAGCACCGGCACGAGCGGCATCTCGATGCCGTCGAACACGTTGGCGGCATTCTCGCGCGTCATGCGGTCGCGCAGCGGGGCCACCAGGGCCAGCGTCAGGGCCGCCGTGCGAGCAGCGGGTACGGGCGCGTCCTCGCCGGCACCTTCCGCGCCGCGGGCCGCAGGCAGCGACATCTGAAGATAGGTATCGGCCAGATACGCCTCGTCAAACTCGGAGCGGTCGGAATCAAGCAGGTAGGCCGCGACAACGGTATCGAAGATGCGCGTGGAATCGGCCGACAGCGGATCCATGAGCTCGGGCTCGGACGAATCGATGGGCGAAAGCTCGTGCAGCAGCGTCTTCATATCTGGGCTCGCCACACGACCCTCCATAAACAGGCGCGCGAGTACGCCGGCGATCGCGCCGTGGGCAACGTTGAAGCCATCGACCGCAGCCGACGTGCCGCCGTCGCCCTCCTCGAGCGCGAACAGGCCCTTAGAAGTCGCCAGCCACAACGTGCGCGTCAAGCCAAAGAGCGCGCCCTCTTCCTTGTCGTCATCCACCACGGCGGCGACCCACTCGCCGACCTCGATCGCGCGGGAAACCTCGGACGCCACGGCGGCAAGCGCCTCAGCGTCGCCCGCAGCGGCACGCACCACCGCGGGCATCTCAAATATACTGGCAGTAGCCACGGCCCCACCCTCGCCGCCAATAAGCGCCAAGAAGCGGTTCTGCATGGCCGTGATGCCGAGCGTACCCAACGCCGCGGAAACCTCGTCGGCAGAAAACGCCGGGAAGGACGTCGCATCAAAATCGAGCTCGACGGGTGCATCGGTGCGGATGGTCGCGACCTTGCGGCTCAGCAGCGCGTCGTCAATGTGCGCGCGCAGGTTCTCGCCCATCTTGCCCTTGACCTCATCGGCATGCGCGATGACCTCGTCCAGACTGCCATACTGCGCAATAAGCGCGCTCGCCTTTTTGGGGCCGATGCCCGGCACGCCGGGGATGTTATCGGACGTGTCGCCCTTCAGGCCGTAAAAATCAGGCACAAGCGCCGGCGTAATGCCGTGATACAGATCGTCCACGCTCTCGGGCGTCATAATCGCCACATCGGACAGGCCCTTGCGGGTCGAAACTACATTGACGTGCTCGGTCACGAGCTGGTACATATCGCGGTCGCCGGTCACCAGCAGCATGTCGCAGCCGGCTTCCTCGCCCAGGCGCGCCATGGTGCCCAGGATGTCATCGCCTTCCCAGCCCTCGGACTGCAGAATCGGCACGTTGAGTGCTGCAAGCAGCTCCTTAATCATGGGAAACTGCGCATGCAGGTCGGGATCCATGGGCGGGCGCTGCGCCTTGTACTGTGGCAGCATCTCCATGCGCACGCGCGGCTTGCCCTTATCGAACGCCACGACCACACCATCAGGATCAAAGGCGTCAATCATCTTGAGGAACATATTCAAGAAGCCAAAGATCGCGTTGGTGGGGCGACCGTCCGGCGCATTCATGGTGGGCGGCACGGCGTGGAAGGCGCGGTGCATGAGCGAGTTGCCGTCGATGACGGCAAAGGTACGGCGCTTGTCAGACATATTGAATACCTCGCTTTGGGCTGGGCACGGTTTGCTCACTCCAGTTTACACGCTCCCCGCCCCGCGGCCACCGCACATCAGGCTCCCCTGCCACCGCGAGCCCGCGCGTGATACGATGGCTCACGGTACATCAATCAGCACGATCGATCCGAAAGGAGCCTGCGTCATGGAGCGTCCCTGCGCATGGAAAAAGTACACGCCACAGCAGATCGAGGAGCTCGAGGAGCTTTGCCGCGGCTATAAGCAGTTTTTGAGTGAGAACAAGACCGAGCGCCTGTGCGTCAAGGCCGGCATCAAGATGGCCGAGGAGGCGGGCTACGTCAATCTGGAGACCGTGATTGCCGAGGGCCGCGCGCTCAAGGCCGGCGACAAGGTCTACGCCGCCAACCACGGCAAGGACCTCATGCTCGTCAACCTGGGCACCGCCACGCTCGAGCAGGGCTTTAACATCCTGGGCGCCCACGTGGACTCGCCGCGCCTGGACCTCAAGCAGAACCCCGCCTTCGAGGCCGGCGACATGGCTTATCTCGACACGCACTACTATGGCGGCGTCAAGAGCTACCACTGGGTCGCTTCCCCGCTCGCACTCGTAGGCGTCATCTGCAAAAAGGACGGCACCACCGTCGACATCAACATCGGTGACAAGGCCGATGACCCGGTCTTTACCATCTCTGACCTGCTGATCCATCTCTCGAGCGAGCAGTTGTCCAAGCCCGCCAAGGACGCCGTCGACGCCGAGATCCTCGACGTGATCGTGGGCGGCCGTCCCGTCAAGTTTGACGAGGACGACAAGGACGCCCCCAAGGAGCCCGTCAAGCAGATGTTCCTGAACATCCTCAAGGAGCAGTACGACGTCGAGGAGGAGGACTTCCTCTCCGCCGAGATCGAGGTCGTGCCCGCCGGCCCGGCCCGCGACATGGGCCTCGACCGTTCCATGATCTTGGGTTATGGCCACGACGACCGCGTGTGTGCCTATCCGTCCATGCTCGCCCAAATTGACGTCGCCAACGTCGAGCGCACGAGCATCACGCTCATCGTCGACAAGGAGGAGATCGGTTCCGTGGGTGCCACCGGCATGACGAGCCGCTTCTTCGAGAACACCGTCGCCGAGATCATGACGCTCGCCGGCGAGGACAGCCCGCTGGCCCTGCGCCGCGCGCTCGCCCACAGCCGCATGCTCTCCTCCGACGTCTCCGCCGGCTTCGACCCGGGCTACGCCGGCAAGTTCGAGACCAAGAACGCCGCCTTCATGGGTCGCGGCCTGTGCTTTAACAAGTACACGGGCAGCCGCGGCAAGGGCGGCTCCAACGACGCCGATGCCGAGTACATGGCACTTATCCGCGACATCATGGACGAGGCCGGCGTGGACTTCCAGACCTGCGAGCTCGGTCGCGTCAACGCAGGCGGCGGCGGCACCATCGCCTACATCATGGCCAAGTATGGCATGAACGTCATCGATTCCGGCGTGGCCGTCCTGTCCATGCACGCCCTGTGGGAGGTCGCCAACAAGGCCGATATCTACGAGGCCTATCGCGGCTACAAGGCCTTCATCGAGCGCGCCTAACCACCCCTCGTAGAGCGCAACAAACCAGCCCTCATAACTTGCGGTGAAATGGTTCCTAAATAAGCCTACTAACGAGCCAAACAGGAACTATTCCACCGCAACTTCTTTATTGGCAGAGGAGAGTCCATGCTGCAGGTCATCATTTCGCCCGCCAAGCAAATGCGCGCGGCCCAAGATGCTTTTGAATCCTTGGGCATTCCGCCCTTTGCACACGAGACAGCTCGCCTCCACCGCACGCTGCTAGATATCGAGCGAAATGATGGCAGCGACGGCCTACAGGAGCTGTGGAATGTAAGCGACAAGCTGCTGGGGCCTTGCCTCGATACTCTGCATGAGTTTGAGCCCATCCTGAAAAATGACGACCTCGACAATCCCGATATCGCCCGTCACCTCTCCCCTGCCGTCATGTCCTATCACGGCATCCAGTACCAGAGCATGGCGCCCGAGGTGATGGGTTCCGCGCAGCTCGCCTGGCTGCAAGACCATCTGTGGATCCTCTCGGGCCTTTACGGATGCGTACGCCCCTTTCATGCCGTCGAGCCGTATCGGCTGGAGATGGGCGCAAAGCTCGCCGTCGACGATGCCCAAGACCTCTATGCGTTTTGGGGCGATAAGCTCGCACGGACTATCGCTCCGGCAGGCTCCAACGCTACGATCGTCAACCTCGCCAGCGTGGAATACGCCAAAGCCGTTCTGCCCCACCTTGCCGCCGACGTCACGGTCGTCACATGTCTCTTTGGCGAAGGCGTCCGTAACGGCAAGCCCATCCAACGCTCGACCGCCAGCAAAAAAGCGCGCGGCTCCATGGCGCGTTGGATGGCAGAAAACAAGCTCGAGGATGCAAGCGGGCTCACCGCGTTCGACGTTGGCTATCGTCACGTCCCCAAGCTTTCAAACCATAACACCTTGGTCTTCATGAACGAGCAGGCCTTGTAGAACCACCGCAACTATTTTGAAGAGGCTGTCCAGGCGGCGCGTCTATTCTGCCAGGCCGTCGGCCTTGGCAACCTCGTTTGTCGAGCCGTCCTGATAGACAACCTTAACGTGCTCCACCTCGGACGCCTTGACACCCGACGGAGGCTCCAGGCGCCATTCCGTCAGCGCGATATCCATCGTCGTGGGCACATCCCCTTGATCTTTGAGCTCGACCGTCAGCGTCTTGAGCGATGCATCAAACGTCACGCGCTCAATCTCCTCGCCCGGAATGGACCCGCCACTCAGCTGTAACTGCACAAACTCATCGCGCGGATACCAATAGTCGCCGGGAGCTGCCACCGTGTTGCCGCCAGAGACCTTCATCGTCATAATCGGCAGGCTATCGTCAGCCTCAAACTCCCAGGCAGCGCCGCCGCGACCGCCAAACGTCCAGATGCAAAAGGCAATCACCAGCACGGCAAGCACCGCAAAACCAATCGCGACCAGGCCATGGTGCGCACGGCTTTCCTCGGCCGTAACATCCCATTGCGTCTCTCGATATAGATGCTTGTCTTCCATGTTCGCCTCCCCACAGGCACACTCGTTGGCTCAATCGTACCCATTCAGGCTATACTTGAGCCCATGACATAACGGGGAGCTTGCAGGACAAGACGGCAGGCTGAGATTGGGCGCGCCCGCCCTGACCCGCAAACCTGATATGGGTAATGCCAACGAAGGGAGCCGTGCCAATGAGCACACAAACCGAGCCCAAGCTCGTCACGCAAATCGACTTCGCCCGCGCCGGGCAAATCACACCGCAGATGAAAGAAGTTGCCGAGCATGAGCATCGCGACCCCGAGTACATCCGCGAGCGCGTGGCCGACGGCCGCATCGCCATCCCCGCCAACATCGTCCACATTAAAAAGGGCATGCGCGCCTTTGGTGTCGGCGAGGGCCTGTCCACCAAGGTCAATGTGAACCTGGGCATTTCGGGCGATAAGGCCGATGCCGCCGAGGAGTGGAAGAAGGTCAAGATCGCCGAGGACTATGGCGCCGACGCTATCATGGACCTCTCCAACTCGGGCAAGACGCGCCAGTTCCGCCAGCAGCTCATCGATGAGACGCCGCTCATGGTGGGCACCGTCCCCATGTACGATGCCATCGGCTACATGGAAAAGCCGCTGGTCAAGCTGACCAAGGACGATCTGCTCGAGGTCGTGCGCGCGCATGCCGAGGACGGCGTGGACTTTATGACCATCCACTGCGGCATCAACAAGTCGGTCATCAAGACCTTTAAGGAGACCGGCCGCCTGATGAACATCGTCAGCCGCGGCGGCTCGCTGCTGTTTGGCTGGATGGAAGTCACCGGTAACGAGAACCCCTTCTACGAGTTCTACGACGAGTTGCTCGAGATCTGCCACGAATACGACGTGACGATCTCGCTCGGCGACTCCTGCCGCCCGGGCTGCCTCTACGACTCCAACGATGCCACCGAGACCGCCGAGATGATCGAGCTGGGCAAGCTATGCAAGCGCGCATGGGCCGCCGGCGTCCAGGTCATGGTCGAGGGTCCGGGCCACATGGCGCTCGACGAGATCGCCGCCAATATGAAGCTGCAGAAGCGTCTGTGCCACAATGCCCCGTTCTATGTGCTGGGACCGCTGGTGACCGACATCGGTGTGGGCTACGACCACATCACCGCCGCCATCGGTGGCGCCATCTCCGCGAGCTCCGGCGCTGACTTCCTGTGCTACGTGACGCCCGCCGAGCACCTGTGCCTACCTAACGCCCAGGACGTCCTCGACGGCCTCATGGCCACCAAGATCGCCGCGCACGCCGCCGACATCGCCAAGAAGGTGCCGCACGCCCGCGATCTGGACGACAAGATGGGCCAGGCGCGCCGCAGGCTCGATTGGGACGCCATGTGGAAATGTGCTCTCGACCCGGTCACCGGCAAGAAACGCTACGAGGAGTCCCCTGCCGCCACCGAGGGCACCTGCACCATGTGCGGCAAGATGTGCGCCGTCCGTACCGTCAACAAGGTATTCGAGGGCACGACGATCGACCTCGGCATGGAGGACTAGGTCCCTCGCTGTGATCGCTTTTAGCAACGAGCTGGCGTCCGTCAATTGTTGACATGTGAACATTTGCTTAGATTTGCGTAAAGATTGCACCGCCCGCCCGGGTCCGGCATACAGCCGGCCCGGGCATCTTTATAATGCAGGCTTAAAGACCCATTTGAATCCGACCGAACAAGGGAGCGAACATGGATCGCAGTAGGGTTCCTGCCGTTCTATCCATCGCGGGATCTGACTCCAGTGGTGGCGCCGGCATTCAGGCCGACATCAAAACCATCACGGCGCACCGTCTGTATGCCGAGACGGCCATCACCGCCATCACCGCGCAAAACACGCTGGGCGTCACCGCCGTGCAGGACATCTCCCCCGATATCGTCGCCGCGCAGATTGACGCCGTTTTTGACGATATCCGCCCAAGCGCCGTCAAGATCGGCATGGTTTCCTCTGCAGAGATTATCGAGGTCATCGCCGACCGCCTGAGCGCCTGGGACGCAACGAACGTGGTCGTCGACCCCGTCATGGTCGCCACCTCGGGCGCACGCCTGATTGCCGAGGATGCTTCCGACGCGCTCACCCGCCGTCTGTTTCCGTTGGCGACGGTCATCACGCCTAACATTCCCGAGGCTATGGCGCTGCTCGACTACGAGGTCGATTCCGAGCGCACGCAACAAAATGCCGCCATGCTCCTCACTCGCCGCTTTGGTTGCGCGGCCCTGGTCAAGGGCGGACATCTGGTGAACGAGGCCAACGACGTGCTGGCCGAGCCCGCTCCACTTGATGACGAGGGCAACCACCTGGGCGATCCGCTCACCACGTGGTTCCGCCACAAGCGCATCGAGACCAGCAACACACATGGCACCGGTTGCACGCTTTCGTCCGCCATCGCCTGCGCGCTGGCCCAGGGCATGGATCTTGCCGATGCTGTCAACGCCGGCAAGGCCTACCTAACGGGTGCCCTCGCCGCAGGTTTCGACATGGGCAAAGGCTCCGGCCCCGTCAACCACATGTGGCAGTATTAAGATTCGCAGCCCAAAACCACCACAGACGATATGAGCAGGACATAAAAACATTGAGAGCCCCTGCCACATGAAAAACCGCGGATTAGG
>CAKTWW010000005.1 GCA_934630855.1 uncultured Collinsella sp.
GCCTGGACGTACTTGTCGGTGTGGTCGCCGATGATCTTAATCGAGTTCTTGTTGGCGCCGACGGTACCGTCGCCACCAAGACCCCAGAACTTGCACTCGATGGTGCCGGGGGCTGCGGTGTTGGGCGCATCCTCGGCCTCGGGCAGGCTCAGGTTGGTCACGTCATCGACAATGCCGATGGTGAACTCGCGCTTGGGCTCATCCTTCTTGAGCTCCTCGAAGACAGCGAACGCGGACGCGGGAGGCGTGTCCTTGCTGCCCAGGCCGTAACGGCCGCCGACGACCTTGATGCCCGTCTTGCCGGCCTCGTAGAGAGCGGAGACGACGTCCTGGTAGAGCGGCTCGCCGATGGAACCCGGCTCCTTGGTGCGGTCCATGACGGCGATCTTCTGGACGGTCTCGGGGAGAACGTCGACGAAGTGCTTGATGGAGAACGGACGGAACAGGCGAACCTTGACCAGGCCAACCTTCTCGCCGTGAGCGTTGAGGTAGTCGATGACTTCCTCGAGCACGTCGCAGAAGGAGCCCATGCACACGACGACGCGATCAGCATCGGGAGCGCCGTAGTAGTTGAACAGGCCGTAATCGGTGCCGAGCTTCTCGTTAATCTTCTTCATGTAGCCCTCGACGACGGCGGGAAGCTCGTCGTAGACCTTGTTGCAGGCCTCGCGGTTCTGGAAGAAGATGTCGCCGTTCTCGTGGCTGCCGCGAGTGTGCGGGTGCTCAGGGTTGAGCGCGTGGTCGCGGAAAGCCTGGACGGCGTCCATGTCGCACATCTCGGCCAGATCCTTGTAGTCCCACATGGCGACCTTCTGGATCTCGTGGCTGGTGCGGAAGCCGTCGAAGAAGTTCAGGAACGGGGTCTTGCCCTCGATGGCGGCAAGGTGAGCCACCGGCGAGAGGTCCATGACCTCCTGGACGTTGCCCTCGGCGAGCATGGCGAAGCCGGTCTGGCGGCAGGCCATGACGTCGGAGTGATCACCGAAGATGTTCAGGGCGTGCGAAGCGACGCAACGCGCGGAGACGTGGAAAACGCCCGGGAGCTGCTCGCCCGCGATCTTGTACATGTTCGGGATCATCAGGAGCAGGCCCTGAGAAGCCGTGTAGGTGGTGGTCAGAGCACCGGCGCCCAGCGAACCGTGAACGGTACCGGCTGCACCTGCCTCGGACTCCATCTCGACGACCTTGACCGGGGTGCCGAAGATGTTCTTGCGACCCTGGGCCGCCCACTGGTCGACATGGTCGGCCATCGGGCTGGACGGCGTAATGGGATAGATTCCCGCTACCTCGGTGTACGCATACGAAACATATGCGGCCGCCTCGTTGCCGTCCATAGACTTAAACTTACGCGCCATATACCCCTCTCCTCTCATATAGGTATACAGGCCCCGGCGATCGCCGGGATGTTGGCGTGATGGGATTTTCGTTGTTGCTTCCAATCATCTGGCAGGCAGACTCAGCAGCAGGTACATGGCGTGGAGAGAAGGCATGCCAAGGCGAGGGGCGGCTGTACGCGCTCCACAGGCCCAGCTACCCGTCTTGCACATGACCGAGCGCCGCAAAGGCCGCATGCCGGATGCTCCCGGGCACGCCCCGGCGAAGGGAAGCGCCCGCAACGGAAATCCGCATGCGGGTTTATTGTACCCCGCCGTCAAGTGTAATTTCGACAAATATAGGTGGGCGGTAAAGGTTTACCTCGGGTGACTATCGAGGGGCAAAACGGTCCCTTGGGGCGGAAAGATCGCGGGCCGTATTGAGCGTGGATTTTCTCCCGGTTTTGACCTGCATCTTGGCCAAAACCGGGAGATAATCCACGCTCATTCGTCGTGCATCCAAAAATCCCCTCTCGTGCGTCCGGAAATCCACGCTCGTTTCTCCGTCGCCATGGACCACTTGAGTTGCGGTGAAATAGTTCCTGGATAGCCGTCTAGGGGGCCTATCCAGGAACTATTTCACCGCAAGTTATTTGGGGGATGAGTTAGAGGGCGCCGAGGAGGATGGCGTAGGTGGTGGATTCGCCGAGCTTGAGCTCGTCGCCGGGATTGAGCTGGGCGGAGCGGCCGGGCTCGACCTGGACACAGACGCTCGTGGCCCCGTTTACCACCACGGTTCCGTTGGTAGATGACAAATCCTCAACATGCCAGACATTTTGAGCATCGCACCAGATATGGGCATGACGGGCCGAGACATCGTCGCCGACATCGGTGATGTCGCCCTCCCCCGTTGCCAGCGCGCCGATCTCGACGCCCTCCTCGCTCGGTTGAATCCAGCGCGGGGCGCTCACCACGTAGCCGTTTTGCACACGCAACAGCCCCAGCGGATGCGCCGGCGCGGCATCGTGCTCGCCCGCGACCGAAGACGTACTCAACGAGCGCGGCGTCGACGTGGCGCCGCCACAGGTCGCATGCGCGTAATCGATGGCATAGGTCACCGACGAGCGAACATCTGCCGAACAGCCCACGGCAACGAACAGCACCAGGATGGCCTCGGCGCGCTCCGCGGGCATGAGCTCCGCCGCCTGCGACAGGCGCTCGAGCGCATTGCGATAGAGATTCGTGTCCTGATGGCACTCCTCGAGAGCCCGCACCATGGGTTCGCCAGCAGGCCCGCACACCATATTGGTCACCGCCGCGGCGTCCATGGGATTGCGGCGGCGCAGGGCCAGCTGCGACATAATACGCGCGGCCGAGGTGCCGTAATCGGCAAAATAGCGCTCCTGCAGCGTGCCGACCGGCGCGCGCACGATAAAGCGCGAAACCCAGGAGCGATCGGCGGCACGACTCTGCGGGCTACGGCCGTCGGCGAGCGGACGGCTCGAGAGCACCAGGCCACACAGCTCGATATGGCTCAGGTGCGCCGCGCGCTTAAAGATGTCAAACATTGCCCCGCACGGGGTGAGCTCGGTTTGAGAAGCCATGAGCTTAACCCTCCTTGGTCACAGAGATGGCGTCGGATACTTCGTCAGGCCCGCCAAAGGCGCGGACTGCTGCGGCTCCGCCGACAAGCGGCATCGCCATGGGAATTTTTGCGCGTCGCGCTGACACGACGGGAAGCTCGAAGGCAAATCCCATCGCCAGCAAAAACCACGTGAGCGCATAGGTTGCAATTAAGGCAGCCACCAGGCCGACCGCCACGGCGTGCTGGGAAAACGCTGTGCATGCGAGCGCGACCAGAGCCGGAACCTCGTAGGCAGAAAGGGCCAGCACGCCCTGCAAGAACCCCGCGCGACGATTGCGCGCCAAGGCCCCGGCGGCAATACCCGCCACGCCCGGCAGTGCCAACGCCAGCGCGGCGACAACGCCCGGCAGCTTTCCGGACCACATAAGCGGCCCCGCGGCAAACGTCACATGGGCACCCGACGCCAGCAGCGCCGCCGATACCACGACCGCAGCCCAAAGCACACTGCAGACCGCCGTTGCGCCAACCATCGCCGCGCGTCGCATCGCGCGGCCCGACACCTCCATCGGGCACGGCATGAGCGGCTCAGCGCGAAGCGAGCGACCGACATTTTGCGCATAGTGGTCGCAAAACGCCGAGAGCGCCGCCTCCACCGCAGCCGGCTCGGGACGATCCTCCTGGTGGCAAGAAAGACAGGCCATCACCACGTCAAACAGCTGGGCATCGACAAACGCCAGCGCATCGCGCAGGTCCTCGGAATCGGGATCGAGTCCCAGTTGCTGAGCTTGCTCTGCCGCGGCAAGTGCCACATAGGGCTCGCGTCGCAGCAGCTGCGTCAAGTCGCAACCGGGCGCATGGGCGCCGACAGGATAGTCGGGCAGCGTATCCATCTTGAGACGGTAGGGACTGGCGATATCACGCGTCTTTTTGCGCGAGCCCGAGGACCCCGACGCGCCCGGTGCCGCCTCATACGGCGCGACGCCGGCGATGAGCTCGTAGACCGTGCTCGCCGCGGCATATACGTCAATCGCCGGCGACGTGCGCAAAACGCGCAGGTCGGGAATATCGTCGGTGAGCATCTCAGGTGGGGCATAGGCAACCGTCGCGCGGCGCAACGTGGCATAGCGCTCCGTAAACGACGCCTTGCCGCCGGTTCCCGCCACCGCAGAGGCAGGCTCGAGTGCCAGCGACGAGCCAAAGTCGATCAGGCACAGGTCGAAGGCGCCCTCGGCAAGCTGTCGGTCGAGCGGCAGGCGCGCCGTGCGCACCATAATATTGGCAGGCGAGATATCGCGATGGACAAAGCCCTCGCCTACCAAGCTCATACGGCAGAGCAAATCGAACAGGTCGCGACCCAGGCGTGCCGCCACAAGCGGCGACAGGCGGCCGGCATCATCCACGGCAAGGCGCGAGCGCAGACGAGCCAGCGTCTCGCCCTCGACCCACTCCATAACGATCGCAGGCACGCCGTCGACCTCGCCCCATCCATAGAGGCGAGGAAAGCCCTTAAGGCCCGAAAGGGCGCGATGGCACTCGTATTCCTCGCGAAATGCCGCCTTAAACTTAGCGACCAGCGCCTCGTGGCCTGCATCGTCGTCAAACTCATCGCGCGCCGGCAAGATAAGCTGTTTGAGCGCCACGGCCTCGCCTTGCGCGTTGACGGCACGCGTCACGCGGCCGATGCCGCCGCGGCGCATGGTGGCGTCGTCGGCAAACAGCATCGTAAAACGGCGCAGGTAGGCGGGAAGCTCGTCCGTGCCCAGGGCGACGGCAGGCTCAAACCCGTCGACGCGCGCCAGGCGCAGACCCACCATGGGATCGTGGGCAAGCGATTGGGTTGTGGCAGAAACAAGATCGGTCATCATAAGGCGATCGCCGCCACATTGTTATTGAAGTTGTTGAGCGCGACGTTATCGTCGCCGTAATGCCCGACCCATTGACACAGGTTGGTGTAGCAACCCCAAAGGTTGGCGAATTGCCGATACCACTTTGACCGGATAGGAAACGTCTGCCGGCCAAACTCGGCACGGATGACAAACATGTCATTGACCAGGCTATCGCACGGTCCGGTGTCGCCCGTGGAATTGTAAGTCGCCACCACGCTATTGGCGCGAGCGACATAGCCATCGAGCATGTTGTATTTGGTCACGAGCCAGCTATGAATGCTCTCCTCCTCGGCAGCCGAAAGACCTCCCGAGTTTGTGTCGCTGCCGGCGCCACCGCCCGTCGAGCCACCGCTCGCGGACCCACCGCCAGACGTGGAGCCCGAACCGGAGCCGCCGCCCGTGCCCGTCGATCCGGTGCCGGAACCGGACCCATCCGAGCCGCCGGGCTTGCCCGCCTGCTGTGTATCCTGTTCCTTCTGCTGCTCGGCCTTGTTTACGACAGACGCCACGCTGTTGTTGGATAGCTTCGTGATGACCTTGGTGTTGGTGAGCACGATGGTCTTGCCGTTTGCCAGCGTGACCTCGTTGTCCGGCGCTTCGCCCTCGTCCGCGGGGTCGGCACCAAACACAACATGCGAGACCACGCTCGCCCACGCATACCCGGTTGTCGTTCCCAGGTCGCTCTTGGCTTTGCGCCCGATATGCAGCTCACGTGCAGCATGTGCCTGCACCATGGACGGCACCGTCATGCCGTAGGCAAAGACGCCGGCAACGACGAGCACCAGCGAGCAGGACAGCAGCACATATGCCCGAGGCGCCAGGCCCAGCCGGCGTCGCATGCGCACCGCGGCGCCATGCTTTGTCTGAGTGCCCCCGGGCCGCATGCGTTCTCCTCCAACAAAAACACGCCGCTCAAGAGCGGCGCATTCATACATATCCATAGTTGAGTGTATCAGCGAACCCAAAAGGTTGCGCAACGAATGGCAAAATATGGGACGCAAGCGAACCCGTCCACGCGATAAGCGGATACGGAGCAGGTTTGTTGTGCAACAAACGCACGAACGCGAGCCCAATTATGGGCACCCCGTGCGACAGGGCGGCAAGCCATGCCGCGGAGCACCCGGCGGCTAGATCGCGCGACGGGCCTCGATGGCGCGTCCGAGCGTAAGCTCGTCGGCATACTCCAGGTCGCCGCCCACGGGCAGGCCACTCGCCAGACGCGACACCTCAACGCCCAGCGGCTTGATGGTACGGGCCAGGTAGCTCGCCGTGGTCTCGCCCTCAATGTTGGGGTTGGTGGCGATAATGACCTCGTGGATATCCTCGTGGCCCAAGCGCGCCAGCAGCTCGCGAATATGCAGCTGCTCGGGGCCGATCTTGTCCATGGGGCTGATCACGCCGCCCAGCACATGGTAGAGACCATGGTAGCTGCCCGTGCGCTCGATCGCCTGAACGTCGCGCGGCTCGCCCACCACGCAAATGCGGGTGGTGTCGCGCATCGAATCCTGGCAGATGGAGCACTCGTCGGCAGTGGCGTAGTTAAAGCAGCGGCTACAAAAGTGAACCTCCTGCTTAACCTCCAGGATAGCCTCGGCTAGGCGGCGGGCCTCCTCGGCATCGGCCTCGAGCAGGTAATAGGCGATGCGCTGGGCCGACTTGGGGCCAATGCCCGGCAGGCGGCCCAGCTCATCAAGCAATTTTTGCAGACTGTGGTTGGCACTCATATATATGCGCGTCTTAGAACGGCATGCCCGGGATGTTGAGGCCACCGGTAATGGCACCCATCTGCTTGTTGGCGAGCTCGTTGACGCCGCGAACGGCCTCGTTGACGGCAGCCATGATCATGTCCTGCAGCATATCGACGTCCTCGGGATCGAGCGCATCGGGATCGATGGTGAGGTTGACAAGCTCCATCTCGCCGTTGACAGTCACCTTGACCATGCCGCCGCCGGCAGAGGCGTCGACGGTCTGGGACTTGAGGTTCTCCTGCGCGGCGGCAAGCTGCTCCTGCATCTTGCGGGCCTGCTTCATCATCTGCTGCATGTTCATACCGGCCATGATGGCTCCTTTACGTGCGGTCGCGTGACGAGCTGCGAGGGCAGCCGGAACGCGGCGGGACTTTCAAACTCAAAAATCGTACCACGGCGCGGGGCAAGCAAGCGGGGCGGACACGCTACCTCAGTCGATATACATGTCCTGGAGTGCGACATGCCACCCCAAGATTATGCAAAGTCGAATTATTCACGCTTGCATCATTATTCCAGCGCGTATACCTGCCCGCGCAGCTACTCCACCGGTTTGAAGATGGTGGCTTGGCCGAAGACGCTTCGGATGAGAGCTTTGGCCTCGTCCTCGGTCTGCGGGATGCTCGGGGCTGCGCCCTGGTGGCCGAAGGGACTGCCGGCTCCGGGGTTGGACTCCCAGGGAACCGCGGGGGCGTCGTCGCCGGCAGGGGCAGGCGTGGCAGGTTTGGGCGCCGGAGCCGCGCCGGGCACGTCGAACGGGGGCAGATCGTCCCCGCCCGCATCGGAAGCGAAGCCGCCGACCATGGCGTCGTCATAGGGTACCTGCTCGGATTCCCACGGCGCGGACTGCGCGGCAGGCTGAGCCTTGGGGGCGGCAGAGCGCTCGGGTGCACGAGGCGCGGGCTCGGTGGGCAGTTTGCCCGTAGCGGGAGCGCCGGCGGGGTTGTCGGAACGCAGCCAGGGAGCCTTGCCCAGGCCGGATGACTTGGGGGCAGGAGCGGCAGCGGGCTTGGATGCCGGAGCCGAAGCAGCCGGTTTTGGCGTAGCGGGCTTAGGCGCCGACGGGGTCGTCGCTGCTGCCGGTGTCGTCTGTTGTTGCGTTGCGCTGGCGCTCGAGGATACAGGGGCCGCCGAGGACACGGGTTGCGGGTCCGCAGATACCGCAGCCCGTGCAGATGGAGAATGCTCCTCATGTTGAGGAGCCGGCGTGCCACCCCCATCCAGGACATAGTCGACGGTGCGACGACCGAAGACCGCGCAGACCGTCGGCAGGACCACCGACTGCGTGTCGGCGCGACCGAGCATCTTGATAGCAAAAGTCGAGCCCGCGGGGAACGAGACCGTGAGCTTGGAGCCGTCGTCTGCTGTGGCGCGGGCGTTAAGCAAAAGCCCTGCGTAGGAGGCCTGACGGGCCTTGACGCGCTCGACGACCTCGGCCCATTTACGCTGGAGCTCACCGGCGTCCTCGACCGCGGGGGTCTCGGCGGCGCCGGCGGCAGCAACCTGAGCGGCAGTGTTGGGCTTGGACACCGGCACGGTCGATGCAGCAGGCGCGGGAGCCGGAGCCGTAACGGGTTGAGGTGCAGGCGTTACAGGTTTGGGCGCGGGAGCCGGAGCCGCGGACTTGGGCGCAGGCTGGGCAGCCGGAACAGCAGCGCCGCGGTCCCAAGGCATACCACCCTGATGCGCGGACGTAGCAGCGGGGGCGGCGGTCGCCGCAGGAGTAGCAGCTCGGGCACCCGAGATCAGCGTCGGCTGCTGTGCCGTCGCAGGCGCAGCCGCAACGGCCGCCGGGGCGGCCTGAGCAGCAGCCACGCTCGCCGGAACGGCGGCGTTGGCAACCATGGCCTCCAAGCGCGCCACGCGCTCGGCCAGGGCCTCAATGGTCAGATCGGCCTCGGGACGTGCCAGACGCGTGCAGGCGATCTCGAGCACCAAGCGCACATCACTCGCGCCCCTCATCTCCAATGCGGCGTCGTCGAGCACCGTCAGTACGCGAGCCAGACGGTCGGCAGGATGCTCGCCAAAGGCAGCAGACTCGGCCGCAAGCGCCTCGGCCTGCTCGGAGCCGCCCTCAAACAGCTCGGCACGGGCACCGGCAACGCAGGCAACATACACGTCGCGCACGTGCGCCACCAGGTCGCGCGTCAACTCCAGCAGGTCGTTGCCCTCCTCGACCTGCGCGCGAATGAGCCCATAGAGCTCAGCGACATCGCGCTCGGCGATGGCATGGGCAAACTCGCCCAGAATCTGATCCGAGACCTCGCCCAAAAGCGAGCGGGCATCGTCCACATGAACGGAGCCGTTGCCAAAAACGCTCAGCTGCTCCAGTGTGGAGAGCGCGTCGCGCATGCCGCCCTTGGCATGGCGCGCCACGATGGCCAGTGCCTCGTCGTCGTAGTCGAAGCCCTCCTGCTCGCACACGTAGGCCAGGCGACGCTCGATATCCTCGTTACCGATACGGTGGAAATCGAAGCGCTGGCAGCGCGAGAGGATGGTCTCCAGAATCTTTTGCGGATCGGTGGTGCACAGCACAAAGATCACGTGTGCCGGCGGTTCCTCGAGCGTCTTGAGCAGCGCGTTGAACGCCGCCGTCGTGAGCATGTGGACCTCGTCGATGATATAGATCTTGTACTTGCCGCGCACCGGGGCAAAGTTGACGGAGTTGATGATCTCCTCGCGTACGTTGTCCACGCCCGTACGGCTTGCGGCATCGAGCTCGTAGACATCGGGGTGGTTGCCCTCGGCGATAAGTTCGCACTCCTCGCAGGTACCGTCGGGCATGCAACCGCTCGCGCCCTCGGCACGCGCCGCCTCGGCATTGCGGCACAGCAGCGCCTTGGCAAGGATGCGCGCCATAGTGGTCTTGCCCGTGCCGCGCGGTCCGCAGAACAGGTACGCATGGGACAGACGCCCCTCGGTGATGGCGTGCTCGAGCGTCGAGACGATATGCTGCTGGCCCACCACGGAGTCGAAGGTGAGCGGGCGATACTTTCGGTACAACGATTCCATGGGTGCTCCCCCGGGTATACTGAGTCTTGTTGCCGCGGCGGCCATGCGGTCGCACGGCATACTGCATCCATAATAACCCGTACGGCGAGCCCGCCGCGATAGGAGTCCAAAGAGCATGGCAGACGCAGAGAGCAACCTCGTTCCCTCCGAAGCAGCCGACCAAGTCGAGGTCGCGCTCGAGGCGCAAGCCGCAGCCGATGACGGCATCCTCTACCTTAACGAATACCAATACGAAAACGACCTCGTCACCGACTTCGCACGTCTGGTCGCCTCGCCCAGGCGCCGTGGCTCCCTGTACGTCGCTGCCGCCATCTCCGCCCTGCTGGGTGTTGGCATGCTGGTGGCCGGCGGAAACTGGATCAAGTTCGGCGTCGTCCTGATCGTATTCGGCGCTTTTTTGGCCTGGTGGAGCAAGAATCTGCACCACACGCTCGCCCGCGACTTTATCGATGCCGTCGAGGCCGACGAGTCCATGGGCGGCCGCTACCGCCGCGTCGCCGCCAACGAGGACGGCCTGATGGTGTGGGGCAAGAGCGGCAAATCGCAGTTCTTCCCGTTTGAGAAGCTCGACCATGTGCTCGACGGCGAGCGCATCTTTGTGGCCATGTTCGCCGACCAGGGCGTGACGATTCCTAAAGACACCTTCGTCCGTGGCGATGCCGAGCAGTTTGGCCCCTTCCTCAAGGCGCGTATCAACAAAAAACTCCGCATCGAGACCAAAAAGAAGAAGATGAAGGCCGAGAAGGCTGCCGCCGAGGCCAAGCAGGAAAGCGAACCCAAGGACGGCAAAGGCAAGCAGCGCAAGCAGAAGAAGGACAAGAAGAAGAAGCGCTAAGCAAACCGCGGGGCACAAACCCCAGACGGAGCTTAAATTGAATGTCGCCCACCTGAGCGTGCTACACTAGCAGCATCTATGCCACCGCGAACGGCCCGGCCCCGCGCCCGCCGCTCGCAAACGAACTTTAAACGCACGAGGGTTGGCCATGCCGCTTTTCTCGCAACATACCGCCCGGTTCTCGCCGGACGCTCCCTTGGAGGGCACCAGCTCTCGCGACCTGCTCAAGCGGTACCAGCCGCTCGAGACGCTCGCGACCGGCGGTTTTGGCTCCATCGAGATCTGCCGCGACACGCATCTGCGCCGCCGCGTCGCCATTAAGCGCATTCCCCTCACGGGCGGCGCCGGCATGCCCGCCAGCGACATCATGGATGTGCTGCGCGAGGCCCACACCGCCGCCATGCTTCAGCATCCCAATATCGTGCAGGTTATCGACTTTACGCACGACACCGCCTATGCCTACTTGGTCATGGAATATGTCGACGGCATGTCGTTGGCCGAGTTCCTGCATCGCGTGGACGGCCATTCGCTCACCTTTGACGAGGCAGCCGCCATTGCCGACGCACTGAGCCAGGCGCTCGCCTTCGCCCACAGCAACGGCGTACTTCACCTGGACATAAAACCCGCCAACGTGCTCATCGACCACTCGGGCAACGTAAAGCTCACCGACTTTGGCATGGCACGGCTGTCGTCTGCCGGCGGCTTTGGCGGCTCGCGCGGCGGCACCATCGGCTACATGCCACCCGAGCAGCTCGATATCGAAACCGGCACGGTCGACGAACGCGCCGACGTCTTTGCCCTCGCCTGCGTCATCTACGAGGGCCTGTGCGGCAGCGCCCCCTTTATGGCGGCAACGCCCGGCGACTCGCTCGGCCGCATCATCCGCGGCGCCACCTACCCCAGCGAGCTGATCCCGCACTTTCCCCCAGGGGCCGAGGCCGCGCTGATGAGCGCGCTCTCCCCCATGCCGCAGGACCGGCCCAACAGCATCGAGGCCTTTTGCGACCAGCTGCTCGCCGGCCTGGGTAGCGTGCGCGAGGGTCGCCGCAGCCTGGAGCAGATGGTGGGCGAGTTGTCGGACGACGAACACACGGCAGACGATATCGAATCACTACCCTACGAGGACGATGTCATCGAAGTCGACCCCACGCTCGGCTGGGCGGGCACGCGCTGGAACCATGCACGCGATTACGCCATGCGCGTCATCTCGGCGCTTGCGTGCGGCACCTTTAGCTTTTTGCTGATGCAAACGGCCGGCGTCGCGACGCTTCCCGGACTTATCGCCGCGGCCATCGCGATCGGAGCGGCCGCCGGCCTGGCCCCGCAGATTGGATCTGCCATCTCGGCCGTGGGCTTTTTGGTGCTTATGGCAAACGCCACCATGCAGGCGCAGGGCATCCTGTCGATGCTGCCCGTTGCGGTAATCTTTGCCGCCGCCATGTCCGGCTGGTGGATCGCCTGGGGCCGCACCGAGGCCGCCGCGAGCACCGCACTCACCTGCGCGCTTGCACTTGGCTGTCTAACTGGCGACGTCCTCCTTGCCGCCGGGGTCGCCGGCGGCATCGCGGCCTTTTGGCTCGGCCCGGCAAGTGCTGCCGCCGCCACGGGAATGGGTGCGCTTTTTGCCCGCCTGGCCACGGTCGCGCTTTCCGCTGGAGGCGTGCTGGGACTCGGCAACGTCGCCGCGGCGCTGGGCGACGCGTTCCTCTGGGCCGCCATTGTACTCGTCTCGGCGACAGCTGCACTGACATCCCTGCTGCTCAACGCCCATGCCAAGCGTGCTGAGCAGGGCTCAAACCTTGCCGCCATCGCCGCCATCGCCGTCTGCGGCATCGGCTGCGCGGCGTCGCTTTGTCTTGCACACCATATGGAAATTGCCGGCCTTGCGGCCGCGGTCGTCGTCAAGGCGGCGGTTGCGGGAATCCTATCCTCTATAATCGTTGGGATATGCCTATATTTGCTCGGATACCAAAGAACCTATACGGAGAGTGATCTTTCGTGAACTTCCTGAACATCTTCGAGGACCACGTGGCCGGCATCTTCGGTGCCACCCGTGCCCCGTTCTCCTTTAAGAAGCTTGCCAAGCAGGCCGCTCGCGACATGGAGGATCAGACTCTGGTGATCAACGGCGTCAACACCGCGCCGGCACTCTATACCATCCTGATCGCCGCCGATGACGATCCCATGCTCGCCCCGTTCTACCCCGAGCTTTCGCGCGAGGTCCGCGAGTTTGTGAAGGCACAGGCCGAGAAGCGCCGCTACGTCTTTGTCGGTGAGCCCCTCGTTCGCTTTATGATCGACCCGCAGCTGCGCGCCGGCAAGTTCTCGGTCTTTGCCGAGAACGTCGATGCTCCCACGCTCGGCCGCCTGTACGAGGAAGAGCGCGCCTACCAAAATGGCCTGGGCCAGAACAACTCTGCCGCAAGCCGCGCCGCAAGCGCTCCCCGCGCCGGCAAGCAGCAGTTCGCCGCTCCGCAGCAGCACCCCGCTGCCATGCCCCAGCAGCCGGCACCCCGTGCCGCCGCTCCCGACCCGCTCGCCGTGGCCGACCCCTTTGCGCCCAACGTCCCCGACCCCGCCGCCGCGCCTATCCCCGTGCCGCAGACCGTCTCCCGTGACGCACTCGCCGGTATGGGCGGAGCCGCCGCGACCGGTGCCGCCGTGGGCCTTGGCGCCGCAGCCGGCATCGCCGCCAACATGGCAAACCCCCGCACTCCGCAGCGTCCGCTCGCCCAGCTTGTCGACGTTGTGAGTGGCGAGAGCCACAGCATCACCTCCGCGCAGGTGACCATCGGTCGCGAGCGCTCGGTTTCGGATATCGCCCTGCGCGACCCCAACGTCTCTCGCCGTCACGCCCAGCTCACCTTTACCGGCTCGGACTGGTCGATCGAAGACCTCAACTCCACCAACGGCACGCTCGTCAACAACCGCCGCATCACGCGCTGCCCGCTGCGCAACGGCGACCTGCTGACGTTTGGCCTGAGCACCTTTGAATTTAGGGGATAGTCGCTTATGAACATCGATATCGTCCTTTTTGCAGGCCGCATCGTCCTGGTCGCCCTGCTCTACATCTTCCTGTTCGCCGTTATGAAAACCGGCGTGGGACTCGTGCGCGGCCAGCGTCGCGACTCCGCTATCTGGACGATCGATGTGGACAAGGGCCCCCGCGGCATCCGCGGCATCCATGTGGACATGCTCGGCCCCGTCATCGTCGGCCGCTCGCCGTCTTCGGACATCTGCATCAACGAACCGTTTGTCTCGGCCTCGCATGCACGCTTTTCGTTGCAGGGCCCGGCACTCATCATCGAAGACCTCAACTCGCTTAACGGCACGCTCGTCAACGGTCGCCAGCTCGTGGAGCCCGCGACGCTGCGCGAAGGCGACGAGGTCCAGATTGGCGACGTGGTCATGAAGGTGAACCGTCGATGATCGACGAGGAGAACAAATCCGCAACCATGCCCGAGACGCCGGCTGCCCCCGCAGCCGCGCCGGCTCATGCCGCTCCGGCGCGCCCCGCGGCCGTGGAGCCCGAGGACACGGTGTTCTCCCTGCCTCTTTCGCATGTAACTCAAGATTATTCGGCGCTTACCGATGACAGCGACGCTGACACCGAGCAGCTCGACGCCCCTATCGGCGCGCATGCTGCCGAGCAGCCCGCCGTATCGGAAACGACGCCCGCGCCGGCTCATTTTGCCGAGCCCGTCGCCGAGGCGATCAACGAGAGCGAAGCGGTGTTCGCTGCGCCCGAGCCCGCCGCGCCGGTCTTTCCCGTCGCGCCATCGCCCGAGGCGACGGCCGCGCCCGCCCCGAGACCCGAGTCCGCGCCGTCGCACTTCGCGACGCCGGAGCCCATCGCAGTGGAGCCGCAGAAGGCCGACGAGACCCCCAATGACCCCGGCTCGACCATCCCGACCCTCGATAAGCCCATCGAGGAGCCCGGCACCGAGCCGCTCGACGCCGGCGACAGCGTCTCCCCCGGCGACACCGCCGAGATCGACGTCGCCGCCGTGGAGGCAAAACTCAAAGACCCCGGCTCGACCATGAGCTTTGAGCCGCTGACCGATGAACGTATCGAGACCGACTCGACCTATGACGCCGGCACCACCACGCAACTCATGTGGGGCGCCCGCTCCGACGTCGGCTGCGTGCGCCCGCACAACGAAGATTCCTACCTGGTGCAGTCGCCGCTCTTTTGCGTATGCGACGGCATGGGAGGACATGCCGCCGGCGAGGTGGCGTCCTCTATCGCCGTCGAAACCATAGCCAAGACGGCACCGCAGTCCGCCGACGCCGCACGCCTGGCCGCAGCCGTCGAGGCCGCCAACGCCGCCGTTATCGAGGCCGCCCTCAACGGTTTGGGCAAGCCCGGCATGGGCTGCACGGCCACCTGCGCCTACATCGAAAACGATACCCTCGCCATCGCCCATGTGGGCGACTCGCGCGCCTACCTGCTCCACGAGGGCACGCTGATTCGCGTGACCCGCGATCACTCCTACGTGGAGGAGCTCGTGGATGCCGGCGAGATTACGGCCGACGAGGCACGCGTCCACCCCAACCGCTCGGTCATCACCCGCGCGCTGGGCTCGGACCCCGCCATGTATGCCGACCACTTTACCCTGCATATCGAGGAAGGCGACCGCCTGATCCTATGCTCCGACGGCCTTTCGAGCATGATTCCCGATAGCGATATCGAAAACATCGCCACGCAGTCCTCGACCGCGCAGATTTGCGTCGACAACCTGGTAGACGCGGCACTCGCCGCCGGCGGCCACGACAACGTGACCGTGGTGGTGGTCGATTTGGTCGACGATGGCGTCATGCGTGAGGCAAAACGCGTCCGTCGCCGCAACGTCACCATCGCCGCCGTCCTGGCCCTTGTCTTTGTGCTGGCGGCGGGCATCTGGGCGTACACGGGCATCACCGGCTCGTACTACTTGGGTACCTACCACGGCAACGTCGCCGTTTGGCGCGGCCTGCCTGGCGAGACGCTTGGATTCAAGCTCCACTGGCTCGAGAGCGAAACCAGTATCAAGCTGTCCGACCTGCCCGAAGACACGCAGAACCGCCTGAAGGCGGGCATTCCGCAAACGAGCGTCGACGATGCGCAGGACACCATCTCCAAGTACCGTCACCAGATCGACGAGGAGCAGACCCGTCAGGTGATTGACGCGCAAACGATTCGCGACAACACCGACCAGGAATCGACTTCCGAGTCGGATTCCGAGAAAACCGCCGAACAGTCCGCCGAGGCCGAAGCCTCCGATAAGAATTAGGAAGGGAGTGCCGCTTATGAGTCGCCGCAACACCGAACTGCTTTTGCTCATCGCCTCGGCGTTCCCCGTCATCCTGCTGTATGCGATGTACGTGCTCACCGCGGGCGCCACGATTTCCTTTGAGACGCTTGCCGTGCCGATCGGCCTCTTTGCCGCCTTCGCCGCAGCGCATATCGCCGTGCGCATCCTGGCGCCCGGCGCCGACCCCGCCATCCTGCCCATCGTCTTTGTGCTCTCGGGCATCGGCATCACATTCGTGACGCGCCTTGCCCCCGACCTTGCCATCTCGCAGCTCATCATCCTGTTTATCTCGGTGGCATTGATGGTGGGAACCCTCGCGCTGGTCAAGAACCTCGACGTGGTCATGCGCTACAAATACACCTTTGGCATCATCGGCATCATTTTGCTGATGCTGCCCATCTTTATCGGCACCACGATCTCGGGCTCCAAGCTGTGGATTCGCATTGCGGGCTTTACTATCCAGCCCGGCGAGTTCGCCAAGGTCTTTATCGTGCTGTTCCTGGCCGGCTACCTGGCCGAGAATCGCGAGTTGCTCTCTATCTCCAACCGCAAGATTCTGGGCCTCAAGATCCCGCGCTTCCGCCTGCTGCTGCCTCTGTTTGCCGTGTGGGGCGTGTGCCTGCTCGTCGTCGTCTTCGAACGCGACCTGGGTTCGGCCGTGCTGTTCTACACCATCTTCTTGCTGATGCTCTACGTTGCCACGGGACGTTTTTCGTACGTCATCATCGGCCTTGCGCTGCTTGCCGTTGGAGCCGTGGGCGCCTACAAGTTCCTGTCGCACGTTCAGGTGCGTTTCCAGATTTGGGCCGACCCGTTTAAGGATGCCCAGGGCCAGGGCTACCAGATCGTGCAGTCGCTCTTCTCGCTCGCCGACGGCGGCCTGGTGGGCGTCGGTATCGGCAACGGCATGGCAAACAACATCCCCGTCGTCGAGTCCGACTTTATCTTCTCGGCCATCGGCGAGGAAATGGGCCTTTTGGGTGGCGGCGCCGTACTCATCCTGTTTATGCTCTTCGCCGTGCGCGGCCTCACCACGGCCGCTCGCGCCAAGTCCGACCTTGCTGCCTTTAGCGCCACCGGCCTTACGGCAGCCATCAGCTTCCAGGCCTTCTTGATCGTGGGCGGCGTAACCCGCTTGATCCCGCTGACCGGCGTCACCCTGCCCTTCATGAGCCAGGGTGGCTCCTCGCTGCTGGCGAGCTTTATCATCGTCGCGCTGCTGTTGCGCGCCGGCGACGAGGCGACCGGACGCGAAGCCGAGCTCACCGGAACCGGCACCATGGCCGCCATCACCGATGACCAGGTCGCATCAGCCGCAGCCCCGACCGGCACGCGCTTTGCCACCTCGTCTTCCTATGGCCGAGGCAGCCACTCCGCCGGTTCGCGCATGCGCCGTCGCCTGCTCGACACGCCCGAGTCCGGCGTACTTGGCCGCGTGGCGCTTGCAAACCGCCTCACCCGCGCCGTGTTCGCCTTTACGGCGCTGTTCGCCATCCTTATCGGCAACCTCACCTATGTCCAGGTCATCAAGGCCAAGGACTACCAGGACATGCCGACCAACAACCACACCATCGCCCGCTCCAAGTACATCCAACGCGGCTCCATCATCACGTCCGACGGCGTGACGCTGGCCGAGTCGCTGCAGCAGGAGGACGGCACCTACGCCCGCTCCTATCCCAACGGCAATATGGCCGCGCACGTGGTGGGCTACGTGAGCCAGCAGTACGGCACCGCCGGTATCGAGAGCGTCATGAACGACACGCTCACCGGCTCCAAGGATTACTCCAGCTGGAACAACGCCATCGCATCGCTCGCGGGCCAGACCCAGCCGGGCAACACCGTCAAGCTCACGATCGACTCGCGTATCCAAACGGCTGCCGAGCAGGCGCTCAAGGGCTTTAAGGGCGCCGTCGTCGTCATGGACCCGCGTACCGGTGCGGTCCTTGCATGCGCCAGCTCGCCTACCTACGACAACACCAACATCGACGCCCTACTGCAGGCGGGCGGCGGTGAGGACGGCTCCTTGTACGACCGCGCCATGGACGCACTGTACACCCCGGGCTCGACGTTTAAGGTCGTCACGCTTGCCGCGGCGCTCGAGACCGGCACTGCCACGCTTTCGAGCACCTACCAGGCGCCCGGCTCCATGGATATCGGCAACGCGCCGGTCACCAACTACGACAACGAGAGCTACGGCACCATCAGCCTACAGCAGGCCTTCGCCGTGTCGTCCAACGTCGTCTTTGGCCAGGTGGCCAACGAGGTCGGCCCCAGCTCGCTGGTACAGTTTGCCAACGCCTTTGGCTATGGGCAAAAGCTGGGCCAGGACCTTACCTCCGCCGCCTCCATCATGGCCGACCCGTCGCTCATGACCGAGTGGGAGACCGCTTGGGCAGGCGCCGGCCAGCCCGTCGGCATGGACCACACGCCCGGCCCGCAGACCACGGTCATGCAAAACGCCGTGATTGCCGCAGCCATCGCCAACAGCGGCGTGGTCATGGATCCGTTCTTTGTATCCCAGGTGCTCGCCCCGGACGGAACCGTGGTTAAGACCACGCAGTCCCGTTCGCTGGGCCAGGCCGTCAGCTCGGCCACGGCTGACCAGGTCAAGCAGGCCATGCTCGCCGTCGTCCAGTCCGGTACCGGTACCGATGCCCAGATTCCGGGCGTCAAGGTCGCCGGCAAGACCGGCTCGGCCGAGACCGGCGGCACCAACGTCAACTCCATGTTCGTTGGCTTTGCACCTTATGATTCACCCACGGTTGCCATCTCGGTAGCCCTGGAGGATTACGACAAACACGACGTCAAGGCGGCCAAGATCGCCGGCATCGTCCTGACCGCGGCACTTGCCGCACAGGGAGCGTGATGCCCGTGATCGAAGCGGTTACTCGAGGCGCGCCGCGGCCAATGAGCTAGCGGCAACGCGCCACACGGCCCCAGCGGCCACACATTTGGTACTACACACATCGTTGAGCGAATAGTTATGTTAGGAGCAGGAATGGAACAGAGGGTCCTCGGGGGAAGATACCTCCTCAAGGATAAGGTGGGAACGGGCGGTATGGCGACCGTCTTCCGTGCACAGGATCAGGTCCTCGACCGCACGGTTGCCGTCAAGATCATGCTGCCGCAGTATGCCGGCGACGCCACCTTCGCCGCCCGCTTTAAGCAGGAGGCCCAGGCAGCTGCCGGCCTGTCCTCCCCCTATATCGTGGGCGTCTACGACTGGGGCAAGGACGGCGACACCTATTACATCGTCATGGAGTACCTGCGCGGCACCGACCTCAAGAGCGGCATCAAGAGCCACGGTGCCCTCGATCCCAAGAAGGTCGCGCAGATCGGCTCGCAGATCAGCTCCGCGCTTTCGGTCGCACACAAGCACGAGATCATCCACCGCGACATCAAGCCGCAAAACATCATGGTGCTGCCCGACGGCAACATCAAGGTGATGGACTTTGGCATCGCGCGCGCCAAGAACAGCCACCTCACGCAGGACAACAACGTGCTGGGCACCGCCCACTACGTAAGCCCCGAGCAGACCCGCGGTCAGGACCTTGGCCCCACTTCGGATATCTACTCGCTGGGCGTCGTCATGTACGAGTGCGCTACCGGCCGCGTGCCCTTCGACGGCGACGACGCCATCTCGGTCGCGCTCAAGCAGGTCAACGAGCTGCCCATCCCGCCGAGCCAGATCAACTCCGGCGTCGATGCCGACCTGGAGCGCATCATCCTCAAGTGTATGGAGAAGGATCCGGCAAACCGCTTCCAGACGGCCGACGAGCTGCGCCAGGTGCTCAACAGCTACCTGTCCGGCCGCGCCGTCAACGTCTCGGAGCCCACGCGCATCATCGGCGCCGCCGGCGACCTGGGCGCCACCAAGACCCGCGAGCTTTCCGAGACGACGCGTGCCATGGTTCGCCCCGTCTCGGGCGTGAGCGGCCAGACCAACCCCCGCAGCGCCGTCTCGGGTTCCACCGGCTCCTATGAGGCCGAGAGGCCCAAGTCCAACAAGAACAAGATCATTGCCGCCGTGGTGGCCGCTGTCGCCGTCATCGGCATCGTCGTGGCTTTTGCCAGCGGCATGTTCAGCGGCGACCAGGTAACGGTCCCCGACGTGTTGGGCAAAGACCAGGAGACCGCCGTCGAGCTGATCCAGGAGGCCGGCCTGGAGGTCGGTACCGTCGACCAGAGCTACAACGACGATGTCGACGAGGGTAAGGTCGCCGAGCAGACCCCCAACGGCAACACCAAGAAGCCCAAGGGCACGAGGGTGAACCTGGTGATCTCCAAGGGCCCCAAGCCCTCCGAGAAGGTTGAGGTCCCGCAACTTGTCGGATTGACCAAGGACCAGGCCGAGGCCGCGCTGGCAAGCGTGGGCCTGAAGGGCAGCGCTTCCGAGGAGGCCAACGAGGCCGAAGAGGGCCAGGTCTTTGAGCAGGGCACTGCCGCCGGCAAGGAGGTCGAGAAAGGCACGACCATCTCGTACAAGGTCTCCAGCGGCCCGGACACCACCTCGGTGCCCGACCTGACCGATATGACCGAGGCCCAGGCGCGCAACGCCCTCGATATGGCAGGCTTTGGCGTCGACGTGAGCTACCAGGAAAACGACTCGGTTTCCGAGGGCACTGTAATTAGCTGGAACCCCAGCGGCAAGCAGAAGCCCGGTGCCACGATCACCGTCGTCATCGCCAAGAAGTCCGGCAAGGCCAGCGTCCCGGGCAACCTGTACGGCAAGAGCATCTCCGCCGCCGTCACCGCGCTCAACAACGCCGGCTTTTACAACATCGCCTTCTGCGATCAGAACGGTAACCCCGTGAGCGGCAACGAGAACGCCACCGTTACGGGCGTCTCCCCCACCGGCAAGCAGTCCACCGACAGCACGATCACACTGACGGTTTCCATCTCCGGCTCCGGAGACGACTCCGAGTCCAGCAACTAGTGCCAGCCGCTTGTTGTTCCTAGCGGTTTAGGCCGCAACCATATTCGCTCAGAAGCGCCCGCTTGCTCCCCCGGCAAGCGGGCGCTTTTTGTGTCTCAGTAGACATCGGTAGGGCCCCCGCGCGGACAGGATTTGATTTTTGTAATATGGACGAATTCCTCATCAGGAGGGTAAAATAGTGCCGACGGCAGCCCAAGTTGTAGTGAGCTGGGCAGAGCCGTTGCTTAACGAAGTTAGGTCATCGTCTTAGCGACGGTGGCCTTTCTTTTTGGGCTTCGAACCCTGCTTGAGTGCCTTGGAAAGGCCGACAAGGGCCGTGAGGAGCGAGACCATAGCGGTCAGGAGCTTCACGAACTCAGTAAAATCGGTCATGGGCATCACCTCCCATCGGATGGAGGGCTCTGCCCGGCACGAGGACTGCCGCCAGCAAGGACGATTCTATCAGAGCGGCTGGTCCCGCCGGTCAATTCATACTCCACACCCTCGCCGAATTGCGAGCATGGCAGAATCGGCACTGGATGGCAGCGCGCTAGGGCACCGACGATGAGCTTTCCAAAACTAGCGAGGGATCGGCCGCGAAGCCGATTGCTACACCCTCGCGCAAGCGGCCGAGCTAGAAATCAATCGTCCCGGCGACGTTCTCAACGTTCTTCCTATAGGCTGCCCGGGAGGTCTCTTCACGCGCTCGGCGCTTTTGTTCCCTCTCAAGGTATTCGGCCTCAAGCCTGTTGGCTTCTTTCACGCACAGGATGAGAGTATCGCGGTGGTAGTCCCTCACCTCTTCGATGGTGGTCCCGTTGAGGACTATTTCGTCGCCGACAACCGATGCGATACCAGGTCTGTGCATAGAGGTAAATCTCGGCGGACAGCTCCAGGTCCTCACAAACAGTTCGATCCATAAGGGACTGGGATGTCGTGACAGCTTGAACGGCACTTTGTAAAGAGCGCTCCCCCTCGTCCCATCGTTTCTTGGCTCTCCAACCTCATCGACCACGATACCGATGATTCTGACGGGCTCAAATTCACCGTCTTCTTGTTGTTTTTCCGAGAACGTCTGAGGGATGCGGCGCTTGGGCGCAACCGACGGCTTCTTCTTGGCCCCATAAAGGGTCGCAAGCAAATCGTCATAGCCACGAGACTCGACCCCATCGCCCAAGTCGACCGCCAGTTTCCCCTTGAGGAAGGTCGGGAGGCTTTCCCCAACGCCCCCTTCCTTTATTACCGGGATAAACTTCCTCTCATTATGCCCAGAGAACAGTTCCCCGCTGATGATATGACCCTCGTATCCAACCCCACCGATTCTTGCATCGGCCTTCTGCTTATATACTGGGGTGCAAACGATAAGAACATAGTCCGACGACCTGACCGACTGCTCCATGAACTGAGGCAACCTGTCGCCGAGCTCAAGGTCATATTGATCCACAATTGCCTCGATACCATCGGCTAGCAGACGGTCTGCCAGTGCCTTTACCCATGCACGATGTTCTTCGCTCTCCCATGCGTAGGATATGAAAACCTTCGTCACTTCAGCCCCCAATCGCAGGTTCACAGCGCAAGCCTAAAGCCGCTCGTAGGCCCTCTTCACAAGCTCGCCCATAAGCTGCCTTCGCTTGCTGACGAACTCCTCGTAATCGAGGCCCTCGAACCCAACGGGCAGGGCGTGCTCCTCGCAGTTGCGGCGATACTCGTCCTCCCCCAGCGCGTCGCGATACCTACGAACGTACTCATTCGGGGCATCATCCGAGATGTAGATGTTGTTCTGGTAGTCAACGAGGGTGAAGTTACCTCGGTTGCTGCGCTGCGAAAGGTAGCCCTTGGTCCTCAGGTAGTTATCTGGAAACAGATGGTGCTTGTCCAGGGCCTTCTTAGAACCCGACGAACCGGTAAGCAGCAGCTGAGAAAGGGGGGCCGTGCTGAACAGTGCCTTGGCACCGAGCACAACCTGAGCCGCGACGAAGCCCCACCAGGTCGGACCCGTCGCCTCGTTTGCATCGAGGGAGCTGGGCAGCGTAATGGAGAAATAATCGTCCGTCATGATGGCGGCGAGCCTACGGTCGAAGTACGCTTGGAACTCGTCGGCAGTATCAAGGCGCGAGACATCGTTAAGCTGCTGTTCGAACTCGGATTCGAAGGATCCCACATAGAGCCCCGTTATGGCTGCGGCGAAATACCAGCGCCGCACGAGCCTGCGCGCAGCCAGTGGCTCCATGTCGAACTCATAGCGCCCGATAAGGTAGAACGCATAGCAGAACATGAGTGCGTTGCCCGACCCCACCTGGTCGGAGCAGACGTAGCCCGCCTCCGCTAGCGTGTTGATGAAGGCATGCCAGTTGTTCAGGTCAAGCACGAGATCGAGAGCGCGACCGAACGTGGCAAAGTTCTCGGCCCGCGTCTCGGGCGTCGTTTCCTTTGTCTTGAGATCTCGCCCGCGAAGAATCTGATAGGCATAACGCAGGCGACCCCTCTTGAACCCCACGCCCACCGTGGCGCGGATGATATGCGTCGGCGAGACGGTCATGAGCGGGTTGTACGAGGTGCCCTTTGCAGGCGCATAGCTCATGGCGCAGAACTCCTCTATGCGCTCCCTCATGGCAGGTTCGTAGACCGAAAGCAGGGTCATGATGAAGTCATCCTGCTTAAGCGCCTGCCCTTGCGAGTTCACACGCACAAAGATGTCCGATACGGTCTCCTCGTCAGCCGATTCGGAAATCTCCAGCGTCGGCAAAAGATAACGCTCAAGCCCGAGCAATGCGTTGAGCCCGCTCTCGACGGCATCCTCACCGTCATCGTCGAGTTCGGGTTCGCCCTTTTTGGCATTCGTCTCGTTAAGGCGCTTGATGAACGCCCTGCGATAGGCGCTCAGCTTGTTGTCGTGGTTCGCCGCGAAGGCCTCGGATACGTCCGGCACATAGCGCGAATCCCTCTCGGTCGAGGCGTCGGCATTCTTGAATGCGCGCGCGATGGGGTCGTAGGCGATCCTCACCGTACGCTCCTTGAAGTTCTTGTCGCGCACGGGTACGCCGTACAGAGAGCTCAAGAGAGCAGTGAGCCTCTGCTGTCCGTCGATGACAAGGGACTTGGGGACGGCATATGCCTTCTGGTTCGAGCCTATGGCAGACCTCTTGCCCGCGTCGTCGCTCGGAGAGTCCCACAGCATCACATAGCCGATAGGGTATCCGCGAAGCATGGAATCAAGCAGATCGCGAACCTTTTCATTGCCCCACACGAAAGGTCGTTGCAGGTCGGGCAGGCCGATTTTGCCCGTCTGAACATCCTTCAGGATGTTACCAACCTCCAGCGATATGGGGGTATAAATGGAGTTAGGCATTGGCAGTATTCCTATCTCTACACTTGTATAGCTCGTCGCTCAATTCTTGATTTCTGTCGATGAAGGAGCAGAGCAGTTCACGGTCAATCTGGTATTGATAGTTTGGGCGTTCTTTGTCCTTGGCCTTAACCTTCGTTCGGAGCTCCTGTCGCCCATCATGCGTCACCGGAAAACTGTGAATGATTCTGTTCCTCTCATTTCCAAGATCACAGAGCAGTTCCAGGATTCTAACGTCCTCTTCATTCACAAGCCATTTCTTTCCTTCGTCCTTGAGCCGCCCCGTCATCATGTCGGTAAGCCCGCACCAATCGGGAGCCCCGGCGTGCATAAGATTCTCCACAAAGAAGGAGACGTTCGAGTTGAATACGTATACCGCCTCCCCAAGAAGGGTCAGGTACGCCTCGTCAGGCAAGGAGAAACGCGTGGGGTGGATCATTCGCTATCACCGACCTTCTTGGCGTATAGGTTGAAAAGATGGGCGACTATCTTCTCCTCGTCCCCACCGAAGTCGACGCCATAGGCAGCCTCAACAGCAGCGTCGAGCGCCTTATGCGCAGACATAAGCTCGGGAAAGAACGTCTCGTTCTTTGGATCGTACATGTCCGCGAGCGTCGCACCCTCTTGGGCGTCACGGGCATCGAGCACGGCCTGGGCGCAGCGCTTGACTTCCTCGCGTTGCGATTCCGTTGGGTCAGGCCAGACGAAATTGTTGTAGTCAATACCAGCTGAATACTGATAATCATCTTTCAGTCTTCCGGTCACGACTCTAACCCATGCATTGTGCAATTGAGACTGCAGTACCCCATATTGATAGAGGGTTGCATTTGGGATAAGGCGAACTTTATTGCTACAGAAAACTGAGGAGTCAACGAACCCCATTGGGATGTATCGCCTTCGGCTTGATGAAACCTCTGGTATCAAGATCGAATCTGTATCCGACAGGATTTCAGTTCCAAAATGCGCAGGACGCTCCGCGGCTTTAACGGTCTGGCTTCTCTTGCTCTTGAGCCGATACTGGCGCACCGCCTCAACCCTTTCCCTGCATATAGGCAGATTCTTCAGCTCATCCCATTTTGCATTCCCGAGCCACAAACACCAACGGCTTTTGCCGCGTATAAATTCTTGTGATCCAAGCCACTTGTGGAAGAATTTCTTTGCCCCAGGTTCACGCTGCAAGAATTCATTTTTCTGTTCATCTGTAAAGAGATAATTGCCGTCGTCTATGGGCTGAGAACCTATGCCCATCTCTGGAACATCTGATATTGGCTTACTCTTGCTGTAGATAAAGACATCTGGAGCATCCTTCAGATACGAATTGATGCGATTCATGGAAATCAGTTCTTCGTCAGAATCGGGCGTCGCATGATAGAAGAGCGTCTTGCTTCCTGCCTCACGAGAGAACCCGACGATGACGCAAAAGACATGCGCCTTATCTGCCGCCTCGTTGTCCCACCTGAACGTGTTGTGCGCAAAGTCGATGTGGATACCCAGGTCGTGCAGGGGTTTCCAGAGGTTGGCGACCTGCTCGCCCTGACATATCGAGTTGGTAGAGACCAGGGCACAGCGCGTGTGCTTTCCCTGCGTGAACCTCGCGGCCTTCATGTACCAGGCCCCGCAGTAGTCGATGTTGCCCGCGTTCTTCGCTCCGTCGAAGACCTCAAGGAGCTCTGCCTTCTGCTCTTTGGACTGGTTACGGGCCCCGAGAAAGGGCGGGTTGCCCACGAGGTACGTGAGGTCATCGGGAAACACCTCAGACCAATCGGTCTTGAGCGCGTTGCCCTCATGGAGATTGCTGAGGCTCCTAAGCGGCAGGAAGTCGAAGTCGTAGTCGACGTATATCTCCTGCGTCTTGCGCAGCATCTGCTCCTCTGTGATCCACAGGGCGGTCTTAGCGACCGAGACGGCGAAGTCGTTTATCTCGATACCGTACAGCTGATCCAGGGACACGCGGACAGGGCTATCCTGCGCAATGACGAAGGATGTCTGTCCCGCGTTGCCGGTCTCCTCGCTGAGCTCGTCCTCGATGATTCGGTTCTCGATGGCGCGCAGCTGCCGGTACGCCTCGGTAAGGAAGTTGCCCGAACCGCATGCCGGGTCGCCGATGGTGATGGAGGCCACCTTGTCGTGCAGCCTCGCCAGGGCCTGCTTGCGTTTCGCCGCCGTCCTCTCGCCCTCGGCCTCGTGCAGTTCGTCCCACAGCTCGTCGAGGAAGAGCGGCTTGAGGCAGCGCTCGATGTTCTCCACGCTCGTGTAGTGCATGCCCCCGGCATGGCGGGTCTCGGGGTTCAACGTCCCCTCGAACACGCCGCCGAAGATGACGCCCGAGATCTCACGCCAATCGAAGTCCTGGGACGCGTCGGTGATGGCCTCGAGGATTTCCGGAGTCATCTGCGGAACGATAATGGAGGAGTCGGCGAACAGCCCACCGTTCACGTACGGGAAGACCGCGAGGTCCTCGTCCATGTACTCGTCCCGCTTATCCAGGGGCGTGTCGATCGCCTCGAACAGGTCCACCAGCTTGCGGCGGAGCTTGGCAGGGTCACCGTCGCAGTACCTACCGAACGCCTGGTGCGATTGCAGGAGGTCGGCGTCCTCGGCGTAGAGCAGGAAGATGATTCGGGTGATGAGCACGTTGAGCGAGCGCTGCTCCTCCTGCGCGCGCTCGTCCTTCTCCTCGATGTGGTGGTACTGCTTGGCGAGGGCATCGTAGAGCCTGGAAACGTAGGCCCCGGCCTCGATAGAGAGCTGCTGCTCCTTGTGCAGGCGGCTCGTCTCGTTGGAGGTCAGGAAGGACAGGAGATACAGGCTGTCTGGGAGCTCTTCCAAGGAGAACTCCTGCACGGTGTCCTCGGGCCTCTCGTTGTCGAGGTCGTAGAGGTGGAATGTCCCGAAGTTGCACGTCATCACCCAGCGGGGGCGCTCGGAGTACGGCAGGTGTCGCGCGTACCACATGGCCTGCTGGAGCGGTGTCTCCATGCCGCCGTTCCTGGGTTCGGGCTTGTCGAGGTCGATGCCCCACGACTTCTGCTCGCAGAGGAAGTTGTGGTCGGAGACGAACACGTCGATGCGACGACCTCTCACCTTGCGTTCGAAGTCGACGAAGCTGTCTATGGTGTTGGACGGGATGCCCAGGACGTTGATGAGCAGGTCGACCCAGAACTTCTGCGTATCCTGCTGCTCGTTGTTGGAGCCAGCGGGGATGGCACCGAGGCGTTTCTTCCACCGCTTGACGAACTCCTTTGCCTCTTTCTTGCTGGCAGGCATACCGGACCTCCTGCGTCGTCGTCTCTTTCGGACAATTTTAAGGGGTTAGGGTGGTACCGCGGACGGAAGGGCGAATTTTCAACGATCCCCGGTGTCGGAGGTCCCGAGTAAAACCCGGAGACGCCGAGGACTGTTGGAAACTCGCCCATCTCGCAGCAACGTCAACCTAGGTTTTCAACGCTTTCCATAACCGAAGGGCCTACATCCAACCCGTAGGCTGTGGGAAGGGTTGAAAACCGGCCCTGAGGATAAAATATGAAGTTGAGATGATTTCACCATAGAAAGAACTTTCACCCTATTTCACCCCTCAATCGAGTTTCGCCCCTATTTATACAGAAACAGGTCAGACGATTTACACCGTCTGACCTGCGATTTTTCTGGTGCCCCCGGGCGGATTCGAACCGTCGACACCCGCTTTAGGAGAGCGGTGCTCTATCCCCTGAGCTACGGAGGCATGTTGTACTAGTGTAGCAGATTTACGCCGCTGCCATACAGCGCATAGCCACTCTTCGAAGTTGAGGCTAAATAGCTTTCCGGAAAGCGTATCCCACTATCCGGGCGAATTCTGGTCCCCAGTTTCCCAATGAGGCCCCTCCGGGAAACTACGTCCCAGAATTTGCGCCTGGAACGGGGTGCGGTTTCCCAAACGGGCCCGTTCCGGAAACTGTGTCCCGGAATGCGCGCTCAAACTGGGATGCAGGTTTCCGAATCGAAGCCCTGCGGGAAAATGCGTCCCAGTTTGAGGGAATGCAGGTAGTCATTGGGGACGTTCTTTAATGACTAGTCGTTTAAGAACGTCGCAGGAGACTAGTTGTCCCTGTGGAAGAGGCTTTTGATAGCGCTGGGGATGCTCTTGGCGCCCTTGGCCGTCACGTCGATGAAGTCGGGCGAACGCACGAGTTTATCCTCGTCTACGTACTTGCGCACCGCGCGAAGCGTCTCTTTGTCGTCGCGCGTCGAAAACGTAAAGTGACCGTTATCCTTGGTAAAGATGGCAAAGCGCGTGATCTTCTTGGTGCCGCGCAAAACCTCGGCCGCGATGTAGTCGACCTCGTCCCACGGGATTTGAATATAATCCTCGGGGTTGCGCTCGTTGTAGTACTCAAATGCCTTATTGCCCACCATCACGTTGCCGTGGCTGGTCAGCCCCATCAGGCAGGTTGCCGGCGTTGCCAGATCGACCGTGCTGTTCTGAGATTGCGCCATGCGCGCCTCGCCCTCCAAATAAAACAAATCGGACCGCATCCAGTGTACCCACCGGGTGCGGTCCGTTTCAATGACTCAAAAGCCCTTGCTCAGCAAACCTCGGTCTTAAGCCGAAGCGTGCTTACATGAAGCCGCAGACGCGACCGATGATGCCGACGGCGAAGAGAGCCAGGATGATGACAATCGGGCTGACCTTCTTCTTGAGGAGCTTGCAGACCAGAAGCGTCAGGCACACGGCGGCAAGGCCGGGGATGAGCTGATCGAGGTTAGCCTGAAGCGTGGTGACCTTCACCTGATCAAGGGCGGTGGCACCGACGGAGTTGTACATCGTCAGCGCTTCCTTGACGCCCTCGGAACCGGAGGGCAGGTTGGCCCAGTCAATGAAGGCGCCGGCAGACTGCGTGACCTTGGAGACGACCGGGGTGAAGGAGATGGACACCCAGCGCTCGACCAGGGCACCGATGATGAACATACCCAGGATGGAAGCACCCTCGGTGACCTTGCCCATCAGACCGCCGGAGAGGTCCTTGGCGATGGAGGAGCCGACCTTGTAGCCAAACTCCTGCGTGTACCACAGGAAAGCGTAACGGATGATGTTCCACGCGAAGAAGAACAGCAGCGGGCCGGCAATGCTGCCGGACAGGGCCATGGAAGCACCCAGAGCACCCAGGATCGGGCGAAGGGTGAACCAGAAGGCAGGGTCGCCGACGCCGGCGAGCGGGCCCATCATACCGACCTTAACGCCCTGGATGGCGACGTCGTCAATCGGAGCACCGTTGGCGCGCTCCTCCTCGAGAGCGAGGGTAACGCCAATGACGGGGGCGGAAACATAGGGGTGGGTGTTATAGAACTCCAGGTGGCGCTTAAGAGCGGCAATCTGGTCATCCTTGCTGGTGTAGAGCTTCTTGATCGCAGGGATCATTGCGAAGCACCAGCCGCCATTCTGCATACGCTCGTAGTTCCACGAGCCCTGAAGGAACTGATGACGGAAGCAAACCTTCTTGCGGTCAGCCTTGGTAAGCTGAATCTTGTTCTCTGCCATATGTATCACTCCCCTCCTACTCGTAATCGTTCAGAATGTCGCCGAGCGGGTCGCCGGAGCCACCGCCCATGCCGCCACCCTGCTTGGCCAGATCCTTAAGGCCAAGGTAGATAAGGGCAAGGGAGATGCCGATGAGGCCCAGGGCGATCAGCGTGAGCTGAGGGATGGCAGCAAGGACAAAGCCGAGGATGAAGAACGGCCAGGTCTCCTTGGTGGCCATCATGTTGATGACCATGGCGTAACCGACGGAAGCGACCATGCCGCCGCCGACAGCCATGCCGCCGGACAGCCAGTCAGGCATAGCGTTGAGCGCGTTGGTAACGGCCTCGGCCGGGATGATGCACAGCAGGACGGCCGGGATGGCGATACGAAGGCCCTGCATGAGGATGGCAGCGTACTGCCAGCGCTCGATGCCGGCGAAATCGCCTTTCTCGGCGCAACCGTCCATGGCGTGTGCGATAGCGGTAGCCAGGGTACGGCAGATCATGGTCAGGAACAGGCCGGCGACCGACAGCGGGACGGCGACGGCGATGGCTGCGGTAACGGCCTTCGACGGATCGGTAGCGCCGCCGTTGAGGGCGAGCACCATGATGATCGAAGAAGCGACCGATGCCAGAGCAGCGTCAGGCGCGACGGCGGCGCCGACGTTAGCCCAGCCAAGGGCCATCATCTGGAGCGAACCGCCCAGGAGGATGCCCTCCTGAAGGTGACCGGTTACGAGACCGATAAGCGTGCATGCCACGAGCGGCTGATGGAACTGGAACTCATCCAGAATGCCTTCCATACCGGCAAGCAACGCGACAATCGCAACAAGCAGAATAGTGATTGCAGACATGTATCGGACCCTCCTTTACTATGCTTGAGCGGCCAGTTCGGCCTTAGCTTTCTTCAACATGGCGTCGAGGTCCTCGGAGGAATCCGAAGGAACCTTGCGGACCTCGAACTTGACGCCCTTGGCCTTGAGGGCCTCGAGAGTCTTGACGTCGTCATCGCCCATAGCGACGGCGTTGGTGACGACGACCTTGCCCTTGGAGTGGGCCATGGAGCCGATGTTGACTTCCTTGATGTCGACGCCGGCCTCGATGGCCTTGAGCAGATCCTGCGGGTTCTCAAAGAGCAGCATGGCCTTGGTATCACCAAAGCGCGTGTCCTTGACGACCTCGGCCATCTTCTTGATGGGCACGACGTTGGCATGGACTCCCGGAGGGGCAGCCTGCTCGATCATGGTCTTGCGGAGCTCGTCGTGAGCAACGCCGTCGGAAACCACGATGATGCGGTTGGGGTTGATCTGCTTGGTCCACGTGGTGGCCACCTGACCATGAAGCAGACGGGTGTCGATACGGACGTGGGCAATCTTGATGTGCCCGTCGCCGATGACGGTTCCCGGAGGGATGGCGCCTGCAGGAGCAGCGGCGGCCGCAGCCGGCTTCTTCTCCTCGGGCTCCAGAGACTCGGGCTTGACGCGCACGCCAGCCTTAGCCTCAGTCACGAGATGTTTTGCGATCGCATGTGCAGTGTTCTTTGCGTCAAAGCGCTGCGAATATGCCTCGATGAGCATAGGCAGGTTGACACCGGTGACGATAGCCCAGGAATCGTGGCCCTCGATGAGCCCGCTGATCTGGTTGAACGGCGTGCCGCCCCACAGATCAACGAGGAAGAGCACCTGCTCCTGGTCCTCGAAGGAAGCGACTGCTTCCTCGACCTTGGCACGGAAGTCGTCGGGGCCCATGCTCGGCTCGAGCGAGACCACGGCTACAGACGGCTGATCGCCAAAGACCATCGAGCCCGTCTGCTTGATTCCAGCTGCCAAGTCCCCGTGGCTAGCAAGAACAATACTTACCATCACATAACCTCCTTTTTGTCTACGTAATTCCTACACGACATGAAAGGAGTATACCTGTTTGTCTTGTGAAATTATAGGGGAAACCGCAAAAGGTTGGATTATTTGTTTAAACGTCTAGATTTGTTACAAGTTGATTACATAGCTGATTTTTAGCTCATTACCTGCTTAATCGTGGCTTATTGATCGATATTTTGACATATACAGGCACACTGTTCATTAATACCGATTTTTAGTCGATCAGAATGCGCTCAATCCGGCGCAATTTTGTTTAAACAGACTGAGCTTGACTATTTGCATGGCTTATGCTCTAGCACAAGTAGTCATTGGGGACGTTCTTGTTTGACTAGTCATGTAAGAACGTCTCCAACGACGAGTCAAAAAAGTTGCGGTGGAATAGTTCCCGTTGGGGGCCTAGGGGCCGATTTTAGGAACTATTTCACCGCAACCGATGAGGGGCTAGGCGATGTGGAGGGGATTGGCGGCATCGACGGCATCGGGGGTGTCGACGGGAGCGGCGTCCGCGGGTTCCTCGTCCGGAGTCTCGATCTGCTTGATCATGACCTCCTGGCCTTGCAGCAGATAGGTCTCGCCGCTGCCGCAATGGGGACAGGTCTTGCCGTGCTCGACCGTCGCGTAGTCGCGGCCGCACGCCTCGCAGTGCGTCACGGCCTCGACAGGCTCCACGACAAGCTCCGCACCCTGCGTGATGGGCTTTTTATCTGCCGCCCAGCGCCAAGCATCGAGCAGCAGATCGGGAACGACGCCCGAGACCTCGCCCAACAGCAACGTCACGCTCGAGACGCGACTCACGCCGTTGGCGCGCGCCACATTCTCAACATCGCGAATGATGTGATAGACGATTCCAAGTTCATGCAAGGTAAAACCCTTTCGACAATAAACGATTCGAGGGTAGGCGAAGTCAGCGAGCGGCGATCCAGGTGCCCCAGGTTGCCCCGAAACAAGGCGTCCGCTGGGCTTTTGCCCGCGGCGCCGAAGTTGAGGGGCAAGATGGGGTGCCTGGGCGCCGCGCAGCGTCGGCAGTGCCGCCGTTCGTTAGAACGGCGGAACCTATCTATTTGCGACCAAACTTAATTTTGATGGCGCGCTTGAGGGCGTACTTGCCCAGGCTGGGGAGCTTTTGCTCGTATTTGACCATGGTGGAGCACTCGGGGCGGTCGCGATCGAGGTGGATGGCGTCGAACGCGCACTTAGTAGTGCACAGACCGCAGCCGATGCACTTGTTGGGATCGACGATCGAGGCGCCGCAGCCCAGGCAGCGGGCGGTCTCGGCACGCACCTGCTCCTCGGTAAAGGTCTCGACGTACTCGCTAAACGGCGCAGCCTTCTCGCGCTCACGGTCGACGCGCGCGACCTCGCGGCTCGCGTTGTCGTAGCTCTCGATCACAATATCGTCGCGGTCGAGCGCAGTATAGCGGCGCTGGTTACGGCCGATGGTGAGCGTAGAGCCCGGCTGCACAAAGCGATGGATGGACACGGCGGCCTCGTGGCCGGCGGCGATGGCATCGATGGCAAAACTCGGACCGGTGTAGACGTCGCCGCCCACAAAGATGTCGGGCTCGGCGGTCTGATAGGTCTTGGGATCGGCGAGAGCGCCCTGGCCGCGGCCAAGCTCCACCTTGGAACCGGCCAGCAGGTCGCCCCACACGATGGACTGACCAATCGACATGACCACGCGGTCGGCGTCGACACGACGCAGGTCGTTCTCGTCGTACTCGGGCGCAAAACGGCCCTCGTCGTCCGTGACACGCGTGCAGCGTTTAAAGGTGATGCCGCACACACGACCAGCCTCGTCCAGGTGGACCTCCTTGGGGCCCCAACCGCAGCTGATGTGCGCGCCGTCCTCGATGGCCTCGCGACGCTCTTCCTCGCTGGCGGGCATCTGAGCCTCGCTCTCCAGGCAGAACATCTCAACGTGCTCGGAGCCCAGACGGCAGGCGTTGCGGGCGACGTCGATGGCCACGTTGCCGCCGCCCACCACGATGGTGCGACCGGGCAGCGCGTCGACTTTACCGCTGTTGACCTCACGCAAGAAGTCGACGGCAACGGTCACGTCCTCGGCATCCTCGCCCGGAATACCGGCAAGGCGGCCGCCCTGGCAGCCGATGGCCACGTAGAAGGCCTTAAAGCCCTGCGCGCGCAGCTCGTCGAGCGTCACATCGCGGCCGACCTCCACACCGTAGCGGAACTCGGCGCCCATCAGGCGAATGACCTCAACCTCGGCCTCGATGACATCTTTCTGCAGCTTAAAGCTGAGGATGCCGTAGGTGAGCATGCCGCCCGGGCGCTCGTTCTTCTCGAACACGACGGGCTTGTAGCCCTTCTCGGCCAGGTAGAAGGCGCAGGACAGGCCGGCCGGACCGGCACCGATGATGGCGATCTTCTGGTCGAAGCCGCCGGCGCGCGTCGGGGTCACCACAGGCGGGACATAGCGGGTCGCGGCGTCCAGATCACGCTGGGCGATGAACTTCTTGACCTCGTCGATAGCCACGGCCGCGTCCACACGACCGCGGGTGCAGGCGTCCTCGCAGCGGCGGTTGCATACGCGGCCGCAGATAGCGGGCAGCGGGTTCTCGCGCTTGATGAGCGCCAGGGCCTCGTCATAGCGGCCCTGGGCCGCGAGCTTCAAATAACCCTGAACGGCGACATGCGCAGGGCAGGCCGTCTTGCAGGGGGCCGTGCCGGACTCATGCGTCTCGATACGGTTGTCGTTGCGGTAGTTGGGCGACCACTTGGTGTGATCCCACTTGGTGGCGTCGGGCAGCTCCTGGCGCGGATACTCGGGCACGCGCCCGCCGGCCTTTTTGCTGCAGAGCTTCTGGCCCAGCTTGGCGGCACCGGCCGGACACACCTCAACGCAGCGGCCGCACGCCACGCACTTGTCCTTCTCGACCTTGGCGACGTAGGCCGAACGCGACAGGTTGGGCGTGTTGAACAGCTGCGAGGTGCGCAGGGCGTAGCACACGTTGACGTTGCAGTTGCAGATGGCGAAGATCTTGTTCTCGCCGTCGATATTGGTGATCTGGTGCACAAAGCCGTTGTCCTCGGCCTGGCGCAGGATATCGTAGACCTCGTCGCGCGTCACGTAATGGCCGCGGTCAGTCTCGACCACGTAATCGGCCATATCGCCCACGGCGATGCACCAGTCGGCCGGATCATCAGCGCAGCCCTCGCCCATCACGCGACGGCTCGCACGGCAGCTGCAGGTGCTGGCGGCATACTTGCCCTCGTATTTGTCGAGCCAGTGCTCGATATGCTCAATGGGCACCGAGGTGCTCGTGGCGTCGATGGCCTTCTCGACCGGAATGACGTGCATGCCGATGCCGGCGCCTCCGGGCGGCACCATCGGCGTGGCTTTGGACAGCGGGCCCTTGGATGCCTGCTCAAAGAACTTGGCGTAGACCGGATGCTCCTCGAGCTGGCTCACGCGCATGTTGAGGAACTCGGCAGAACCCGGCACCAGCATGGGCAGCACCCACTGCTTGGCGCGCTTGGGGTTTTCCCAGTTGTACTCGAGCAAGCCCGTGTAGCTCATGTCGTCGAGCATCTTCTCGATATCGGCCTCGGGCATGCCGGTGAGCTTGACCATCTCGGGCAGCGTATAGGGACGACGCATCTTCATCTTGCAAAGCACTTCAGCCTGCTCGTCGGTCGCGGCCTCGGCAAACGACCAGTACTCGTAGCCCAGCAGCTCGTCGCGATGGAGCAGACGGTTGGTGCAGTGCTCGCACAGCTTGACGATGGCCTCGCGCGGATGCTCCGGTATCGGCGACACAAACTCCGCACCGATGTCGGGCTCGGTATAGCTAATCCCCGGTCCGTTGAGAATCATGGTTGTCCCTTCTCTTGCCGCAGCCCGGCGAGACCGCGGCGCCCCTCTTTTTTGCAGGTCGGGCACGCCTCCCATGCCGTTCACCCGCCGTTGTTGACATTGTGTCAAAAATAGTATTGACGAACCGTCAACAATATTCAAGACTGTTAGGCGAACGGTTAGGCAAAAGCGGATGAAAGGCGGCAAGCGCATGAACAACAACACGGCAGATACCTCTGTGGTCGATGCTGTCCCCGCCGTCGATGCCACCGCGACAGCCGACGGCGCGGCAAAGCGCATGACGGGTGACGAACGCCGCCGCGAGATCCTCGATGCCGTGCGCACCGTAAGCTCCGAGCTGGGCGTATCCCACCTTTCGGTGTCGGCCGTGACCAAGCGGGCCGGCTGCACGCGCTCGCTGTTCTACCACTACTTTGCCGATATGGACGCCGCCGTCACCGCCGTTATGGACGAGGCGATCGACGGCTTTATCTCCGAGCTCGAGCAGTGGAACGCCAGCCGCACCGTCGGCGATATCGAGGGCGCGCTCGACACCGTCGCACCGCTCTTTAAGCGCCTGGTCGCCAGCGGCCACGAGCTGCCGCACACCCTGACCAGTAACAGTGGCGCGCTCTACGGCGGCTTTTTGCACAACGTGGTCCAGCGCGTGGCACAGTACATCTGCGACACCACCGTAGTAGACTTTGTCGCCCATCACGACCTGCGCATCGACCATGTCTACGAAACGTTCTACACCCTCATCATGGGTCTTTTGATGTATATCCGCACGCACCCCGATGTGCCCGACGAGACGGTCAAGGAAATCATCGCCTCGACGCTCCACATCGAGGGCTACACCGCCAAGTATCCCGAGCGCAGGCCCGGGAACTGACGACATTTGGCCAAACTGCCCGCGATCGGAAGAGGGGCCGCGGGCGTGTGAAAGGAGAGCAGCATGCTGTTCGATGTTTGGGGTAGCGATACCCTTATCCACTGGGCCGGCTGGGCCATGGTCTTTATTGGCCTGATCGTGCTCAACGAGGTCGGCCGCCGCACCAAGCTGGGCGCGGCCATCATCTTTGGCGTGGCTCCGCTGGCCATGACCATCTACTGCGTCGCCATCGCCATCGGCGTTTCGCAGGGCGCCGAGTGGGCGCTCACCAACCCCACCCACGTGTACCAGAACAGCTGGTTCCACTACGCCAAGGTGTACGCGGCGCTGGCCGGCTGCTGGGGCTTTATCGCCATTAAGTACCAGTGGGGCAAGATCGGCAAGGCGCACTGGTTCCGCGCATGGCCGTTTGTGATCGTCGCCATCAACATCATGATCGCCGTCGTGTCCGACTTCGAGAGCGCCTATCACTTCTTTGTCCTGGGCGAATCCACCTGGGTCACTTCCGAGGGCGCCACGCAGCTCGCCGGCTGGAACAACGTGTTCAACGGCATCGCCGGCATCATCAACATCTTCTGCATGACCGGTTGGTGGAGCGTCTACGCCTCCGAGGACAAGACCGACATGCTGTGGCCCGACATGACCTGGGTCTATATCATCGCCTACGATATCTGGAACTTCTGCTACACCTACAACTGCCTGCCCACCCACTCCTGGTTCTGCGGCTTTGCGCTGCTGCTGGCGCCCACCGTCGCCGCCTTTATCTGGAACAAGGGCGGCTGGATCCAGAACCGCGCCTTTACGCTGGCCATTTGGTGCATGTTTGCCCAGGTGTTCCCGTACTTCCAGGAGGAGTCCATCTTTGTGACCCACTCCACGCTCGACCCCACCGCCGCCACCGCGGTCTCGATCGCCGCGCTGATCGCCAACGTCGCCGCGATCATCTACATCGTCTACCGCGCCAAGAAGCTCGGCCGCAACCCCTACAAGCAGGATGTCTTTGAGGGCACCAGCGATTGGGAGAAGGCAACCGCCCGCCGCGCCAAGGTCGATTACGCGCACGCCGAGTAACGTGTTGGTCGTCGTTGGCACCTGGGCGTAGTCCCGCTTGCCAGGCTTTCGATCCAATGCCTCGCGCAGCCCCCGGAACGCGATTCGCTCGCGTTCCGGGGGCTTTTTGGTGCCGCAATTTCGGACCGGGCTTGCTCTCAAATTAAATTGGGTTTCAAATTGTGCGGCGGCTCTATATGGCACCGATTTTGGGTACAGTGTTGAGCCGACATTGCATTGGGGGATATATGAGTGACGAGACGATGGGCCCAGAGGATGCGGCTCAAGATGCAGAAGCGTGTGCCGAGGCCCTGGAGAGCCTCGACCGAATCGCGCTGGGCGAGATTTCGTTTGACGATGCGGGGGCCGACGCACAGGCAGAACTCGACGCGCAGGGCGAATCGGAAGCCAATGGCGAACAAGATGCCGACGATGATACTGAGCTTGCCGAAGATGAAGCGGGGCACGAGGACCCCGAAAGCGAGGCCGACGACCAACCCGAATCCGACACGGGCGAGGAAACCGTCCTGCTCGACAGCTTGCCGGCCGAGGATTCGCTAACCCGCGAGCTCCCTGGCCTAGGCTCCGCTCCTGTCGTAGATGAGACCATCGCCATGGGCGATATTCCCCTGCCGTCCGTTCCCTCGGCGCGTGAGGCCGAGGTTCGCCATCGCAAGATGTCGCCCAAGCGTCGCAATCTGATGGTGGCCGGCGTTGTGGCCGTCGCGCTCGTTGCCGGGGGCGCAGGCTATGCCGCCTGGAACGGGTATCAGCAAGAACAGGCAGCCGCTGTTGCCGCCAATGCGCACACCATGATGTCGGTGCAGATTGACGTTCGCGCCGCGGGGCTCGACTGCTCGACCGGCTCCAAGATCCCCGTGCAGGTGAGCGGGCAGGATTCCGACGGTTCTTCCGTGAGCGAGACGCTCTATATTGATGAGCATGGTCGCGGCATTAAGTTGCTGCCCGGAGATTACACACTCTCCATCGCCGCCTCCCCCATCGCGGCAGACGGCACCATCTACACCGTCCCGACAACCAAGGCGCAGGTCACCGTTAAGAGCGACGGGCAGGATTTGAGTGCCCAGGCCGCCTTTAAGCTCAAGGTGCCTTCGGCCGACACAGTGACTGACGATCAGATCGATGCCGCCGCCAAGTATGCTGAAGAGGGCGGCGCGAGTTCTGCCGCCGCGGCAAAGATACTTCAGCAGGCGGCAATCACGCGCCGCGATGCCGCCGTCAACGCCGTAAGCGCAAGCGAGGCACAGTCCGCCCGCGATGCCGACGCTCGACACAAGGCGACGAATCTATATCAGCTCGATATCCCGGTTGAGTGGTATGGCAGGGTCGCAACCTGGCAAAACGGCAGCACGCTGTGCATTTATCTGGACAGCGACACCAACACGCCGCTCGTGACGCTCGTCGCGGTGCGCGACGGCGAGACCTTTACCCCCGACGACGGCGATACGGTTTTGGGCACGGTCAGCCTGGGCAACGGCTACACCGTCTATGCTAGCGGTCCTGTCTATCCGTATGTAATTCCGCAAACCATCAACGGGCGCACACAGGATCCCGTGTCGACCTACCCCATGGATACGGCGATTGAGCTTGTCGAGCTCACAACCGGCAACCGCTACACATACAGCCAGATCAAGAACGACCTGGTCGGCAAAGATGGCAACACCGACGCCGCGACCAAACTCGAGACCGACTACCTCGCCCAGATTCTCCTGCCAAGCATCAAAGCGCAGGACTAGCACCAGCGTCCCAGGGTAGCTAATTTGGGACGGGGCTTTTTAACTACCCTTTGTCCGCCGACGAATTATCTGGGCTGAGATAGATATCAACTGACGTATAGGGATAGTTAAAAATGCCCCGTCCCAAATTAGCTACCCTGCGGGGGGGGGCTATCGCCACGGGTCGGCTTCGAACATCGGCTCGCGCTCGGGGCGGCGATCGCTGTAGGGATCGTAGCCGTCGTCGTCCTCGTTCTCGGCACGGATGTAGGGGTCGCGCGGCTTTGGCGCCGGCTTAGGCGCAGGTTTGGGTGTCGCGGGCACCGTCTCGGTCGCCGGTTTGTTCGTCTTGTCCTCGTCGTTCATCTGCATATCTCCTTGCCGTGCAATCATGTTCAACATCATCGATTGTCGCACGAAAAAGGGCGGCGGACCCGATTTGGATCCGCCGCCCTTGGCGTTCGGCGTGAAAAGGTAGATTTTAAGGCATGTCCCAAAAATCTACTCGGCGTCGGGGACCTCGTAGGTGGCCGCCGGCGTGTTATCGCACACGACGGTAAAGCCGCCGTCCTTGTCGACGTCGACCGTCACCTGATCGCCCTCGCGCACCGTGCCGTCGATGATAGCGGCGGCGATGGCGTCCACGACCTCGCGCTGGACCAGGCGCTTGAGCGGACGGGCACCGAACACGGGGTCCAGGCCACCCACGGCGAGCATCTGTTTGGCCGCCGGGGTGATGGCAAGCGTCATGCGCTCCTTGGCCAAGCGTGCGCGGACGTCGGCGAGCTGGATGTCGACGATCTTCTCGATCTGCGCCATGCCGAGCGGATGGAACACCACGATATCGTCGATACGATTGAGGAACTCGGGGCGGAAGGTCTGAGCCATGGCCGCGTCGACCTGATGGCGCATCTCCTCCTCGTCCTTGCCGGAAAGCTCGGCGATAGCCTTGGAGCCCACGTTAGACGTCATGATGATGATCGTGTTCTTGAAGGACACCTGGCGACCCTGGCCATCGGTCAAACGGCCGTCGTCGAGCACCTGCAGCAGCACGTTAAAGACATCTGGGTGAGCCTTCTCCATCTCGTCGAGCAAGATCACGGAGTACGGACGACGGCGCACGGCCTCGGTAAGCTGACCGCCCTCGTCATAGCCCACGTATCCCGGAGGCGCACCGATCAGACGCTGGACGCTGAACTTCTCCATGTACTCGGACATGTCAATACGTACGAGCGCGCGCTCGTCGTCGAACAGGCACTCGGCCAGCGCCTTGGCGAGCTCGGTCTTGCCCACGCCGGTGGGGCCCAGGAAGAAGAAGCTGCCGATGGGCTTGTCCGGATCGGAGAGGCCCGCACGGCTGCGGCGCACGGCCGCGGCCACGGCGGAGACTGCCTCGTCCTGGCCGATGACGCGCTTGTGCAGCTCACCCTCCAGGCCCTTCAGCTTGTCGAGCTCGCCCTGCATCATCTTGGAGACGGGCACGCCGGTCCAGGCGCTCACGACCTCGGCGATCTCATCGGAGGTCACCTGCTCGTTGAGGCCTTCGCCATTCTGCTCCTTCTGCGCCTCGAGCGCGGCCTCGGACTCCTGAATCTGCTGCTGCAGACCCGGGATCACAGCGTAGCGCAGCTCGGACGCACGGCCCAGATCGCCGTTGCGCGTCGCGCGCTCCTCCTCGCTCTTGGCCTCGTCGAGCTGGCCCTTGAGCTCCTGCACGTGGTCGATGGCGTTCTTTTGGTTGAGCCAGCCGGCCTTTTGCACGTTGAGCTTTTCCTGGACCTCGGCGATCTCCTGGCGCAGGGCCTCCAGGCGCTCCTTGGAGGCGTCGTCGGTCTCCTTCATGAGCGCCTGCTCCTCGATCTGCAGTTGGGTAAGCTGACGCGTGGTGGCGTCGATCTCGACCGGCATGCTGTCGAGCTCCATGCGCAGGCGGCTTGCGGCCTCATCGACCAGGTCGATGGCCTTGTCGGGCAGGAAGCGGTCGGCGATGTAGCGATCGGAGAGATCGGCAGCCGCCACGAGCGCGCCATCGGTGATGTGCACGCCGTGGAAGATCTCGTATTTTTCCTTGAGGCCACGCAGAATCGAGATGGTGTCCTCGACGGTAGGCTCGCTCACCAGAACGGTCTGGAAACGACGAGCGAGCGCCGCGTCCTTCTCGATGTACTTGCGGTATTCGTCGAGCGTGGTTGCGCCGATCGCATGCAGGTCGCCACGGGCGAGCGCCGGCTTGAGGATGTTGCCGGCGTCCATAGAGCCCTCGGTGGCACCCGCGCCCACGATGGTGTGGAGCTCATCGATGAATAGGATGACCTTGCCCTCGGACTTCTGCACCTCCTTGAGCACGGCCTTCAAGCGGTCCTCGAACTCGCCGCGGTACTTGGCGCCGGCGACCAGCGCGCTCATGTCGAGCTCGATGAGATCGCGGTCGCGCAGGGTACTCGGCACGTCGCCGGCCACGATACGCTGGGCGATGCCCTCAACGATGGCCGTCTTGCCGACGCCCGGCTCGCCGATGAGCACGGGGTTGTTCTTGGTGCGGCGGGACAGGACCTGGATGGTGCGACGGATCTCGTCGGTACGGCCGATGACCGGGTCGAGCTTGCCGGCGCGGGCGAGGTCGCAGATGTTACGACCGTACTGCTCCAGCGCCTCAAACTGGGTCTTGTCCTCGGCAGACGTCACGCGGTCATCGCCACGCAGCTCCTCGTAGACCTGCTCGATGCGCTCCTTGGTAACGCCGGCGTCGCGCAGCACGCGGCCCGCCTCGCCCTTGTCCTCGGCAAGCGCCATGAGCAGATGCTCGGTCACCACAAAGCTGTCGCCCATCTTGGTGGCCTTCTTTTCGGCCTTTTCGATGACGCGGACGAGTTCGTTGGAAAGACCCATCTGCTGGCCCTCGCCCGAAACCTTGGGCGCATGGTCGATGGCATCCTGCGTAGAGCGCGCGAGCTGGGCGGGATCGGCGCCAATGCGCTCGATGATCACGGAAATGTTGCGCTCGCCGGCACCGAGCAGGGCAGACAGTAGGTGAATCGGTTCCACCGCACCGGCCTGCGCATCGGCAGCAGTGCCCATGGCGGTCTGCAGCGCCTCGCGCGACGTCATTGCTAGCTTATCGATTCTCATGGAATCACCTCTCTTGGGGCGGCCACCCTACGGGGCGGCTTCACGTTGTTCGAGAAGTATTGTTGCCAGCTTTACGCGTTCTTATACACAAATCTAAGTCTCTATATATAAGATTTTCTGAGTGATTGAAGGATAGGATACTGAGACGTCGACCCACTGCATCCCCAACAACCAACCGTCTCGATCTGTAACATCTAGCAGCCGTTTTTGGTCCTAGGTGTTACAGAATGAGATGAAGTGCTCGGCGGCGCCCGTTTATCTAAATCTGTAACAACAACTCGACAAATAAGGGTCTACCCGTTACAAATCGAGACAAACGGAAGATGCCTGAACCGATAATCTAAATCTGTAACACCAAGCCCACTTTTAGCGGCCCAGATGTTACAGATCGAGACAGACCGAAAACCACCACAAAAGGGACAGGCACCTTTGTGATGGTCGCAATCTCTACTCTTTTGCCGAGCCCGTGCTTCCCGATTCGGCATTCCAGGGCATCTCATCCTCGAACAGCCACGTACGGGCAGACCCACTATCGCGTGCAGTCTGCGGGTCGGGCAAGCAGGTCTGTTCATAGGCATCTTGGATACACTGGGCCATAAAATCGTTGAGCTCGGTCTGGTCGCCCTCCATGACATAGGCAGCATCGCCGTCCATGATGTAGATGCCCGGACCCTCATTGCCCTCGTAACCCGGATCGTACGAAACATCACATAGCTTGGTGCCGTTCGCAGTGTCCAACTCGATGGATGAGTGACACCCGCCAACCATGTCGTTCGCTTTTGCCCGATAGGACGCATAGCCGTACCAACGCTTAAAGGTTTTGCCCTTGAGTAGCTCGGACGCCCTATCAATTAGACTCGCGTCCATGGTGTAGCGCATGGCTCCAAGCTGAATGCGCGGATAATTGCTAATACCAAGCACAACTGGCTGCTCATTAAAATCGACGGTAATGGTCTCGGGCTTATCGTCACCGGTCAGGAGTTCGACTGATTGAGTCACAGGCTTAACCACCGGCTCCGTCACCGCAGCAGGTAGAAATGCCATACCGACAACGCCCACACCAACCACGGCGATCGCAAGCGCCAGAGCAATCAATCCGAATCGGGCAGGATGTCTCACGGCAAAACACCTCACAATGTAAACCTTCGCCACCTGCACTAATAATACCGCCAGCTAACACTATCACCAAAAGAAGCCGCCCGTCCCCCACCCCCCCCACACAAAGGAGACAGACACCTTTGTGGTGAGTTTCGACGCTAACGGTCGACCATCTCACGCCATGAGATTAAACTTAATTTGTTATCTGAATTTATCTATTTCTATCTATCCTCAACAGCTTTTTGTCTCGGGGAGATCATATGAAGCCGTCTCATTCCACCGGTCGCAACGTCATCGCCATTCTCGCCATACCCATCGTGATGCTCTTCTTTATCGTCGTCACGCCCTTTTCTTTTGGTATCGCCTCGCCCTTCGATCTTTGCGGGATGATCGACGCCGGCTCGCGTGCCACCTCGCTCTCCTTTGTCTGCCGCGGTGTGTTCTACGAAGATATGATTCCCACCGGAATTTGGCAGTCCAAGTTGCCACTGCTCGGTCAGATCGACGGATGCTCCCCCTATTTCTGCCTTGAACCTCAGGCGCTAAACTATCTGATCGACGACCAGCCACTCGACTCCATCACCCTCGCCTACGACTACGCACCAAACACCGATGAGCGCCACATGAACCAAGTCCTCGACAAGATGCTTAGACAGTGTGGGCTCACCGAGGAGGCCGGTCGAACCATCTATAGCAACCAAAAATTGAAGCGAACAGAACTCCGCCGTGTCGGAAAAATCAAAGGGCGAAGTGGGGCCGCCTACTGGCAGGCCTGGGCAATACGCGACAAGTGCGAATTCGGACACAGCACCTATATGGTCACCGTCTATACCAAGGATGGGATCAAAGAAAATGTTGACGATTTCGCGTCATCCAAACTCGGCATCCCAAAAACAACCAAACCCGCCACCCCAGATGAAATCCTGTAGAGACGCTCATTAGAATGTCGTTCAGCGAGCACGGCAGCATCGAGCTCGCCCCCACCTCCACGAAAGGGACAGGCACCTTTGTGGCGATTTTCGGCTCCGGCGCTCATCTGTCTCGATCTGTAACATCTAGCGGCCGTTTTTGACCCCAGATGTTACAGATCGAGATGCAATGCTCAGCAGCTCCCGTTTATCTCAATCTGTAACAACTACTCGGCAAATAAAGGTCTTCCTGTTACAAATCGAGACAAACCATGAACCACCACAAAGGTGCCTGTCCCCAATGTGGTGGTCCGTCCCCAATGTGGTGGTCCGAACAAAGAAGCCGCCCCAATAAAAGAGGCGGCATCAAGCAGGTCTATTTTTAGCGTCCCTCAAGGCCCAACGAGAACGCAGAAATGTAGCCCGGGGCTTACCCTTTCCCGAACGCGACCCTCGCGAAGCGCGTGAGCGGGCGGGAAAGGGTAAGCCCCGGGCGGACAATTAAGTGCGTTACTCGGCAGCGGCCTTGAACTTGTTGTAGTTGATCAGGCAGCCGGCCTTGACGATGGCACGCTCCTCGGCCGTCATATCGGCAATATAGAGCTCAATCTGCTCAACCGCACCGTCGGTACGCACCACGTAGGCAGCGATGTTCTGCAGATCGCCATCGAGCGCGGCGCTGATGCCCGGCACGAAGACGTAGTCGCCCACCTCAAAGTTGGGCTCGGCCTCCATCTGGAAGGGCACCATGCCCCAGTTCATCACGTTGGAGCGATAGCGCTTGGTGGCGTACTCGTGGACGATATTGGCCAGGCCGCCGATCACGCGCTGGCAGCTTGCAGCCTGCTCGCGGGCGGAGCCGTCGCCCGGCTTCTTGGCGTAGAGCATGGAGCCGTACTCGGTAGTCTTGGCGTCAGCCGCGACACCTGCGCCGGCCAGTGCCTCAAACACACCGGCAAGCTCGGCATCAAGCTCGGCCAAGTCGCCCGCAGCCTCACCGGCAACACGGCGCTTCTCCACGGCATCGACCTCCTTGGAGCGACCCACGTAGGCAGGGTCGCGACGGCTGAGCGTAAACTCGGCCAGGCCCAGCGGGTTGGAGCGGAAGGAGCTCGTCTCGCCCGAGGGAATGAGCTCGTCGGTCGTGGTGACCGGGTCCATAATCTTGGAGCACACCTTGAGCAGGATGTCGTCGCCGAGCGGCTCCATCGCGGGCCACGGCTTGATGTTGGGTCCCTCGACCAGCTCGTCGGCAGGCTCAGCCTTGCCAAAGCCCCAGTACACGCGCTTCTTGTACGGCGCGTCGTCGAAGGTGTACTCGCAGGCCTCGTCCCAGGTCTCCTCGGGCAGGTCGGTCGCCGGCGTCAGGACGCCGCCGTTGGCCGCCGTCGCCGCAATGGAGCGGGCGTCCATCAGGGCCACGGCGCTCAGCTGGCCATTGCCCGGCTTGGAACCCTCACGGTTGGGGAAGTTGCGCGTGGTGTGGCGGATGGACAGGCCGTTGTTAGCGGGCGTGTCGCCGGCGCCAAAGCACGGACCGCAGAACGCCGTGCGCACGATCGCGCCGGCCTCCATAAGGTCGTAGATGTAGCCGCGGCGCGTGAGCTCGAGCGCCACGGGCTGGCTCGTGGGATAGACCGACAGCGAGAACTCGCCGCAGCCGGTGTTGGCGCCCTTGAGCACGCGGGCCGCCTGCACCACGGAGTCGTAGTTGCCGCCCGAGCAGCCGGCGATAACGCCCTGCTGCACGTGCAGCTTGCCGTCGACGACCTTGTCGAGCAGGCTAAAGTGCGTCTTGCCCTCGCCGATCTTGGCGGCCTCGAGCTCGACCTCGTGCAGGATATCCTCGAGATTCTCGTTGAGCTCGTCGATCTCAAAGCCGTTGGAGGGATGGAACGGCAGGGCGATCATGGGCTTGATGCTCGAAAGGTCGACCTCGACGCAGCCGTCGTAGTAGGCGACATCGGCGGGCTTGAGCTCGCGATAGTCGCCGCCGCGGCCGTGCATGGTCAAAAACGCGTGCGTGTCCTCGTCGGTGGCCCAAATGGAGGAAAGGCAGGTGGTCTCGGTGGTCATAACGTCAACGCCGTTGCGGTAGTCGGTCGTCATGCTCGCAATGCCGGGGCCCACGAACTCCATGACCTTGTTCTTGACGTAGCCCTTGGCAAAGACGGCGCGGATGATGGCGAGTGCCACGTCGTGCGGGCCGACGCCGGGGCGCGGGGCACCAGTGAGGTAGATGGCCACGACGCCGGGATAGGCGACGTCGTAGGTGTCGCGCAGGAGCTGCTTTGCCAGCTCGCCGCCGCCCTCGCCCACGGCCATGGTGCCCAGGGCGCCGTAGCGGGTGTGCGAGTCGGAACCCAGGATCATCTTGCCGCAGCCGGCGAAGTTCTCACGCATAAAGGAGTGGATGACCGCGATGTGGGGCGGGACGAAAATGCCGCCGTACTTCTTGGCAGCCGACAGGCCAAAGACGTGGTCGTCCTCGTTGATGGTGCCGCCCACGGCACACAGCGAGTTATGGCAGTTGGTGAGCACGTAGGGCAGCGGGAACTGCTCCATGCCCGAGGCGCGCGCCGTCTGAATAATACCGACGAAGGTGATGTCGTGGCTCGCCATGGCGTCGAAGCGGATCTTGAGTGCTTCGGGGTCGCCCGACGTGTTATGTGCCTGAAGAATCGAATAAGCGATGGTGCCGCGCTTGGCATCCTCGGGCGTCTGAGCAATGCCGCGCTCCGCGGCCTCGGCCGCAGGCACAACCTCGCTGCCACCACGCAGGTAGATGCCGTCCTCGTACAGCTTGACCATTCTGTCTCCCACTCTGCCCGAAAGACTCGGGCGCATAGCATGCATTCGTTCAATATCGTGCCATAGAACGATTGCCAGCGGGTTACGAATCTCGTCGTTCACTTTATCTCAGTAAAGTACAGGGCGGTATCGGCGCAAGGAGTGTCCCCAAGTGCCGGCACAAAAGGAACGTCCCCAAGTGCCAACCAAAGCAACGTCGCAGGTTGAGGACGGACAGCGAGCGGGCCGCATTTGAGACAAAGTGACGTGAAACGAAAGGGCGCTGACCTTCTGGTCGCGCCCTTGAAGTTGAACGTCAGATTGTCCAAATGCGGCCCGCGCAGCGTCGAGCCGTTACGCGGTTTGGTAAAACCGCGTAACTACAAATCCCCTCCGGCGCCCAGCAGCTTGCGCATGACTTGCTCGGGGTTGACCGAGCCGTCGCGCGGGGCCAGGGCGGTAATCTTCTTCTGCATCTTGTACTCGTGCAGCTCTTCCTCGAGCTGACGCACGCGGGCGCGGAGCTTTTCGTTCTCGCGCTCGCGCTCCTCGGCGCGTTCCTTCATATCGAGGATGCGCACCACGCCGGCAAGGTTGATGCCCTCGTCGGTGAGCTGGTTGATAAGCTCCAGACGTTCGATATCGGCACGCGAATACAGACGCGTGTTGCCGCCCGAGCGCTGGGGATTCACCAAGCCCTTGGACTCGTAGACGCGCAGAGTCTGCGGGTGCATGCCGGTCAGCTCGGCCGCCACGCTGATCATGTACAGCGGTTTGTTCCTATTGTCCTCGGCCATGCTACCTGACCCCTTTCCGTCTCGCACATCTCCATCATAAGCCTGCGGCCAGCCCGTGGGCCGCGCGGCCCAACTAGTACGTCGCCTTGTAACGGTTGACCTTCTCGCGATAGTCGCGCGTATCGGCCTCGCGCAGCTTGGTCATAGCATCGCGCTCGTCATCGGACAGGTTCGTGGGAACCTGCACCTTAATCTCGACGAGCAGCGCGCCCGTGCGGCCGCGATGCTTAACGTCGGGCGCACCCATCTCCTTAAAGCGGAACTTCTTGCCCGTCTGGGTACCCGCGGGCACCTTCAGGCGGACCGTTGCGCCACCAGGCGTGGGCACGTCGACCGTGCAGCCAAGCGCCGCCTCGTAGACCGAGATCGGCACCTCCATGGTCACGTCGGCACCCTTGCGCTTAAACAGCGGGTGCTCCTCCACGTGCGTGGTCACGACCAGGTCGCCGCGCTCGCCTCCGGCAACGCCGTACTCGCCGCGGCGCTTGTAGCGCAGCTTGCCGCCGTCGACCGCGCCCGCGGGCACCGAGACCGTAATGGTCTGCTGCTCGCCCGTCGAGGGAATGCGATAGGTGACCTTGTGCGTCACGCCGCGGAACGCGTCCTCGGCCGTCACGTCGACGGTCAGCGACAGGTCGCCACCCTTGCGCGCACGATTGCGGCCCGCGCCCGCACCGGCAGCGCCCGCGGCCCCTGCAAAGCCCGAGCCCCAATCGCTACCCCAGGCGCCGTTGCCGCTAAAGATGCTGTCGAAAATATCGCCCCAGCCGCTCGCGCCAGCACCGGCACCATAGCCGCCGCCATACGCGCCGCCCGCGCCCGGCATGCCGCCGAACATGAGCATCTGGTCGTACTCTTTGCGCTTCTTCTCGTCCGAAAGCGTCTCATAGGCCTCGCTAATCTCCTTAAACTTGGCCTCGTCGCCGCCGGCATCGGGGTGATATTTTTGCGCGAGCTTGCGAAACGCGCTCTTGATCTCTTTGTCGGAGGCGCTCTTGGATACGCCCAGGATGTCATAGAAGGTTTTGCCTGCAGCCATCGTAGCTCCTCTCCTGTTTCATCCGCCGCCCCTGCGGACGACGGCTCATGCTTTCATATGGCACTAGGCCAGAAAGGGCCCCGGGTGTTGCCCCGGGGCCCTTCTCAATTACTCCTCGGTGCTCTCGGCCGTATCGGCCGCAGCATCCTCGGGCGCCGCTTCGGGCTCCGGCGCGGGGCGCTTCTCGCCACCGTACGTCACCGTCACCATCGCGGAGCGCAGGATGCGGTCCGCCATGCGGTAGCCCTTCTGGTACACGTCGTTGACGGTCTCGTCGTACTGCGATGCGTCCTCGACACGTCCCACGGCCTGGTGCTCGAGCGGATTGAATGCCTCGCCCTTGGGGTCGATAGGCTCAACGCCCTCGTGCGCAAACACGTCGAGCAGCTTGGCATGCACCGCGTCAACGCCATCGACGAACTGCTTAAAGTCGTCGGAAAGCTCCTGGCCGCGGGCATGGTCGATCGCACGCTCGATATCGTCGACCACCGGCAGCAGCGCGGTAACGAGCTTCTCGGTCGCACGCTCGCGCTCGGCAATCCGCTCGTTGGCGGTGCGGCGGCGGAAGTTCTCCCAGTCGGCCTGCAGACGGGCGGTGCGCTCGGTGGCGTCCTTCGCCTTGTCCTCGGCGGCCTTCTGAGCCTCTGCCGCAGCCTCGAGTTCATGGCGCACGTCGGCAAGCTCCTTCTGGGCCTGCTCGAACTTGAGCTTAAAGTCGTTGTCGGCGGCTTCCTCACCGGCGCGGATAGCGGCTTCCACCATCTCGTCCTCGGTCATCGTCGCCTCCTTGTTGGAATCCTCTACCTGGTTCTCGGCAGCCTCAGCGGCCTCGGCCTCATTGGCCTCGGTATCGTCGACGGCCTCTACGGGAATCTTCACGTCCTTCTCCTCAGAGTCAACGGGGGCGGCGCCAGCGGCAGCCGCCTCCGTGCGAGCTTTACGGGCGGACATGATTACTTGTCCTCGTCGTCCACAACCTCGTAGTCGGCGTCGACAACATCATCGTCGGCAGACTGGGCACCAGCGGCACCGTCGGTCTGCTGCTGAGCGTCGGCGTAGACAACCTGAGCCAGCTCGTAGGCAACGGACTGCAGGGACTCGCCGGCGGCCTTGATGGCCTCGACGTCAGACCCCTCGAGGGCCTTCTTGGCGTCGGCAATAGCAGCCTCAGCCTTGGACTTCACGTCGGCGGAAACCTTGTCGCCCAGCTCGTTGAGGGTCTGCTCGGTGGAGTAGCACAGGCTGTCGGTCTGGTTGCGGACCTCGACCTCTTCCTTCTGCTTCTTGTCCTCCTCGGCATGAGCCTCGGCGTCCTTGACCATACGATCGACTTCGTCGTCGGACAGAGCGGTGGAGCCGGAAATGGTGATCTGCTGCTCCTTGCCGGTGCCCTTGTCCTTAGCGGAGACCTTGACGATGCCGTTGGCGTCGATGTCGAAGGTGACCTCGATCTGCGGCACGCCGCGGCGGGCAGCCGGGATGCCGGTCAGCTGGAACTTACCGAGCGACTTGTTGTCGCGGGCAAGCTCGCGCTCGCCCTGGAGCACGTTGATCTCGACGCTGGTCTGGTTGTCGGCAGCGGTGGAGTAAACCTCGGTCTTGGAGGTCGGGATCGTGGTGTTGCGGTCGATCATCTTGGTCATGATGCCGCCCATGGTCTCGACGCCCAGCGACAGCGGGGTCACGTCGAGCAGCAGGATGCCCTCGACGTCACCGGTGAGCACGCCGCCCTGGACGGCAGCGCCGTCGGCAACGACCTCGTCGGGGTTCACGGACATGTTGGGCTGCTTGCCGGTCATGGTCTTGACCAGGTCCTGGACGGCGGGCATACGGGTGGAGCCGCCGACGAGGATGACCTCGGTCAGATCGGAGAGCTTGAGCTTAGCGTCGCGCAGGGCGTTGGTGACAGGCTGCTTGCAGCGCTCGAGCAGGTCGCGGGTGATCTTCTCGAACTCGGCGCGGGTCAGCGTGTAGTTGAGGTGCAGCGGGCCGGACTGGTTCATGGTGATGAACGGCAGGTTGATGGTGGACTGCTGGGCTGCGGAGAGCTCCTTCTTGGCGTTCTCGGCAGCCTCCTTCAGGCGCTGCAGGGCCATGGGGTCCTGACGCAGGTCGACGCCGTTCTCCTGCTGGAACTTGTCGGCCATCCAGTCGATGACGCGCTGATCCCAGTCGTCGCCGCCCAGGTGGTTGTCGCCGGAGGTGGACAGAACCTCAAACACGCCGTCGGCAAGGTCGAGGATGGAGACGTCGAAGGTGCCGCCGCCCAGGTCGAAGACCAGGATGCGCTGGTCGGAACCCTGCTTGTCCAGGCCATAGGCCAGAGCAGCAGCGGTCGGCTCGTTGACGATACGCTTGACGTTGAGACCGGCGATCTTACCGGCATCCTTGGTGGCCTGACGCTGGGCGTCGTTGAAGTAGGCGGGGACGGTGATGACGGCGTCGGTGACGGTCTCGCCCAGATACTTCTCGGCGTCGGCCTTCATCTTGGCGAGCACCATGGCGCTCACCTGCTCGGCGGTGTAATCCTTGCCCTCGATGTTGACGACGGCACGGCCGCCCTGGCCCTCCTTGACCTCATACGGCACGGTCTTGAGCTCGGAGGTGCACTCGGAGTACTTGCGGCCCATGAAGCGCTTGATGGAGAACACGGTGTTCTTGGGGTTGGTGACCGCCTGGTTCTTAGCGGCCTTGCCCACGACGCGGTCGCCGTCGGCACGGAAGCCGACGACGGACGGGGTGGTGCGGTCGCCCTCGGCGTTCACGATGATGGTCGGAGAACCGCCCTCGAGGACGGCCATGGCGGAGTTGGTAGTACCAAGGTCGATACCAAGAATCTTACCCATTAGAAATTCCCTCTCTCTTGTGCGTTCGCGCCGCGTCGGCGGACTGCCGCGCGACGCTTCGGCTTGTCTTTCAGGATGTAGTGTATCCCCTTATGGGCCGGAATATACAAAATCTAAGTCAATTCATATAAGATTTCTTATCTCCGCGAGTTTAGGTTCTCAAAAGCGCAGGTAGATGGGCTGTTTGAGTTCTGAGCAGATCTATCGAGATCTATGTAGAGTTGACTGAGGCTTGGGTCTGGAGCCGCGCAGGGCGGCTTTGGGGCGACCCCGGGGAAAGCGCGACCCGTTTTGAGCGCCGATTCCGGGATACGCTTTCCGCTTGAAGGCTCAACCGGAAAATGCGACCCGTTCTGGGCGGCGATTCTGGGATGCGCTTTCCGCAAGCACGCTCAATCGCTCTTTATTTCAAGTCACCTTTAGCTAACATTTGCGCAGTTCAACGGCCCCACCTGCGTGTTTTTTAGTAAGCCGTGGCATACTCGGCGAACGGTATGAAGATGCCGGTCAGAGGGTATTGCAAACGGTCGCCGCCGTGGTATGTTTTTGCCCGAATCAAACCGACGCACATCGCCTGTAGCGTCGGTCAACAGAGAGGAAACTACCATGGCTCATCCCGTAATTGATGCCGACGAGTGCATCGCTTGTGGCGTTTGCGTCGACTCCTGCCCCGCTGGCGTCCTGGAGCTCCAGGACGTCGCTACCGTCGCTGACGAGGACTCCTGCGTCGCCTGTGGCGCTTGCCAGGACGCTTGCCCCGCTGGCGCGATCACCGAGATCGTCGAGGAGTAACAACTCCCCCACTTGCACACTCAAAAGTACACCGTGCACAAAAAGGAGGCCTCCGCATCGCCGCGGAGGTCTCCTTTTTTGTGCACGGGCAGCCACTATAGTAACACCGCAGGTTGAGCATAAGTCAGCGAAAACGCCCCTAAGCGAGTAAGGTGACGTGAAAGAGGAGGGAAGCGTACTTTGGTACGCGACCGACGATTGAACGTCAGATTGCCCAAATGGGGCGTTTGCAGCGTCGAGCTAGGACAAGTCGTCCTCATAGGGCATCAGATCGGCCAGATAGCCCTTCTCCTTGAGCAGTGCCTCGATCTCGTCGAGGGTTTGCTCGTCTTCTGCCGCGATGCGGTGGAAGTGATAGCCGCTGGTCACCGTCAGCAGCGGAAAGCTCTTGCCGCTGGCGATGTCGTGCAGGTAGCGCTCGATATCGCGGCGGTTGCGAATGTCCAGGTCGGCCGTAATCTTGCCGTACACGCGGTGGTTGACGATCACGTTGAGCACGGCGCCGCCCGCATCGACGATGCTCGTGAGCTCATCGCCCGCCTGCTCCACGCTGTGGCGCACCTTGACCAGGCGCGTGGGCACAGCCGGGCTGCTCTCGGCTTCCTGGAGCACGTAGCCGCGGTTGGTGGCGACGATATCGTGCCCGTCGGCGCGCAGCAGGGCGATGTCCTGCACCACGACCTGACGGCTCACGCCCACCTCGCGGGCAAGGGCGCTGCCCGAAACGGGATCTTTGGCCCCCTCGAGCACGGCCATGATGGAACGGCGACGCTCGCGGGCATTCATTATTTACCGTCCAGCAGACGCAGGTGCTTAAGCGAAAGGTCGAGGATCGGCGCGGAGTGTGTCAGGGCGCCCGAGCTAATAAAGTCGACGCCCAGGTCGGCCAGGGCGCGAATGTTGTCGGCGTCCACGTTGCCCGAGCACTCGGTCTTGGCGCGGCCGTCGATAAGCTCGATGGCGGCGGCCATATCGTCGTGGGTCATGTTGTCGAACATGATGATGTCGGCGCCAGCCTCTACGGCCTCGTGCACCATGTCCAGATTCTCGCACTCGATCTCGACCGTCGTGGTGAAGGACGCATGGGCGCGCGCCATCTCGATCGCGCGCGCCACGCCGCCGGCGGCGTCGATATGGTTGTCCTTGAGCATGACAGCCGTCGACAGGTTGTAGCGGTGGTTGCTGCCGCCGCCGATCTCGACTGCCGCCTTCTCGAAGACACGCATGCCCGGCGTGGTCTTGCGCGTGTCGACGAGCACGGTCTTGGTGCCTTCGAGCGCCGCGGCCATCTGATGCGTATAGGTGGCGATACCGCTCATGCGCTGCAGGTAGTTGAGCGCCACGCGCTCGCCCGAAAGCAGTACGCGCGCATCGCCGCGCACCTGGCCCACGTGGTCGCCGGAATGCACCTCGTCGCCATCCGCGACGTCGAACAGCACCGAGCTCTGCGAATCCAGCAGCTCAAAGGTGCGGGCGAACACGTCCAGACCGGCGATGATGCCGTCGGCCTTGGCGATGAGCTCAACGGTAGCGGGACGCGCCGTGGGGCACACGCTCGCCGTGCTCACGTCCTCAAACGTGATGTCCTCGCGCAGGGCCTGCAAAATCAGATCATCGACGACGAGCTTCATGGTAATGGGATTCATGGTCTACTCCTCCACGGCCTGCGTGCCGGCGGCACGGGCCAAATCATCGATTGCAAGGGTATCGGCGCTCAGGGCGCGGTGACGTCCGTCGAGCGCGGGCTCGCCCGCCTGCTCCACGGCAAGCGACTCGCCGGTGCGCATACGCCAAGCGGCGCGGCGACCCCAAACCAGGGACTCGAGCAGGCTGTTAGAAGCCAGGCGGTTCTTGCCGTGCACGCCGTTGCAGGCCGTCTCGCCCGCGGCGTAGAGCTCGGGCATCGAGGTGCGGCCGTCCTTGTCGACCCACACGCCGCCCATAAAGTAGTGCTGCGTGGGCGTGACGGGGATGGGCTCGTCCAAGATGTCGCGGCCGTCCTCCAGGCAGCGTGCGCGGATGTTGGCAAAGTGCCCAGTCACCACGTCGCGCTCGACGGGGGCAAAGCTCAGCCACTCGTGCTCGGTGCCGTCCTGCTTCATCTGCTCGCGGATGGCGGCGGCGACCACGTCTCGCGGCTGCAGCTCGTCGGTAAAGCGCTCGCCGGCGGCGTTGAGCAGAATCGCGCCCTCGCCGCGACAGCTCTCGCTGATCAGGAACGTGCGGCCCGGCTGCGGTGAGAACAGGCCCGTGGGGTGAATCTGCACGTAGTCCAGGTGCTCCATCGTAATGCCGTGCTCTTGGGCGATGAAGCAGGCGTCGCCCGTGAGCTGCGGGTAGTTGGTCGAATGGTCGTACACGCCACCGATACCGCCCGTCGCCCACAGCGTATGGCGGGCATGGATCTTAAACGGCTCGCCGGCGTGCACGCCCTCGGCGGCATTTGCCAGCTCGTCGGCGGGACGAACCGAGTCGTCCTCATCCACGGGCACGGCGACGACACCGGTGCAAACCGTGGCGCCGTCGCACTCGTCGGTCAGGATATCGGTCATGGCCACGTGCTCAAGAATCTGCACGTTGTCCAGCTTGCGGACGGCCCGGAGCAGCTTGGTCGTGATCTCCTTGCCCGTAATATCGGCGTGGAAGGCGATACGCGGGCGGCTGTGCGCGCCCTCGCGGGTAAAGTCGAGGCTGCCGTCGGCCGTGCGCTCAAAGTCCACGCCCATCGCCAGCAGGTCGTTGATGACCGAGCGGCTCGAGCGAATCATGATGTCGACGCTCTCGCGGCGGTTCTCGTAATGACCGGCATGCATGGTGTCCTCAAAGAAGGCGTCGTAGTCCGAGCCCTCGGGCAGCACGCAGATGCCGCCCTGCGCGAGCATGGAATCGCACTCGTCGACGGCGCCCTTGGAGAGCATGATCACGCGCATGCTCGTCGGCAGATTGAGGGCCGCATACAGGCCCGCCACGCCGCAGCCGGCAATGACGACGTCGCACTCCATATTGGGGTATTGTTTGGTTTCCACAGGAATCCTCTCCCTTGTAATGTGGCATAAGGGACCGTCCCTCATGTCACATTGTTTTAGCGCGCTGCGTACTCGAGCATGCGGTCGAGCGTGAGCTTGGCCTGGTCGGCGGCCTCGTCCGATACGCCAATCTGCACCTCGCCCTCGCCCGTCTCCAGGCAGCACACGAGCTTTTCGAGCGTGATGAGATCCATGTTGACGCAGGTGGGCTGCACCGCGGGGAAGTAGAACTTCTTGCCGGTGCCTTGGCAGCGGCGCTCGAACTCGTAGAGCACGCCGCGGACCGTCACGATGATGAACTCGCTCGCGTCCGACTCTTCGGCGTACTTGATGATGCCAGCGGTGGAGCCAATGTAGTCGGCCTCGGCCAGGACGTCGGCCTTGCACTCGGGGTGCGCCAGCACGAGCGCGTCGGGGTGGGCCTCCGTCGCATCGACAATCTGCTCGACGGTGATGATGTGGTGACGCGGGCAGTAGCCCTTGTTGAGGATGACGTGCTTTTGCGGCACCTGCTCGGCTACGAAACGACCAAGGTTTTGGTCGGGAATGAACAGGATATGCTGCTGCGGCAGCTCGGACACGATCTTGACGGCGTTGGAACTGGTGACGCACACGTCACTCCAGCTCTTGATCTCGACCGTCGAGTTGACGTAGCAGACCACGGCCAGGTCGTCGCCATACTCGGCGCGGGCCTCGTCAACCGTCTCGCGTTTGACCATGTGCGCCATGGGGCAGTCCGCGCCCGGTTCGGGCAGCAGCACGGTCTTGGTGGGATTGAGCAGCTTGGCGCTCTCGCCCATAAACTCCACGCCACACAGCACGATGGTCTGCTGCGGCAGGCTCTTGGCAAGCTTTGCCAGGTAGAAGCTGTCGCCGACGTAATCGGCCACTGCCTGGACCTCGGGCGCCACGTAATAGTGCGCCAGGATCACCGCATCACGCTGGGTTTTTAGTTGCTGAATGGCCTCGACGAGCTCTGCCGGCACCAATGCCGCGCGCTCCGTTGCCGTCGTTGCCGATGCCAGGCCGGCCGCAATATCGCGTGCAAGCTCCGATGCATCCATGTTCGCGCTCTGTGCCATCAAGGCCCCTCTCTTTTGGCGAATCTTGGGGCTTTAGTATGACACCTAGGTTTACAGCTGACAAGACAGCTGTAAACCTATGTGTAAAGTTGTAATAAAGATTCAATTGCGGGTCGGGTCGCTTTCGAGCTGAAGGGCTGTAGATGGCCGAAAATGGACCTTGGTTAATATTCAACCCCCTGTTAACCGCCCCGGCAGAAGGCCTGTGGGCAAAAAAGGGCAAATATGAGTACTGTTACCAAATTAGTGGCAGCGATTTTCGACCTGCCAGGCCTACAAATCGCCCTGTTTGACTCCGAATCCGGCATCGTGCGCCCCAAAATCACGCTCGCGATGCCTCCTAGAGCCGTTTTGAGCCCTATTTCGCTGTTACTAAAATAGTGGCAGTACTCATATTTGGCATTTTTTGCCCACGAGGTCTCGCGGCGGCACAAAAAAGGGGCCCGGATGGCGAGATCCGGGGCCCCTTGGGGATAAGGAAGCGACTAGGCGCGGCGCTTCATGGCCCAAGCCAGCAGCAGAGCTGCCATGCCGGTTGCGAATACGCCGCCAGCCATGACGTATGCGCTGTCGCCGGACTCGGGCAACGTCTCCTTGCCAGCCTTCTTCTTGGACTTGGAAGTCGTAGTCGTGGTGGTCGTGGTGGTCTGGCCAGGAGCGGGCTTGGCAGCCTCGGTGACGGTAAAGGTCGTCTCGGCCGTACCCGTGGTCGAAACCACGCTCAGCTTATGCTCGCCCACGCCGAGCGTCTTTAGGAAGCTCGTCTTGAGCGTCACGATCGTGGAACCCTCGGTGAGCACGTAGTTCTCGGCAGCGACCTCCTTGTCGTCAACCAGCACCTTCTGGAAGAACTCAAGCGGCGCGTTCGAACGGAAGCTCAGGTCCTTGGCGGCGTCGACCACCATCGTCTGACCTTTGCCGTCGATGATCTCGGGCGCCAGAATCGCGATCTCCTCGGACTTGCCCTTCTCGCCGCAAACCTTGCACTTCTGATACTTTTCGCCCTTGGCCTCGACGGTCGCCGGCGTGTCGACGACCCACTCGAAGGTGTGCTCGGCCTTGTCGAGGACCTCGCCACAGCGGCAGATATGCCAGTGGTTCTTGGCGTCGTGTGCCCAGCCAGAGCCATCGGGCTCGTGCTTGAGAACACCCTCGACCGTCACGTTCACGTCGCCCTCGACGTCCTTGAGCTCATAGGCGCCCTTGTCGGAAAGCTTAACGGATTTGCCGTTGACCTTAACGGCGTAGTCCTTGCCCGCAAAGTATGCGCTGTCGATGCTCATGGTGAGCGTTGCAGCCCCGCGCCAGTCGAGCTCGGTTGCCGTCGAGGTAAGCTTGTAGCCCACCTGGTTGCCCGGCAGCGACACGACCAGCTTGCGGCCGGCCGCCACGGTGATCTCGGTGGCAGAAGAGGCATCGTAGTTGGTCTTGGCCTGGTAGCGTACCTCGTACACACCGGCGGCAAGGTCCTTGAGCTCGGTTACGCCCTCGCCCACGGCCTGGTACTCGGCGGTGCCTTGGGCGCGCCACTCCATGGTGGCGTCGACGCCCGTGATCTTGCCGTCCTTCTTGCCGCTCACAGTCTCGGCCTCGGCCTGGACCACCGGCGCGTCCTGCGGGGCGTTCTTGATGGAGAACTCGCATGTCAGACCCTCGACAGGCAGCGCGTAGTTGCCCGCAGCCTTGCCCGTCAGCTTCTTGTTAAGGGTCGCCGTGTAAGGACCACCGACCTCGGTCTGGGAGCCCTCGACGGTCGCGCCAAGGTCGTCCTTATCGATAACATTGCCGAGCTTCGCCTCGGGGCAGCGCTCCCTGCCGTCATAGATGAACTCAGTGGTGCCCCACGTCACGGTGAGCAGACGCTGGTTGATGGTGAACTTGCCGTCGCCAAACGTGATGTTGTAGTTGGGGTTAGCGTCCTTGGCCTGCGTCAGGTGCAGAGCATAGCTGCCCGCGTCATCACAGTCATCGCGTTCGATCTTGAGACCCTGAAGCGTTTCGCCCGCGACGAGCTTGCCAGCGGTGACAGACCACTCAAACACAGGGTCTTCCTCGCCGTAGGTCTTGGAGGCGTCCTGGGCGGTGACCGTGATCGCACGCTGCTTGACCTCGAGCGTCACCTTGCCCTCGGCCGTCACACCGTCGATCGTCACCTGGTAGGCAACTTCCAGCGTGCCGACATCCTTGATCTTGGGTGCGTCGGGGGACCAGTTCTTGCCGTCGGTGCTGTACTTGGCCGTCGCGCCCTTGGGTAGGCTCGACGCGTCGACGGTGTGATACGCACCGTCGTACTCGTCGGAGTAGCCAACAATGGCGGCAGCCGGAATCACGACCTCAGGCAGCTTGTGACCGCAGACCTTGCACTCCTGATGTTTGGAACCCACCTCGGTTGCCGTGGGAGCCTTGTCGACGACCCACTCAAAGTCGTGCTTGGCCTCGTCGATCTTGTCGCTCTTGTCGCCACAGGTGCACTCGTGCCAATGTGTGTTGTCGTCGGAGACCCACTTGTCATTCACGGCCTCGTGCTTGCGCACGCCCTCGACCGCAATGGTGGCGTTCTTCTCGACATTGCTCAGGACATACTTTCCGCTCTCGTTCTTCTCGAGAACTCCGCTGCTCGCCTTGACGGCAAAGTCGTCGCCCGCGTAGTAGCCATTGGAGATCTCTACCGAGAACTCCACGCTTCCGTGCCACTGCAGCTTGTTCGGGCTATGCCAAACAATCGAGTAAGCATCGTTTTTTGCAGGACCGCTGACGTACAGGTCCTTACCCTTCTTGACGCTTACCTCCACAGAATTGGACCGCATGTAATTTTTAGTCTCGGCATACCAGACCTGATAATCGCCGCCGGCAAGATTCTCAATCGCACCGTCGTCGGAAACCATGGTCTCGCCATCGACGTTTCCGCTTTCGGTACGGAACAGGCGATAGGCGACGCCGCCGTGCGCGCCCTCAATCTTGCCGTCGCACTTGCCATGGATGGTCTCGTTGACAGCGCCCAGCCCCTGGGGCTTCTCCTGCTCTGCCTTATAGATCGTATAGGTAAACTCCAGGTTTTCGGTAGGAAGGGCATAGTTCTTGGTGACCTCGGGATCACCGGCAAAGCCCGTCACCTTGGCCTTGTAGCTACCGGCATCGACGCCCGTCGCGTTCTCGACCGTATAGGAAACCTTGCCCTCGTCACGCTTGACAACGTTGTTGACCGTAACCTTGGGACCCTGAGGCTCGCCGTTGTAGGTACACGTTCCAATCTGCCAGCCAACACCAATCTGACGCTTGGTGATCTCGAACGTGCCAGTCTGGAACGTCAGGTCATAGTTCGCTCGATCGGTGTCATACAGCTCTCCGGCGTCCTTGTTATCCTCAATCGTCAGCTTGTAGGTACCAACGTTCTCGCCGGTTTCGCGGTTGATCTTGAACCAGGAGAGCGGATGGCCCTTGAGGATCGAGCCCTCGACAGCCTCGAGCTTGAAGTCCGGATCGTCGAGACCGTACATCTTCGAAGCATCCGTGGGCTTCACCGTTATCGGGCGACGGCTTACTTTGAGCTCAACTTCGCCCTCGCAGGTGTCGCCAGACGCAAGGGTCGCCTTAAACTCAACGGTCTTGGAACCGGCATTGCAGATGACCGGAGACTCGTCGCTCCACTTCTTCTCGCCCTGCTCGCGATACTGAATGGATGCAACGGTCTTAGTGTCGACCGTCACGCCATGCTTTTCACCATCGTAGACGCCCGAGTAACCCTTGATGCCGAAAGCGGGGATCTCAACGGGCTTGCGCTCATAGCCGCACGTCTTGCAGCGCTCGTGCTTGGAACCGGGCTTATCGGCCGTAGCGTCCTGGTCGACGACCCATTCAAAGTCATGCTTTGCGCGGTCAACGTCCTCCTTGCCACAGGTGCAGGTGTTCCAATGCTCAATGTCGTCGTGCTTCCAACCGGTGCCGTCAGCTTTCTTGGGGCCGTCCTTGACCTCAACCGTCACAGCTTCGGAGGCATTATGGTTGCGATCCGCCTTAAGGCGGACGTTATATTTTCCAGCAGCAAGGCCCTTAACCGACGTCTCGCCCTCGGCAATCCACTGATAGTCGCTGGGCTCCTCGGCTTTCCACTCGTACGTACTGTCGAGCCCGTCGATACTGCCGTCTGCCAAGGTATGACCGGTCGCGGCCGTCGTCTTGACGTCCTTAGGAGCAGCTTGCTCGGCGGGAGCGATCTTGATCTCGAGCTCGCCCTCCACCGGAACGTAGTCGGGCGCTTTAATACGATATTTAATCGTCTCGGCGCATTCGTTGCCATAGATATCGCGCGTGACATTGGTATAGGAGGGGATTCGGTCTTCGTACAGCGAGCCACCATCGACGCTATATTCGACCTGCATGCCCTCGGGTGCGTTGTCGACCGTCACCGACGGCGAGTGAGCCTTACCGTCGTATTTGCCATCAAAGCCCTTGGCCTGGACATTATCGAACTGTGTGCCGTAGATGGTCCAGTAGAAGCTCTGGCCATAAACAAAGTTGCCCAGACCCCACAGCCAGGTTCTATACGTACCGGGATCGGTGCCGTCTCGGTCTCCACGGTCTTGATCGAACTCGTAGTCCACACCCAACCTGAGGTCAACCGTCTCACCATCAACCGTCGCGGTCACCTTAAACTGTGGGGTGATCTTCTCACCCGTCCACTTGAACGCAGGCAGCTTATTCTTGACCGTATCGTTATTGAGAACCTCGACTTTACAAGTATTTAGTCTAATTCCTTCAATCTTGAACACGCGCTCGAGCGTGACATCGTTCTGACCCTCGATGGCAACCGTCGCCACTACGCGATAGGTGCCCGCATCGCACGGCTGCGACCCCTCCATCTCGAAGCCCCTGGGATTATCGTCATCCACGCCTCTATAGAACCGTGCGCTCACGATCTTTACCTTGCCCTGCACCACGGCGTTGTCCTTTTGAGACGGCTTGGTCGTAGCAAGCACGGCGTCGCGCTGCTTGCCGTTGTAGGTAAAGCTCAAATCGCCGCTCTTGGACGACATCAGTGAAATCGTCTCGCCGTCCCTGGAGTAGACGCAGTGCGAGGCCTCGTACTGGCCGCTGCACGTAGCCGCGATGCTGTACCCGTCCTTGTTGACGGAGTAGTTCCACTCGTGCTCGTGCCTACGATGAAGGACCTTGACCTTGCCATCGGTGACCTCGTATGCAAGGTCGGCGTTGGCAAGTTTGAGCCTACTCGCGAGATCTTCCTGCGAAAGATCGCTCGTGCCAAGGTTCACATACTCATAGTAGTAGTACTGCTTATTGGACTCGGGATCGAACTTGGTATCGTCGACAGACAGAGCGGCTTCGCCCGTAAAAGACTTGTCGACGTGAACCTTGCCGTAGCTACCGGCATCGGAAGCGTCGACGCCCTTCGCCTTGGCCGTAGTGACCTTCGTGTTGCCAGCAAGCGTCACAGAACCGAGAGCGTAGACCGCGCAGCGCTGCGGATCCTGGACGTCGAGTTTTTGCCCGTAATTATTGTAAGAAGGCGACACATATAAGTCGTCGATCGTGGAGCTCTCGATGGTACAAGAGGCGTCTTTCGCTACCGCAATACCACTCGTCATGTGCATCTTGTAGTCTTTAATCATGTATTCGCAGGGGCCATCCCACGAAGTCGAGCCCGTATCCGGCGTAGATCGAATGCTGCAGTTCTTCACCGACAGGTCCGCATTTCTGACAACGATATTGCCCGAATGGACATGGTTGTCCTCGACCTTCAAGTAATCGCACGAAATCATCGACTGGCAATTATTTTCGAACTTGCAACCGTTCAACGTCACGCGGGGCTTGGCGTTTCTTCCGACTACGCTCAAGGCGCCAACGCAGTCATCGGCGTTGTTGCTAAAGGTGCAATTGGTAAAGGTTGCATTAACCGCCACCTGCGAACCGCGAATAGTCACCGGGGCAGGAGATGCAGTGTAGATGTTCTTATCGTTGGAGTGATAATTCCAGGCATTCTTTGCACAGTTCCAATTACTGACGTTCACGTTGGTAAAGGTCGCTGTCTCGCCCTTGCCCATGGTTCCGTACAGCATAATTGCTCGGTCGCAATCACGGTTAAGGTTTGAGACGAGCGTCAGATCCTTCACAGTAAGGTTAAGCTTATTGCCGGTATTCGGCTTATCGGCGAGATATTGACTCCAGTTATCGCTATCGCCCAAGAACGTCTTGCCGTTGCAGATGACCTTTGTCGCGGCGCCCGAGTCGCCGATGAACTCGACGTATCCACCCGTAACCACAAAGAGTGGCAGTCTGTAGTACGTCTTATTACGCATGTCGGTCAGCGGACCGCCCAAGTAGCTGTCATTGCTAAAGTACAACCGGGTAGGCTTCTCCGCCGTGCCGCCTTTAACCTCGTAATAATCAATATCGACCTTGCCGGTAAGGACATAGTCCTTGCCAGCCTCAAGCACCACCGGCTTGTCTTTGTCATAGTAAGACAGGTCATCCTTCGACCTTGTTGGAAACTCCGCGCCCTGGGGATACGCCTCGGCCACCGTAGGTGCGACAAGCGTTGTCGCCGCGCCTCCGAGCGCCAGTGCTGCAGCCAGCACACAAGCAGCAAGTCTGCGCATCCCCATCTTCTTCTCCCTCATCGTGCAGCTCCCTTTATCCCTATGCTTCGCGATGTTTGGCATCGTTTGGCGCTGGCGGCTGGCATAATCCCCGGCCAGCCACCAGCATGTATTGACATGTTTATCCACGGAATATTTTGCGGCGGCGCCTTCTAACACCCTGCCGCTTGGCGCGAGTTGCACGCCGTGGGGCGCAAATGGGATGCGCCTCGACAAGCGGTCCGCGCCCGATGTGGCAAAATCGAACTACTAAGGGGGCCCGAATGCTCAAAATTATTGCCTGCGACGACGATGTCGCTTTTCTAGATAGACTGCACCGGATGATCGACCGCTGGTCGGCCGAGACGGGCACGGCGGTCGACGTTGCACTCGTCACGCGTGGCGAAGACCTGCTGGCCCGCCATGCCGCATCGCGCGCCGACGTCATCTTGCTCGACATGATCATGCCGCTCGTCAACGGCATGGACACCGCTCGCGAGCTGCGCCAGTCCGACACCGCCGCGCGCCTGGTGTTCCTCACCTCGTCGCCCGAATTTGCGCTGGAGTCCTACGAGGTCCGCGCCTTCGATTACCTGCTCAAACCCGTAGCCTACGAGCGCCTGGCAAAGCTGCTCGACGAGCTCTCGAGCATGCGTCCGTCGGCGACCGACGAGTTCGTCATCAAGACGTCTTTTGGCTACCACGCCTTGCGCCTGTCCGACATTGAATATGCCGAAGCACGCAACAAGCACGTGGTCTTCCACCTGCGCGACGGACGCGACATCGAGGCGTTCGAGTCGTTCCGCAGCGTCGAGGACCGCCTGGCGCAAAACGCGGTCTTCTTTAAATGCCATCGCAGCTACCAGGTCAACCTGCGCAACATCGATCATTTCGACCGGACGGAGATCGTCATGCGCTCGGGCGCGAGCATTCCGCTTTCGCGCAGCAGCAAGCAAGGGTTCCAAGATGCCTACTTTGCGGTGCGCTTTGAGGGCGGGAGGCGCTGATGCCCGCATCGGTCGAAATGGTTCTTTGGGCGATTCACCACGCCACGACGCTGCTCTTTGGCGTTTTTGCCTCGGCGGCGCTGTGCGGCGTCGAAATCAATCGGCGCCATTCGCTTGAACTGCTGGGGGTTGGCGCCGCAACCGGTGCCGCCTTCTCGATTGCCAATGTCGTTGGCGGAGAACTGCTTGCCCGTCAGGCGTATCCGCTCGTCGTACACCTGCCGCTTATCGTCTACCTGTGCGTGCGCTACCGTCTGAGTCCGCTTCTTGCGACACTGGGCCTCACCAGCGCCTACCTGAGCTGCCAGTTTAGTAACTGGATGGGTATCGCTGCATTTGCCGCGACCGATTCGCAGATCGCGTACTATCTGGCGCGCATCGCGACCACGCTCGCCGTCTTTGCCATCCTGCTGCATTGGGCACGCGACATCGGCCCGCGTCTGGCGATCAAAAGCCCCACCGAGCTAGAGATCTTGCTGATACTGCCGCTCGTCTACTACATCTTTGACTATGCCACCAACGTCTACACCACGCTGTTCCACTCGGGCTCGGTGGTGACCGTTGAGTTTTTGGCCTTTGCCCTTTGCGCCTTCTACCTTATGTTTCTCGCCGTCTACCTGCGCGAATACGAGGCAAAGGAAGTCGCCGAGCGTGAGCGCTGGATGCTCGAGACGCGCGACAGTACGGCCATAAAGGAGCTTGAGGCCTGGCGCCAGTCCGGACGCGAGCTGTCGATTCTTCGCCACGACATGCGGCACTTCCTGCGCGGCCTGGCCATTCTTATTGAGGAAGGGCACATCGACGAGGCGCTCGAACGCATCGACCAACTCTGCGAGACCAACGACCGAACCGCTGTGCGCCGCTACTGCGCCAACGAGACCGTCAACATCGTGCTTTCGTCATTTAGCTCGGATATCAACAAGCGCGGCATTACCGCCGACCTGCGCGCCGCCGTGCCCGGAACCGTTCACGTAGGCGATGCCGACCTGTTCAGCGTGCTTTCGAATGCTTTGGAAAATGCCATCATCGCCGCAAGCGGCGCCCCCGAAGGCAAGCGCTTTGTCGACCTTGACCTGCGGCTTGAGGACGGCCAACTGCTGCTTTTGGTTTCCAACACGTTTGGGCGCGCGCCACGCATGGTCGACGGTATGCCCGTGAACCAACATGCCGGTCACGGTTTTGGCACCAAGAGCATTAAGCTTGCCGTGGAGCGCATGAACGGCAACTGCCAGTTCCGCATTAACGGCGACCGGTTTGAACTGCGCGCCGTGATGTAGAGCGCGGGGATGAACGGGCGCCGGCGGTACGTGTATGAGGTCGCCCTGCCAGCACGACCCCGCAGACGCTACAGCGGAGCCGCCGCCGGAGTCAGCTGCTTGATGTAGGCCCACATGCGCTGTTTGGCCGCCTTGTCGGTCAGCGCCGCCTCAAAGCCGTCGAGCGCGAGTACGCGACGGCCCTGCACATGGGCGACCAGGCCGGGCTTGAGCATGGCGGTGTCAAAGTCGTCGATCGCAACGAGCATATCGGCATAGGTTTCGCGCATGACGTCGGCCGCACTGTTGTCCAGCAGCAGCACCGCCTCGGGGTCCAAGGTCTCGAGTGCCTCGCGGAACAGGTCGCACGTCAGGGCCTCGCCCACCGCGACCGCCCCGTCGCCCGCGCCGGCAACGCTTGCCAGGACGCAGAAATCCTCGGGTGCATAGCCGATAGCCCCGAGCGCCTTGCGCAGTGCGGCGCCATCCGCGCCGGCGGCAAGCTCGCCGCCCGAGCGCTCGGCCTCATCCAAATCGCCTTTGACCAGCACAATCGGCGAGCATGCGTTGCCCGCGATACGCACGCCACGCGCCGCAAGCGACGCGAGCTCCTGCTCGGTGGCCTGGGCGATGGCTTCTTTTTTCTGGCTTTGTGACGTGGGCATGCGCTCTCCAATCGTTTGCGTGCCCACCATTATATAAAAGAGCCGCCCGCGAGTGGTTGCTTTGCGGGCCGCTGGGTATAAGCACGGTCGTACTGAGTTTTACGCGGCCGAGCCGCGTCGCATTATGGAGGTCACCATGGCTGACATTAAGCAGATTACCCCCGAGAACTTCGATTCCATCGTTAACGATAGCCTGCCCGTATTGGTTGATTTTTGGGCCCCGTGGTGCGGCCCGTGCCGCTCGCTCTCGCCCATCGTGGACGAGGTCGCAAACGAGCTGGCCGGCAAACTTGCCGTGGCCAAGTGCAACGTCGACGACAACCAGGACCTGGCCATGAAGTTTGGCGTCATGAGCATCCCCACGCTGATCGTCTTTAAGAACGGCGAGGAAGTCGACCGCTCGGTCGGCGCATTACCCAAGGCAAGGCTTCAAGCGCTGCTGGAGAAGCATCTGTAATACGCTTGTTACTTGTCTGCCGTCCATGAGCGGTTTTACACCGCTCGCCGGAGTGCCGGGTGCAGGGCGCGCGACCACGGATAGTATGGTAGACACAAACAGCCCCCAGTGAACGGGTGCGGGTCAGACGGACGCGCACCCGTTTTCTTATGCGCCGGCGCCCAGGGCGGGCGTAGTAGAATCTGAACCACTGGATTGCCCCGTATAAAAGGAGATTCCCATGCATGACGTCGGAATGAACATGAGCCAGCTTGCCATGAGCGTCAAGCAGGTCGACGACACCATCGAGCTCGCTCACGAGTGGAGCCATCAGCTGTTGCATGCGACCGAAAACTTTGACATGGAGCGCATCGGCGCCAAGCTCGAGGCCGCCATGGCCGCGCTGCACGAGGCACACGATGCACTCGAGGGCTACGAGGAGGCCATCGAGGCCGATCACAACTCCGTCGGCTCTGTGAAGTTGGTGTAGCGTGGCCGGGCACGAGCACGTGCACGACTGCGGGCACGCACATGATCATGGCGCGGGTGCCGAGGCGGGCTGCCGGTGCGGTGGCTCCACCTCCGAGCTGGTCCGCTTTTCGGTCACCGCGCCCGACGACCTGCTGCGCCGCTTTGACGAGCAGATCGCGCGCCGCGGCGATGTGGCCAACCGCTCCGAGGCCGTGCGCGACCTGATTCGCGCCTCGATCGCCAAGGAGCAGATGCGCACGCCCGATGAGCACGTTATCGGATCGCTCACTATGATTTACGACCACCATACCGGCGACCTGACGCGTCGCCTGGACGAGGTGCAGCACGACTACACCGACGAGATCGTCTCGACCATGCACGTGCATCTGGACCACCACAACTGCCTGGAGATTCTGGCGCTCAAGGGTCGCGGCGAGCGCGTCTACGAGCTGGCCGACCGCCTGCTGGGCCTGCGCGGCGTTAAGCACGGCGAGCTCACCTGTGCCGCCACCGGGCAAAGCCTAGGACTGTAGCGGGATTTCACGCAGTACACCTGCCAAAAAGGGACAGGTTTGTTTTGACAGGTTTAGAAGTTTTACCGACCAAAATAAACCTGTCCTTTTTTGGTCGGTTTTGACGAGGGAGAGCCGCATGCGGCATGTGCATATTCATGTGACGGGCATTGTGCAGGGCGTTGGCATGCGGCCGTTTGTGTATCGCGAGGCCATGGCGCATGGTATTTGCGGCTGGGTGCTCAATGCGGGCGACGGCGTGCATATCGAGGCGCATGCTTCGGGCGCGGCCATCAGCAGCTTTGTCGTCGCGCTGTCCGAGCATGCGCCTGCGGCTGCCCGCGTGGAGCGCGTTTACGTTGCGGATTTGGAGTCTGGGACCTGGGATGTCGCCGATGAACAGGGCTTTCGCATCGTGGCGTCGCAGGACCAGACCGCGCATACGACGCTCATCTCGCCCGACATCGCCACTTGCGACGATTGCCTGCGCGAGCTGTTCGACCCCGCCGACCGGCGCTATCACTACCCCTTTATCAACTGCACCAACTGCGGGCCGCGCTTTACTATCATCCGCTCGCTGCCCTATGACCGAGCGGCCACCTCGATGGATCGCTTTCCCATGTGTCCCACGTGCGCAGCGGAGTATGGCGACCCGCTTGACCGGCGCTTTCACGCGCAGCCCGACGCCTGCTTTGATTGCGGACCGCATATTACGTGGCGTGAGGCGGCGGATGGAACGAGGCCCGAGGGCCCGGGCGCGACGCCGGCTGTCGGCGATACGCGCGAGGCCAGCGATGCCATCATTGAGCGCTGTGTTGAGCTGCTGACCAGCGGTGGCATTGTCGCCATCAAAGGCCTGGGCGGATTCCATCTTGCCTGCGACGCTGCCAACGAACAGGCGGTGACCGAGTTGCGCCGTCGCAAGCGCCGCAGCAACAAGCCGCTTGCCGTCATGGTGCGCAACCTTGCCGATGCCGAGAGCCTGTGCCACGTCGATGATGTCGAGCGCGACTTGCTGACCGGTAGCGTGCGGCCCATCGTGCTGTTGCGCCGGTGTGCCGTTGGCGGGAGCGACGACGATTTTTCCGACGGCCTCGCGCTCGCACCGTCCGTTGCACACGACTTGCCCGAACTCGGCGTCATGCTCCCCTATACCCCGCTTCAGCATCTACTGCTTGCCGCGACAGAAGCCCATGGCATGAATGCGCTTGTCATGACCAGCGGAAACCTGAGCGAAGAGCCCATCGAGACCGACGATGAGCTCGCGTGGGAGCATCTCGTTGCCGCTGGCATCGCAGACGCGTTGCTCGGCAACGACCGCGCGATCCTCTCGCGCTACGACGACTCCGTGGCGCGCGTGGTCGACGGTGCCGTTATGCCCGTACGCCGTGCTCGTGGATATGCGCCCCAGCCGTTGCCGCTGCCGACGATCGCCGGCGCCGCGCCCTGCGTGCTCGCCTGCGGGCCGCAGCAAAAGGCCACGATCGCACTCACGCGCGAGGATGAGAACGGCAAGGCAGCCTGTTTTGTGTCGCAGCATATTGGAGACGTTGAGAACGGCGCGACCTTCGACGCCTGGAATGCGGCGCGCACGCGTCTGGAAGACCTTTTTGACCTGGCGCCCGCCGCCTTGGCCTGCGATCTACACCCCAGCTATCTATCAAGCCAGTGGGCACGCGAGCAGGCGCGAGAGCGCAATCTGCCGCTTGTCGAAGTTCAACATCATCACGCACACATCGCGAGCGTGATGGCCGAGGCCATCGCCGCGGGCCAGCTTGCGCCTGACGCACGCGTCCTGGGCATTGCCTTCGACGGCACGGGCGCTGGTACCGACGGGACCATTTGGGGCGGCGAGTTTCTTGTCGTCGGCCTTGCCGATTTTGAGCGCGCCGCGCACCTACGTGCCTGGCCGCTGCCTGGCGGTGCTGCATCCGTGCGCGATGCCCGTCGCAACGCCTTTGCCCTGCTCGGCGAACTTGGCCTGCTCGAGCACCCAGGCGCCGCGGAGCTCTTGGGTAGCCTCGACGAACAGACACGTCGCGTGACGGCCACGATGGTCGAGCGAAACATCAACAGTCCGCACACAAGCAGCATGGGTCGCCTGTTTGACGCCGCAGCCGCAATCCTGGGCATTTGCGAGCGGGCAACCTACGAGGGCGAACCCGCCATCGAGCTCGAAGCCGCTGCTTGGCGTGCGCTTGACGGAAAAAATGTCTCTGCCATCGATGGCCAGGTGGACGCATCCGCGCCTGCCGGCGGCTCCCCGATCTTGGACCCCCAGCCGTTTTTCGAGGCGCTCTTGAATGGAATCGCGGGCGGCACACCGGCCGACAGGCTCGCGCTCGACTTCCATATCGCCATCGCGCGTGTATCGGCCCGCATCGCAAGCGAAATCTGTGCCCGCGAGGGCATCGATACCGTCGCGCTCTCGGGCGGCGTGTTCATGAACCGACTCTTGCTTCAGATTCTCATGCGCGAGCTCAAAAACGCGGGGCTTGCCGTCTTGGCTCCCCACACCGTGCCCGTCAACGACGGCTGTATCGCCTATGGTCAGGCCGCTATCGCGCGCGCTCGCCTCGCATAGGCAGCACCGCGCTAAGCAGCGCTGCCGGCCTGCGCGCCGCCGTCTCACAGGCGTAACGCGTTTGCCCGCGACCCCCTTCGAGCGCTACCATCAAGCGATAGATTATTGAGCGCCTATCCAGCGCAAAGCGTATAAAAGGGGAACATTATGTGCCTTGCCGTTCCCGGTAAAGTGATCAAACGTGACGACGACCTAAAGGCGACCGTCGACATGATGGGCATCGAGCGTCCGATATCGTTGAGGCTCGTGCCGACGGCGCAGGTGGGAGACTATGTTCTCGTGCATGCCGGCTTTGGCATCCAGATTGTTGACGAGCAGGAAGCTCAAGAGACGCTCGACCTGGTCAATACCATGACCGAGCTGGTCGAGGAGGACCAGCTGGTCACCAACCCGGCCGAGGCATACTAGTGGCGGCGGCACAGCCGGTTCACTCCGGTATCGACTTTTCGGCATTCCGCGACCCCAAGCTTGCCCGCGAGCTCATCGAGCGCATCCATGAGCTTGTCGGCGACCGCACCATCAACCTTATGGAAGTCTGCGGCACGCACACCGTGAGCATCGGCCGCTATGGCTTTCGCTCCATTATGCCGGCGGGGCTCAAGCTGCTGAGCGGCCCGGGCTGTCCGGTCTGCGTCACCGCCAACCGCGATATCGACCACGCAATCGCACTCGCCAAGATGGACGATGCCATCATCACCACGTTTGGCGACATGATGCGCGTGCCCGGATCGTCTACCTCGCTTGCCGCGCAAAAGGCAGCCGGACGCGACATCCGCATCGTCTATTCCCCGCTCGACGCGCTCGATATTGCCGAGCACAACCCCGATCGCCCGGTCATCTTTATGGGCGTGGGCTTTGAGACCACGACGCCCACCATCGCCGCCGCCATCCTGGAGGCAGATGCGCGCGGACTTCAGAACTTCTCGGTCTACTGCGCCCATAAGACCACGCCGCCGGCGCTGCGCGCAATCGCCAACGACCCCGAGACGACCATCGACGGGTTTATCCTGCCGGGTCACGTCGCCACCATCACGGGCGTGGCACCCTTTGGCTTTTTGGTCGACGAGTTTAGGACCCCGGGCGTGGTCACCGGGTTTGAGCCGGTCGATATCTTGCAGGGCATCTGCATGCTGGTCCAGATGGTTATTGAGGGACGGCCCGCGATCGATAACGCCTACCGCCGCGGCGTCAATGAGGACGGCAACCCCGTGGCGCGCCACCTGGTCGAGCAGGTATTTGAGCCGTGCGACACCACATGGCGCGGACTGGGACCGATTCCCGCCTCGGGCCTTTCCATCCGGCCCGAGTTCGCGCGCTTTGACGCCGGCGCCCGCTATGGCGTGCCGATCGAGCCGACGGTCGAGCCGCGCGGATGTCGCTGCGGCGACGTACTGCGCGGGGCCATTACGCCGAGCGGCTGCCCGCTGTTCGGCCACGCCTGCACGCCCGAGCATCCCGTCGGCCCGTGCATGGTGAGCTCCGAAGGCAGCTGCGCGGCACATTATCGTTATCACGACTAGCTCAAACACCCTCGATTGGAGTTTTCGATATGCCCCATACTGCCACCGATAGTACTGTCCTGCTGGGCCACGGCTCCGGCGGGCAGATGATGAAACGCATTATCGACGAGGTCTTCCTGGATGCCTTTGGGTCGCCCGAGCTGCTTGCGGGCAACGACGCCGGCGTCGCCGCGCTGCCCGCAAGCGGGCGCATCGCCATGTCGACCGACAGCTTTGTGGTGACGCCGCAGTTCTTCCCCGGCGGCAACATCGGCAGGCTCGCCGTGTGCGGAACCGTCAACGACGTCGCGACCTCGGGCGCCAACGTGCGCTACCTGTCGTGCGGTTTTATCCTCGAAGAAGGCTATCCCATGGACAAGCTGCGCCAGATCGTGCAGACCATGGCCGAGACGGCGCGCGAGGCAGGCGTGGCGATCATCACCGGCGACACCAAGGTGGTCGAGCGCGGCGGGGCAGACGGCGTCTACATCAATACCGCTGGCGTGGGCGAGGTGCCTGCGGGCGTGGCGCTCAGTGGTGCAAACTGCCAGCCCGGCGACGTCATCCTGGTCTCGGGCACGCTGGGCGACCACGGCATCGCCATCATGAGCCAGCGCGAGGGCCTGGCATTTTCGAGCAACATCGAGAGCGACGCGGCGCCGCTCAACCGCCTGATTGCCGACGTGCTGGCCGCCGCGCCCGACACGCGGTGCTTCCGCGACCCCACGCGTGGCGGCCTGGCATCCACGCTCAACGAGTTTGCGCAGGCCAGCGGCGTTGCCATGGAGATTGACGAGGACGCCGTGCCCGTGCGCCCCGACGTGCAGGCCGCCTGCGAGATGCTCGGCTACGACGTACTGCAGGTGGCGAACGAGGGCAAGATGGTCGCCGTGGTGCCGGCCGAGCAGGCCGACGCGACGCTGGCGGCCATGCGTGCCGCCCGCTACGGCGCGAACGCCGCCATCATCGGGCGCGTGCTACCGATTGCCGAAGACGCTCGTCCCGCCGTGCGTGTGCGCACCGGCTGGGGCTCGACCCGTATCCTCGATATGCTCGTGGGAGAACAGCTGCCGAGGATTTGCTAGCAGCAAAGGCCTGCAGCCGCCGCAGCGCAACTCAAGGTTGTTACAGATATTCAGATTCCAGGCACGCCCGACGCGCAAGGCCAGTATCATGGGGTGCGCTTTATAACTCAAACGGCAGGAGCACCCATGGCAGCAGCGTTTTCCCATGTGATTTTTGATCTGGACGGCACCATCCTCAACACGCTCGAGGACCTGGCGGCAGCCGGTAACCATACCTGCGAGATGCACGGCTGGCCCACGTTTGCCGTGGACGAGTACCGCTACAAGGTGGGGAACGGCATGCTCAAGCTGGTCGAGCGCTTTATGCCCGCCGAGTATGCGGGCGACGGTCGCATGTTTGAGCAGACGCTCGCCGAGTTTAGGGCTTATTACGGCGAGCACAAGGAGGACCACACCGCCCCCTACGCCGGCACGATCGAGATGCTCGACCGCCTACGCGCCGCGGGCGTTCAGCTGGCCGTGCTCACCAACAAGGATCATGTCTCGGCCGTCCCGCTTATCGAGAAGTACTTTGGGGCCGACCGCTTTGAGCTGGTCCAGGGCCGCGTGGACGCATTTCCGCCCAAGCCCGAAGCGCCCGTCACGCTGCATGTGATGGAGGAGCTGGGAGCCGATCAGGCGACCACGCTCTACGTGGGCGATTCCAATGTCGATGTTTTAACCGGCCACAACGCCGGCCTTAAGAGCGCCGGCGTCACCTGGGGCTTCCGCGGTCGCGCCGAGCTGGAAGCCGCCGGTGCCGACTACGTGGTGGACACTCAGGACGAACTTGCCACGCTGATTCTGGGCGAGTAACGGAGCCAACGCGATACGCAGTCGCGGCGATTTTGCCGCGCGGAAAGCGCATCCCGTTTTGACGCCTCAAACTGGGATGTGCTTTCCGGTTGAGCCCCGTCGGGGAAACGGCATCCCGTTTCAGAGCAATATTCCGGGTCGTACTTTCCGCAACCCACCCCATCCGGAAAATGTGGCCCGGTTTTTGGCCAAAAACCGGGTCGCGGTTTCCCACGGGTAGCCAAAGGAGTGTCCCCAACTGCCGGCAGAAAAGGAACGTCCCCATCTGCCACCTTCCAACAATGGCAACGCCATAGGTTGAGAAAAAGTCAGCGAAAACCCGCCTACTCGTTGGGGACGTTCTTAAACGACCGGTCAAACAAGAACGTCCCAATGACTACCATGGCAACGCCGCAGGTAGAGGACGGACAGCGAAAACGCCCCTAAGCGAGCAAGGTGACGTGAAACGAAAGGGCGCTGACCTTCTGGTCGCGCCCTTGAAGTTGAACGTCAGATTGCCGCTTAGGGGCGTTTGCAGCGTCAACTGGTTACGCGGTTCGTAGAACCGCGTAACTCCCCTAGTTCATCATCGCATTCATCATCTCGTTGGTTGCGGAATCGTCGGCAGACCACTCGCCGTCGTCATTGCAGGTGTACTTGAAGGTGACCGTGGTGTCCTTGGTCTTAGCAGCCTTGGTCACATCGACCATAACCTGACCGGCCATCTTGTACAGCTCGTCATCGGAAGGCATCGAATCGAGTGCGGTAACCTTCTCCTGGTACTGGGTGGCAAAATCCTCGACGATCTGGTTCATGGACTTGCAGCTGATGGTGACCTCGGCAGTTGCGGTGCCCTTGTCCTCGTCAACCGTCACGTCGCCGATCTTGTAGTCAAAGCCCTCGAGATAGGTCTTGGCGTACTCCTTGGGATCAATACCCAGCTGCTCGAACTCGTCGCCCGAAGCCTCCTCCAGGCCGGCGAGGAAATCGTCGCCAGCGTTTTTGACCTCATCAAACTGAGTCGTGAGGTCCTCGGTGATGAGCTCCTCGACCGAGGGACCTCCGCAACCGGAAAGCAGAACCACGCACGCGACCAGAGCGGCCATCAGGGGCGCAAGCAGCAGCTTCTTTTTCATGACATTCCTCCCAACAAGCGGCGTCGCGCTTCCCAACACGGCGCACGTCGTAACAATGAGGCCATTTTAGCCGTTAACAAACACCCCTGACGAAGCAAGGGCGCGGTCGGTTCGTTTTAGCGTCCGAACGGTTTACAGATATGCCTGGCGTGCAATAAAACGCGCGCGCCCGGTCTAATAAAAAAGGGTGGCCGGACAATCCGACCACCCCAAAACACCCTATGGATGTCGCAACTTACTTGCGGACGACCTTAACGATGGCGTCGCCGGCGGCGACGGCGGAATCAGCCTCGACGGCGAGCTCGACATCGGCGAACTCGGCGGTGTTGGACACGGCCACGACAACGCAGTCCTTGTAACCGGCAGCGGCGATCTTGGCGCGGTCGATCTTGAGCATGGGCTGGCCGGCCTTGACGACGTCATCGGCCTTGACGAAGCCCTCGAAGCCGTCGCCGTTCATGTTGACGGTATCGACGCCGACATGCACCAGGACCTCGATGCCGCTATCGGACTGCAGACCCACGGCGTGGCCCATGGTGACGGTCACCTTGCCGTCGCAGGGAGCGTAGACCAGATCGTCCTCGGGCCACACGGCGCAACCCTTGCCCAGGACCTCGCCGCCAAAGACGGGGTCGGGCACGTCGGCCATCTTGATGACCTTGCCCTTGACGGGCGAGCACAGCACGTCGGCGCCGGCAGAAGCAGAGATGGAGGCAGGAGCAGCGGCAGCCGCGGGCTCAGCCTTCTTCTTGAACATGTCAAACAGACCCATACGTTTTCTCCTCTTGATTAAGCGCAGCGTTGTGCGCATGCCTATGGTGATTATAGTGCCACTTGGTCTGAAAACTAAGGTGAGGGTTCGAATCTCGGGCTCCTCTGGCGCTCCCGCCGTCGGCGATATCCTGTAGGTCGCCGTCCTCTATGACAAGCTCGAGGTCGTTCTCGGCCCAAAAACGCTTGGCGCATAGTCATTGGGGACGTTCTTAAACGACTAGTCAAACAAGAACGTCCCCAACGACTAGTCATTTAAGAACGTCCATTA
>CAKTWW010000006.1 GCA_934630855.1 uncultured Collinsella sp.
CCTAATCCGCGGTTTTTCATGTGGCAGGGGCTCTCAATGTTTTTATGTCCTGCTCATATCGTCTGTGGTGGTTTTGGACGATGAGATAAAGGAGGGTCGCGTGGGCGAACCGAAGATCGTGGTGGTCGACTACCACAAGGGCAATTTGTCGAGCGTCGTGCGCGGGCTTGCGCGCGCCGGTGCTGCCGCCTGTACGTCGGACGACCCGGAGCAGATTCGCAACGCCGATGGCCTGGTTATCCCGGGCGTGGGCGCGTTCTATGACGCGATCGCCTTTATGTGCCAGAGCGGCGAGGAGGCGGCCGTGCTCGATGCCGTTGCCGCTGGAACTCCTCTGCTCGGCATCTGCCTGGGCCTCCAGCTGTTTTTTGAGCGCGGCAACGAGGGCGTGCCTACGAGCGAGGATGTGGCCGCGGGCGGCGGCGCTTCCGAGCAGGACGGCGGTCCCTGGGTCGATGGCCTGGGCATCATGCGCGGCTCGTGCACGCGCTTGGAGTCGAGCCGTCTGAAGGTGCCGCACGTGGGCTGGGACCAGGTGCACATGACGCCCGCCGGCGCGGCCGATCCGCTGCTTGCCGGCTTTGCCGAGGGTGCCAACATGTACTTCACCCACAGCTATGCGGTGGCCGACGACGCCGATACCGCCGACGTTTTGGCACGCACGCACTACACGCGGAGCTTCCCGTGCATCGTGCGCCATGGCAACGTGTGGGGCTGCCAGTTCCATCCCGAGAAGTCCTCGGCGCTGGGGCAGCGCATCCTTAAGAACTTCGTCAACATCGTCGAGGAGGCCGGCCGATGATCCTGTTTCCCGCCATCGATCTGATCGGCGGCAAGGTCGTGCGCCTGGAGCGCGGCGACCGCAGCCGCTGCAAGGTATATTCCGACGACCCCGTTGCCGTCGCCCGCTCGTTTGCCGAGCAGGGCGCGAGCTGGGTGCACGTCGTCGACCTGTCCGCTGCTTTTGGCGAGGACGAGGACGCGTGCGCTGCCAACTCGGCGGCGATTAAGGCCATCTGCGGCGTCGACGGTCTGTCCGTGGACGTGGGCGGCGGCGTTCGCTCGCTCGCGCGTATCGACGAGCTGGCCGGCTATGACGCACGCCGCATTGCGCTGGGCACGGTGCTCGTGACCGAGCCGGGCTTTGCCGAGGTGGCGGCCCGCGGCTTTGGCGAGCTGCTGGTGGCAGACATCGCTGCGCGCGACGGCCAGGTCAAGGTGAACGGTTGGCGTGACGGCGCGGGCGTGGCACTCGACGATGCCGTGGCGCAGCTCAGCGAACTGGGCTTTAAGCACCTGGTCTACACTGACATCGCGCGCGACGGCATGCAGACGGGCATCGACGTGGCGGCGTATCGCCATGTGGCGCAGGTTGCGGGCTTTCCCGTCGTGGCGTCGGGTGGCATCTCGACACTCGACGACATTCGTGCGCTTGCCGCGGTGGGCGAGGATGCCATCGAGGGCGCCATTACCGGTCGTGCGCTCTACGAGGGCAACTTTACGCTGGCACAGGCGCTGGCTGCCGCCCGAGGGGAGGAGTAGCCCATGCTTACCAAACGCGTGATTCCCTGCCTGGACGTCAAGGACGGCCGCGTGGTCAAGGGCGTCAACTTTGTGAGCCTGCGCGATGCGGGCGACCCGGTGGAGCTGGCGCGCGCCTATGATCGCGAGGGTGCGGACGAGGTCGTGTTCTTGGACATTACCGCGACGAGCGACAACCGCGCGACGACCATCGAGATGGCGGCGCACGCGGCCGAGGAGCTCGCCATTCCCTATACCGTGGGCGGTGGCTTCCGCGATCTGGCGGGCATGCGCACCATGGTTGCCGCCGGCGCCGACAAGGTATCGCTTAACTCAGCGGCCGTGCGTGACCCGTCACTGATCAGCCAAGCTGCCGCGGCGTTTGGCAGCCAGGCCGTGGTCGTGGCGATCGATGCCAAGCGCGTCGGCCTGCCCGGCGAGCCGGGTGCCGACAAGTGGGAGGTCTTCACGGCGGGCGGTCGCAACGCCACAGGTATCGATGCGGTGGCGTGGGCCGAGGAGGCGGCTCGTCGCGGCGCCGGCGAGATCCTGCTCACCAGCATGGACCGCGACGGCACCAAGGCCGGCTTTGACCTGGCGCTCACCCGCGCCATAGCGCGTGCGGTGCCGATTCCCGTCATCGCGAGCGGTGGCGTGGGCACGCTCGAGCATTTTGCCGAGGGCGTGATCGAGGGCGAAGCCGACGCCGTGCTGGCGGCCAGCGTCTTTCACTTTGGAACCTTCAGCATTCGCCAAGTGAAGGAGTATATGGCATCGCAAGGCATCCCTGTCCGGCTGGACTTTTAATGCTGCGGCTTGCCCAGGCACTTCGGGGCTGAGGGGCGTGCGCTGCGGCTTGTCCAGGCACCGCATCTTGCCGCTCAAACCGTCGCTCGCGTACCAAAGTACGCGTCGCTCCTCTTTCGCGGCAACCTGCGGCACCTGGGCAACCCTCGCCGACCTGTGGGGTTTACGGTAATAACTTGGGAGAAATGATGACTGAGGTAGTAGAAGCGGCGGATCTTAAGTACGACGCCAGTGGATTGATTCCTTGTGTTGTTCAGCAATATGACACTGGCGAGGTGCTTATGGTTGCCTGGATGAACGAGGAGTCGGTGGGGCTGACGCTCAAGACCGGTACCACGTGGTTTTGGAGCCGTAGCCGTCAGGAGCTCTGGAACAAGGGCGCGACGAGTGGCAACATGCAGGAGGTCAAGGAGCTCTGGGCCGACTGCGATAGCGACACGCTCCTGGCTAAGGTCGACTCGCCGGGTCCGGCCTGCCACACCGGCAACCGTACCTGCTTCTTTAAGAAACTCGCGTAGGGCGGGCGCTCGATCAGACGCTCGGCCAACCAGAAAGGATTGAACCATGGGTGTGCGCACCGCAAATGTTCAGGATGGAAATATCGGTGAGACGCTGACGGGTCTGGCCGAGGTGATTCACGGCCGTCGCGACGCATCGCCACAGGAGAGCTACACCGCTCGTCTGTTGACCGACGTCGAGGACGAGCTGCTCAAGAAGCTTGCCGAAGAGGCGAGCGAGGTCATCATGGCCTGCAAGGACAACGACCACGACCACATTCGCTACGAGGCCGGCGACCTGATTTACCACCTGCTCGTAACGCTCGAGCGCTACGGCATCACCCTCGACGAACTAGCCGGCGAACTCAACGCTCGTCGCCACTAAACAAACCCAAGGGTAGCTAATTTGGGACGGGGCTTTTTTGACTACTGTGCACGCGAAAGTAGTCAAAAAAGCCCCGTCCCAAATTAGCTACCCTGACCCCATAGAAGTTGCGGTGAAATGGGGACTGTTTGGGCTGTTAAAACGCTTAAACAGTCCCTATTTCACCGCAACTTATGAGGGGGATTAGGCGAGGGGCGTGGATTCCCATTCGCCGGTGGGGTGGGGGATGTCGAAGGTTCGGTAGCCGCATTCGTAGGCGTGGGCCTGGGCTTCGCGGATGTTCCAGCAGATGTCGCAGGCGCGGTGCGCGTCCGAGCCAAAGGTGATCGGCACCTCGGCGTGGGCGAAGCAGCGCAGCAACCCGGTCGCGGGATAGTAGTCGTCGAGGCCCTTGCGCGGCGCGGCGGTCGAGACCTCAACGCGGCGACCCGTATCGTGGGCGCACTCGGCCATCTGCCCCCAGAACGGCGCGGGGTCAAAGTCGGGCGCGAAGCCCTCCTTCGAAAAGCGCATAACCAGGTCGGGATGGGCCATCACGTCAAAGTTGAGCGAGCTCTCGCAGGCGCGGCACCAGTCGTCGACGTAGCGCTCCCATACGCCGCGCACGCCCAGGTTTTCCCAGACGTGCAGGTTGGTGTCGTCGTCGATCCAACCGCAGAGCGAATCGGGCGTATCGGGGCGAGCGACGTCCTCCGTTCCCGCCGTGCCCGCGGCACCGGCCATGATATCGCCGGGGTCGCCAATCCAATGCACGCTACCCAGGCGCACCACGGCGCCTTCGGACCAGCGCTCAACCAAAGGCTCGCAGCCCTCGTACCAATCGCATTCAAAACCGTAGATAAAGGTGAGCTCCGGCGCGATCTGTGCGGCGAGCTTGCGAGCGTTTTCAAATGCCAGGCGATGTGCCGGCAAATCACCCTCGACAACCTGTACCTCGCAGCTGGCGTCCATGCTGGCAGGCAGGGTGAGGTGGTCGGTCGAGACCATGACCTGACAGCCAGCTGCCGCGGCAGCGCGGACGTTTTCCTCAAACGAGGCATGCCCGTCCGAAAACGAGGTATGGGTATGGCAATCGACCAGCGGGCATACGGACATGGCGGCTCCTTTGCATTTGGCAAATCCGCTCCATTGTAACGGCGCGGCGTCTAACGTGCCGTGTGCGCCGCGAGTTGAAATCGAGTGGAAAGGGCGGACGGCGTGCGGTGGCGCCTCGCTTGCGCTCCAAAACGTGTACGTCAGCCTCCAAAACCGACAAAAAATGACATGTTTGGAGGCTGACGTACACGTTTGGATGGGGGCGGGGACGGCGACGGACGAAAGTCGCGCCCATCCGAGGATGCCGCTCCCGCGTCGCCCGCGATGTGCTAGCGTTTGGGTGAACAAAACGAGCCCGTGCGGAAAGGATCCGGACCGTATGCAACGTGGAAGTACATCTCCGCTGTCGCGCGAGACCGATGCGCCCGAAACCATTGTCAAGCTGGAGTGCGACGTTGACGACGCGTCGCCCGAGGTGCTCGCCTACGCCGCCGACCGTCTGCGCGAGGCCGGCGCCCGCGAGGTGCACTGGCTGCCCCTCTACTGCAAAAAGGGCCGCCCCGGATGGCAGTTGCAGGTGATTTGCTCGCACGAGGATATCGAGTGCCTACAGACGATTATCTTTTTGGAGACCACGACCAACGCCGTTCGTCGCCAGGTGATGGAACGCGTTTGCCTGCCGCGCCGATTCGAGCAGGTGACAACGCCTTGGGGCGAGGTATCCGTTAAGGTGGCGACCCTGCTCGACGGCAGCGAGCGCGCGGCTCCCGAGTACGAGGATTGCGCCCGTCTTGCCCGCGAACATGACGTGCCGCTCCAACGCGTGATGCAGGCGGCTCAGAGCGCGGCGCTGCGATTCGAGTAACACGGTAGGTGGGCTTCATATCCGCCAGACCCCGTATTCAGCCCCTATCAACCCCACTCAGAAAGGACTCCCCATGAAATACCTCATCGCCTCCGACATCCATGGCTCGGCATACTGGGCCGAGCGCCTCTGCACCGCCATCGAATCCGAGCAGCCCGACCGCATCGTGCTGTTGGGTGACCTGCTCTACCACGGCCCACGCAACGACCTGCCGCGCGATTACGCCCCCAAGCGCGTGATCCCGCTGCTCAACGCCCTGGCCGACCGCATCATCGCGGTGCGCGGCAATTGCGACGCTGAGGTCGATCAGATGGTGCTCGATTTCCCCGTCATGGCCGACTACGCCACCCTGTTCGACGAGACCGGCCGCGAGCTGTTCCTGACGCACGGCCACGTCTTTGGCGCCGGCATGCACAACAGCGTCGACCATGCGCCCGCGCTGCCCGAGGGCTCCGCGCTCGTCTACGGCCACACGCACGTCAAGGTCAACGAGGCGAGCGAGGCGCACCCGGGCCTGTGGCTCTTCAACCCCGGTAGCGTGAGCATCCCCAAGGACGGCTCGCACAGCTACGGCATCTACGAGAGCGGCGCGTTCCGCCACGTGATCCTGGAGGAGGAATAACCATGGCGCAGCACATGGCTCAGCAAAATGCCGAGGGCTCGCGCGATCTGTCGACGCTGGTCGACGCGTCGGCAGAGTTGCAGCATCTGGTGCAGACCATCTGGCGCCTGCGTCAGCCCGATGGTTGCCCGTGGGACCGCGAACAGACGCATCAGAGCATTGGCAAGAACATGATCGAGGAAGCCTACGAGGCGCTCGACTGTATTGAGGCAGACGACGCGGCGCATCTGCGCGAGGAGCTGGGCGACGTGCTCATGCAGGTGGTGCTGCACGCGCAGATCGCGGCAGACGCCGGCGAGTTTACGCTGGCCGACGTGGCGCGCGATATCGATGCCAAGCTCATCCGCCGCCACCCGCACGTGTTTGGCGATGCGGATGCCGATAACTCCGACGAGGTGCTCAAGATTTGGGACGAAGTCAAGCTTGCCGAGAAAGCTGCCAAGGACAAGGCCGTGGCGGCGGGCGAGGCTGCGCCCGAGGGCCTGCTCGACGGCGTGCCCACGCACCTGCCGGCGCTGATGCAGGCGCAGAAGGTGTCACGCAAGGCCGCGGCCGTGGGCTTTGAGTGGGAGACGGTCCAGGACGTGTGGAACGAGGTCGCCGAGGAGCGTGCCGAGTTTGATGCCGAGGAGCCCGGCTCGCCCGAGCGCGAGATGGAGTTTGGTGATCTGCTCTTTGCCCTGGTCAACGTCGCGCGTAAGGAGGGGATCGACGCCGAGAGCGCCCTGCGCGCCAGCACGGCAAAGTTCCGCCGCCGCTGGGCCGCGATGGAGCAGATGGCTGCAGACGCCCATGTGGATCTGGCCGAGCTTTCGACCCACGGCCTCAATGACCTCTGGGATGCCGCCAAGGCAGAGGAGTAAGACTGCGGGAACGACGGGGCTGACATGCCTTATCGTTCCCGCTAAATTTTTCGAAAAACAATTGTATCCCTAGGTTAACTTAGGGCATAATGCAAAAAGTGCGACATGGCTAACTTACGGAGGCGCACCGATGGTGCACGGTCGGCCAGTCGTTTGCATCCACTACGTTTCCAAGTGAGAGGGAGACAACATGAGTGACATTTTGGACGTCTACGGCCGCGAGGTGCTCGACAGCCGCGGCAACCCCACCGTCGAGGTCGAGGTCGTGCTCGAGGACGGCAGCTTCGGTCGCGCGATGGTGCCTTCGGGCGCTTCGACCGGCGCCTTTGAGGCATGCGAACTGCGCGATGGCGACAAGGGCCGCTACCTGGGCAAGGGCGTTTCGCAGGCCGTCGAGCACGTTAACGACGAGTGCGCCGATGCCGTCGTGGGTCTCGATGCCTTCGACCAACGCGCCGTCGATGCCGCGCTGATCGCCGCGGACGGTACCCCCAACAAGACCAAGCTCGGCGCCAACGCCATTCTGGGCGTGTCGCTGGCCGTCGCCCGCGCTGCTGCCGAGTCGGCGGGCCTGTCGCTGTACCAGTACCTGGGCGGCGTCAACGCCCACCTGCTGCCCACGCCTATGATGAACATCCTCAACGGCGGCGTGCATGCCGACAACAACGTGGACTTCCAGGAGTTCATGATTATGCCGGTGGGCGCCCCGAGCTTTGCCGAGGGCCTGCGTTGGTGCGCCGAGGTCTACCATACCCTCAAGGGCGTGCTGCACGAGGCCGGCCTGGGCGGCGGCGTGGGCGACGAGGGCGGCTTCGCACCCAACCTCAAGACCAATGCCGAGCCGTTCGAGTACATTACCAAGGCCGTGGAGAAGGCCGGCTTTAAGCCCGGCGTCGACTTCATGTACGCCATGGATCCGGCCTCGACCGAGTTCTACAACGCCGAGACCGGAATGTACGAGCTCAAGGGCGAGGGTGTTGAGTACACGAGTGCCCAGATGGTCGATTACTGGGAGAAGCTCGTCGACACCTATCCCATCATCTCCATCGAGGACGGCATGGCCGAGGAGGACTGGGACGGCTGGGTTGAGCTCACCCGTCGCATTGGCAACAAGGTGCAGCTGGTGGGCGATGACCTGTTCGTCACCAACACCGAGCGCCTCAAGAAGGGCATCGAGCTGGGCGCCGCCAACGCGATCCTGGTCAAGGTCAACCAGATCGGCACGCTCACCGAGTCGCTCGAGGCCATCGAGACCGCCAAGGAGGCCGGCTACGCTTGCATCGTGAGCCATCGTTCCGGCGAGACCGAGGATTCCACGATCGCCGACCTCGTTGTGGGCGTCAACGCCGGCCAGATCAAGTCGGGCGCCCCGTGCCGCAGTGACCGTATCGCCAAGTACAACCAGCTCATCCGTATCGAGGATGAGCTCGAGGGCAGCGCGCGCTATGCCGGCAAGACCGCGTTCTACAACATTCGCTAGGCAAGTGGCGTGTGCGGGGGCGGGGCTGACTCGGATTTGCCTCGCTCCCGCCGGGCACTGTTGAGCACCCCATTGGGCGCTGGGCCATATGGCTCAGCGCCTTTTTTATGTCGAGCAAGGGCCGCCGAAGGCGGTGCGCGCACTCGTGCTATAACTAAAAGACTTAGCGCAAACAAACCTCAACCGCACAAGGCGCACATGGATCAGATTTACGACAACAGGTACTATTCCGTCGGTTCGCGTGAGCCGTCACCTCGCCGTGCGCATTCGGTGCAGCTTGGCGGGTCCGATTACGCCGGTGCCGACCGCTCCATGCAGCGACCGACAAGTGCCTCACGCTCCCGTGCTCAAATGAATACACCGACGGACCGTCCGCCACGTTCGGTGCGCCCGGCGCATTCGGAGCATGCTCAGCGTTCCTCGGCTCAAACGAATGAAAAGCCGAGTAGGCCCTCGAACCGTCTTTCGGGCTCGGACTTCATGCATTACGCCAACGATAACGCGGTGGTCAAGGCAATCTACGACTTTACCCACGGTCCCCAGCGAGGGCTGTTTGTTGGCATTGTCGTCGCCCTGGCGCTCGTGAGCCTGTACTTCCCCGTGCGCGACCTGTATGTGGCAAAACGCTCGAGCGACATCTTGGCCAAGCAGGTCGAGATTCGCGAGCAATATAACGACGACCTGCAAAAAAGCGTCGACAAGCTGCTCTCGGAGGAGGGTATCAAGGACGCGGCATCCGAGGACCTGGGCCTGGTGATGCCCGGCGAGAAGAGGATTGAAGTGCAGGGCCTGGACGACGATTCTGATGCCTCGTCGAGCAAAAAGTCCTCAAACGCCAAGAAGGCCAGCGAAGTGGCCAAGGAAATCGAAGAAGTCGGTAAGGACGCGCCGTGGTACATCCAAGCGCTCGACATGCTGTTTGGGTTTAACGGCGTCGAGGGCCAGACGGTCGTGTCCAACGGCAAATAGCGCCCGGAGGGGAGCCCGCAATGACAAATTGCAAACGCTATAAGGTGGCCGCGATCGACCTGGGAACGGTGTCGTCGCGACTGGTATTAGCGCAGGTCGAGGGCGGAGCAATCGTGGACTCGTCCAAGCATACCGAGATTACCGACCTGGGTGAGGGCGTGGACGCGACGGGCCGCTTTTGCGAGGCGGCCGTTGAGCGCGTGCTCGCTGCGTGCCGCATGTTTGTGGACGAGGCCCGTGCCTTTGGGGCCGCGTGCGTCTGCACCACCTGCACGAGTGCCGCGCGCGATGCGTCCAACGCTGCGCTACTGCTGGACGGCCTGCGCGGGCTGGGGCTCGAACCGCAGGTGATTCCGGGCGAGGTCGAGGCACGCCTGACGTTTTTTGGCGTGGCACACGACTTTGCCGGCGAGCGCATCATTGTTGCCGATTCGGGCGGCGGATCCACGGAGCTCGCGACTGGCGTGTACGCGCCGGAGCGCGGGGTTTTTGCGCTGGAAGGGACGCGCTCGCTGGACATCGGTTGCCGTCGCGTGACGGAGCGGTTTTTCTCGGCGTTGCCGCCCGCGCGCGGCGAGCTTACTGCCGCTGCCGCGTGGGCAGGCGAGCAGTTCGCCGCCTATTTTGAAGGCCTGCCCAGCGACTTTGAGCGCGCCGAGCGTCTGGTCGCGGTGGGCGGCACGGTGACTACACTGGTGGCCCTGGTCCACGAGCTGGAGCCGTATGATTCGAGCTTTGTGCACCTGCGCGAGCTGTCGCTGGAGCAGGTCTCGGCCGCTATCGAGCGCATGTCCGCGCTGGATGTTGCGGGCATTGCCGCGTTACCGGGCGTGCAACCCAAGCGCGCGGGCGTGATCTTGGCGGGTGCCGTGGTGATTCGCGAGCTCATGCGAGCCGGTGGCTACAAGACGCTCACCGTAAGCGAGAACAGCCTACTCGCCGGCATGGCCGCCACCATTAACGAGGTTCTCGACGGCGCGACCCCCACCATCGGCTGGACCCCGAGCCTGAGCGCCCTTTAACCGTTTCCCTCTGAGTTGCGGTGAAATAGTTCCTAAATAAGCTGGTAAACGGTATAAATAGGATCTATTCCACCGCAATTTAGGGCCCCACCGGCGTGTAATAGAAACGAGCCCGCATCCCCGGGGGGCACGAGCTCGTAAAAGCCAAATGGTAGGGGCGGTGGGACTCGAACCCACAATCCTTGCGGCGAGAGATTTTAAGTCTCCTGCGTATGCCAATTCCGCCACGCCCCCGTGAGACTAGAAGTCTAGCACAAGCCGTCCGTTACGCGTTGACGGCCATCGAGTGCTGGCCCGACTTTTCCAGGAACTCCTGGAACTTGGCTTCGTCACCCTTGTTCTTGTACTGCAGGGCCAGCAGGTACTCCAGACGGCAGCTCTTGACCTTGTCGTCGCCGGCCTCCTCGAGCATGCGCTCCAGCTCGGGGATGTCGTTGTGGCGCTTGAGAATCATCGTGTCATACATCAGCTGGCACTCGTGCGCGACCGCCTCGGCCTGGCCGCCCTCAAAGCCCTTGATTTCGTGCAGTAGCTCCTTGGACTTTTTACGGTCCTCCTGGCCAACGTAGTAGTTGAAGGCCTTGATCACCAGGTCGACACGCTGCATCTTGGGCAGGTTAAGGCCCAGCAGCAGGTCGAACATCTCGTCGGCGCGCTTGTGGTCCTCGCGCAGCAGATAGGAGTTCAGGCGCAGGTAATCGCGGTTGTAGCGTGGGTACAGCATGCTGGTGAGCTTGCTGTCGAGCAGGCGGTCGAACTCATCCCACTGCTTGGCGGCCATCAGCTGCTGCAGGCGCTTGAACGTGGTGCGTTTTTTGACGCTAAAGAACACCGATATGGCGATACAAATAATGACAACGGCGGTCCAGAGTGTGCGGGAATCGGGCATATTGAGCTCCTCGGTCGCTCGTAAAACAAGCGGTATGACAATACGTGCTAGATGTATTATACGCAGCGTGCAAGCAAACTGGCACAAAAGCGCATCGAGGCCGAGCGCCATCGCTCGCTGCGGTACACTTACCTAAAGTAAACCATGAAGGGAGACATTACCTATGAAGAAGATCGTTTTGGCTTGCGGTGCTGGCGCTGCTACTTCCACGCTCGTTGCCCAGAAGGTCGCCACCCTGCTCGACGCCAACGGTTATGCCGACAAGTACGAGATCGTGCAGTGCGCCATCTCCGAGGCCAAGGACGCTTGCGACGAGGGCGCCGACCTGCTGATCGCCACCACCGTTGCCCCCGAGGGCCTCACCTGCCCGTACGTGAGCGGCGTGCCCTTCATGACCGGCATGAACCGCGTCGCTGCCGAGAAGGCCGTCCTCGACGTCATGGCTCAGTAGGCGCTGCCTGTATGAGTGAGCAGAACGCCAACCCGGTCGAGCTCTTTGGCATGCGCGTCGCCCATGTGGGCATCAACGCCACCGATTCGTCCGACGCCCTGGAGATCGCGGAGTTGTTCTCGACGATGATGGGCCTGCCCGTTATCGAGACCCCGGTTTCGTACTTTAACGATTCGCTGGTCGAGATCATGAAGCAGAATGGTCGTGGCACCAAGGGCCACATCGGCTTTGCTGTCAACGATATCGACGCGGCCGAGAAGTGGTTTGCCGAGCGTGGACTCGAGGTCAACGAGGAATCGCGTGCGCTGCTGCCCGACGGCGACACCAAGCTCGTGTACTTTAAGCGCGAGTTCGCCGGCTTCGCCGTGCACCTGTGCCGCGAGTAGCACACAGGCTGTCATAGCTAACGAAAAATGGGGTAAGGTCGCGTGGCCTTACCCCATTTTTATGCCGCGCGGCCGCCTGGTGGGCTGTTGAAAATCGAAGGTGAATGGTTTTCCCGAGAAGTGAACGAGCAAAATCGGACCCCCGAAACATCGACACTTTGAGGGCGGAATTTCCTGCGGTTTAGTCGAGTTTTTCCTGCAGTTTTGGCACCAAAAAGTGTGAATGCTTCGGGGGTCCAAAATAGGTCGTTCACTTCTCGGGAAAACCATTCACCTTCGTTTCGCGAGAAGCGCCCCTTACCGCGGTAGGCGAATCGTAAAGCGGCTACCGACGCCTTCGACCGAGGTCACGCCGATAACGCCGCCGTGGCTGTCGACGATCCACTTGGCAATGGCGAGCCCCAGGCCCGAACCCTGTGCGCCGGCATCGCGCGCGTTGTCGGCGCGATAGAACCGCTCAAACGCGTGAGCTGCGGATTCCTGGTTCATGCCGATGCCCTCGTCCTCAACACTTATGTCGATCGAGCCCACTCCCGCATCCGGTGTTACGCCAAACGTGATGGTCGAACCCGCGTCCGAATACTTGGCGGCATTTTGTACGATCACGCGCAGCGCCTGCTTCACGAGCGCGACATCGACCGACGCGTCGCAGCGAGGGTCGCTGGCAAGCGAGACGTCGTACGCCAGACGGTACGCATGCCCAGAATCAATCATCTGCGACTCCTCGCACACCTCGCCGACCAGCGCAGCCAGGTTGGTATCCGCGCGTCGTAGTACGGTGCGGCCGGCATCGCCGCGCGCCAAGAACAGCAGCTGCTCCACAAGCTCTTGCATGTGCTCGCTTTCAGCCTTGAGCGAGGCGATGGATTCCGCCAGTACGTCCGGGTCGTCTTTGCCCCAGCGGTCGAGCATGTTCACGTAGCCCTGGATCACCGCGATAGGCGTGCGCAGCTCATGGCTTGCGTCGTTGACAAAGCGCATCTGCTGGAGTTTGGCCTCTTGCATTTGGCGCAGCAGACGGTTGAGTGCGACCTCGATGCTCGCCAGGTCGGCGTCGCCGGTGGTGACGCTCGGTGAGTCGACGCTTGCACGCTCGATGGCCTGCTCGAGCGTTTCCATCTTGCCGCCGGCGAGCTGCATGCGGCCGAGCTCGTCCACACGCAGGGCCAGGTCGTTGAGCGGTGCCATGGTGCGGCGCACGCGGCGGGCGCCGCCGAGCATGTCGAGCACGCTGATGACCTGCCAGCCTGCAACGACAAGGTAGAGAGGCCACAGCGCCATGAGGTCCTGCGCAAGAGGGAAGGTCTTAGTGGTGCGCGCAAGCTCGACGGTATAGGTAAACGTGGTCAAGTCCCAGCCGTGCGCGGGTGCCAACGACATGGCGCGAACGGTGCCGCCGGGAATCCAGCCTGCGGTAAACGTGCCGTCGGGCAGCGTCTGGTTGTAGCCAAACATGAGGATCGCCGCCGCAGCAACCAGCAGCAACAGATCCAGCCAGACGTAGCTCATCAGGCGGCGCCACATGTAGCTCCAGTTGATGGCGCGGGCGATGGAAGTGACGCGCTTGGTCTCGGCGTTACGCGCGGCAGACATAGCCCACCCCGCGTACGGTCTGGATGATGCGGGCGCTGCCGGCGTCCTCGATCTTGGCGCGCAGATGCGCGATGTGTACGTCGACGTTATTGGTGTCGCCCACGTACTCGTAGCCCAGCGCCTCGTGCGCAATGCGCTCGCGCGTGAGCACGGTTTCGGCATGCGCCATAAGCAGGGCGAGGACGTCGAACTCGCGGGCGGTCAGCACGATCGGCGAACCCGCGACCGTGACCTCGCGGCGGTCGGGATCGAGCGCGACCGAGCCCACGGTGAGCGCGGCGGGGGAGGGCGCGGCGGCCGGAGCCGAGCCGCCAGCCGGGGGCATCGCGGTGGCAGCCGCAGCCGCGCCGCCTGCCGCGCAGGTGCCGGTCTCAACGCCACCCGCACCCGAAGCCGCCCGCACAGCCTCCGCGCGCTTCAACGCTACGCGGATCCGTGCGAACAGCTCCTCAATCGCAAACGGCTTGGTCAGGTAATCGTCGGCGCCGGCATCGAGCCCGGCCACCTTGTCCATCACGGCATCACGCGCGGTGACCATGATCACTGGCACGTCCTTGTGCTTGCGGATGCGCCGCAGCACCTCCATACCGTTGAGCTGCGGCAACAGCACATCGAGCAGAATCAGATCGTAGTCGCGTTCCAGCGCCAGATCCACGGCGGTGCGGCCGTCGGCGGCGTGCTCCACCTGGTAGCCCTCGTGCTCCAGCTCGAGCGTCACAAAGCGGGCGATTTTCTCCTCGTCCTCTACGATCAGGATTCGTGCCATACGTGCCCCCGTCTGAGATTACTTGTCGTCGTTCAGATTTTGCTTGATGCCATCCGCGGCGTCGGCGGCGTGATCCATCAGGTTGTTGATGCTGCCGGGCACGTCACCGTCGCTGTCGATGCGGTAGCGCATGCCAAAGAACAGGCCAAGCAGCATCAGCCATACCGTGGCGCCCCAGGCAAACAAGGCGATGATGGGAATCAGGATGGGGACGTTGAGGATGATGGCGTCGCGGCGCGTTGCGACAAACTTGGTCTCTAGGCTCAGGCGGAAGAGCTTTTTGAGGTACTCCCACACGCTGTCCATCTTCTTGGAGAAGTCGGTCTTTTCGCTCGACTTTTCGTAGGCGACCTGTGCGGCGACCATCTCGGCCGAGGGCTCATCGACCGGCTCGGACTCGGTGGCGGCGTGAGCCGACGTGGCCTGGGTCTTGCCCTGCGACTCGAGCCAAATGATGGCGTCCAGAACGTTGCCGTCGGCGGCGTCGAGCGCGGTTTTGGCGTCGGTGTAGCTCACGTTGCACTTGGTGCGGATGGTTTCAACTTTTTCGAGGTCGTCCATGACCTGTCCTTTCGTTCGATGGGCGCGACGCCGGGCGATCTGCCCGGGTGCGAGCGTTGCGTTCGGCGGCCTGCGTTGCGCGGCGCCGCCCCGCCCTTGGTCGAACTCTATAGTGCAGGTTATAGATTAAGCGATTCTTGAGCCAAGATTAATGTTGGATGAGTTTTTGGGTGGGGCGGAGGCCAAGCGCACGGGGTGCCCGGAGCTCAGGCGTAAATTTGTGTCCGCACGGCGAGATATACTTATTACCGACGTTGAAGGGCGTGATGGGGCAAAGTTGCCCGCCGTCCGCGAAATCAGAGGAACCGCAGCGGCGCGCGGGCGCAAGCGAGCGGGATCTCGACGCAAACAGGGGGTCATACGTGCATATCTACGCTATGAGTGACATTCACGGGTGTCTTGATGCTTTTAAGGCATCGCTTTCCACCATCGACCTCGATGCCCGGGACTCCAAGCTGGTCCTGCTGGGCGACTACTGCGACCGAGGCCCCGATTCGCTTGGGGTCTTTGAGCTTGTCATGGACCTGCAAAAACGTTACGGCGATCGCGTCGTGGCGTTGCGCGGCAACCACGAGGAGATGTTCCTCGAGTACATCGACGAGGTGAAAGATCCCAATTTTACGCAAGCATGGATACTTGCCGACAGCAATCTGGCAACGGCCAAGAGCTTCCTAGATGCCGAGGCATTCAAGCACGTCAAGCATCTGTTGAGGCTCAGGAAGTTCGAGGAGGCCTACGCCTATACGGTTGAATGCATGAAGGCCGAACATACGGACATTATCGCGTGGGTTCGCAATCTTCCTTACGTTTACGAGAGCCCCTTTGATCAGGTCTTTGTGCATGCCGGCGTTGACGAAGAAGCTGGGGACTACTGGAAGATGGGCACGCCTACCGAGTCGTTTACCATGATGCCGCCCGATTACGTGGGGCGTAAGTTCTATCTGGATGTTATCGCCGGTCATATCAACACCGAGGTGGTCTCGGGCATTGCGGGCTATCGCGGTATCTGGCATGACGGGGCTAGCCATTACTACATCGATGGGAACGTCATGAAGAACGGCGAGGTCGCCGTGCTGAGCTACGACTCGGAGACAAGGAAGTACGCCGGCCCGGGGTTGGAGTAGGTACGTCCTCCGAAACGGCCAGGAACCAAGGTCTAATACTTTTCCCGAGAAGTGAACGAGCTAAATCGGACCCCCGAAGCATCGACACTTTGAGAGCGCCGTTTCCTGCGGTTTCGATGTCGGAATCCAGCGATTTTGCTGTCGAAAAATGCGGATGTTTCAGGGGCCAAAAACAGCCGTTCACTTTGCGGGAAAAGTATTAGACCTCGATAACGGGGGATGGTGCTCCGGTGGGAAAGCGGCGGCAGGAGTGGGATAAGCAAGGCGCGCCGGTCATGTGAAATCAAAATCGCGTTGCAAAAGTATGAAAATATCTTACAATTGCAACATGAAGTACTTTAGCAACATAACGGCGATAAGTGAGCTTTCCGAGAGCGAGGGCGTGTTCACTACGGCCCAGGCGGCACGCATGGACATCTCTCGAGATGCGCTGGCGCACTCATGCCGCGTAGGGCGTCTTGAACGGATATGTCACGGCGCCTACCGGATGTGTGGCACGCAGCGCCGAGACACCGACGAGCTCAACGCCCTTTGGAAGCTCACCAATCCCTCTCTTTGCGCATGGGAGAGAAAACGTCAGTGGGACGGCATCGCCGTGAGTGGTACGACCGCGGCGAACCTACAGCAAATGGGCGATTTCTATCTGTCCCCCTACAGGATGACCGCGCCTACGCGCATCAATACAAGAAACCAATCTCTTTCCTTTGCAAAGCGTGATATTGCTGAGCAGGATATCGTCTGGCTCGACGGCCTGCCGGTTACCAAACCCGAGCGCACGCTTGTCGATCTATGCCTCGATTACGAGGACCCCTCATTAATTACCGATGCCTATCACGATGCGCTTGGGCGTGGACTTAATACGCAGCGGCTGAAAGAACTTGTAGAAGCAAACTCTAAAACCGCCAAACGACGCGAGCTAATGAGACCTCTACTGATGGTGCTGAATGACTAACGCGAAACGGAGGACATGGTGAAGTACAAGACGCCTGCCGCATTGGAGATGGCTGTTAGGAATGCCGCAAGGCAGTCGCCGATGGATACTAATCGGGCGATCGCTGGTTTCTACTTTCACCGTCTTTTGTGCCGCGTTTTTAAGGGAGACGACAGCCGCTTCGTACTCAAGGGTGGCCAAAGTGTCCTGGCGCGAACGCTCGATGCGCGTGTTACAAGAGATATTGACTTGGTCGCTCAAGAGGAGAGTCTCGAAGAAGCTATTGCCGATCTGGTGCAGGCGGCATCGATTGACCTAAACGATTTCGTTTCGTTTGTCTTTGATCGCGCGGAGCAAATTAAGGCAGAGGATGAGTATCGATGTGGTACGAAGGTGTGGTTTACTCCCTTTATGGGGGCCAAGAAGCTGCAACCAATTTCAATTGATTTGGTGGTTGATGAGGTGCGGGGACTTGAGCCTGAAATTCTTGCACCGGTCGATCGTTTGGATATCGAGGGGCTCCCGGTTTGCGACTATCGGGTATGTCGAGTGGAGAGCGCCCTTGCAGACAAATTGCTCGCAATGATAGAGCTGCATGACGGTCGAGCATCTTCGCGAATCAAGGACATCGTCGACATCTTGGTGTACGCGAAAACTTGCTCCGTAGATGGGGCAACGCTTGCTGAGAGAGTTGAGAATGAAGCGTCTGCTCGCAAGATAGCAATGCCGAAAGAGTTCGTAGCGCCTCTTTGGTGGAAGCAAAATGGCTCTGCGCAGTACGCAAAGATGGCGAGGCAGGCGGGGGTGCTTGAGCTCGCGGGGAATATTGCCGGGGCGGAAGAGGTCGTCAATAGGTTATATGCGCCATGCTTTGATCGTTCGATGAGTGTGTGCAAATGGAATCCTCAAACCATGAGATGGGAGTAGCCCAGATAACTAAGCCGGCGGCGGGAGGTGGTCCTGCCGCCGGCTTGGGGCGTTTCTGCTGTATCTGTTTTACTCGCAGGCTTGGTCGATCACCTGAGTGACGGCCTTTTTTGCGGCTTCGAGGTTGCGCTGGGCTTGGGCGACAGCGGCCTCGGCTTGTTTCTTTGCCTTTACGACCTCGGCAAAGCGATTGATGGATTCGCTGTACTCGCGCGTGCGCGGGTCAAGCGCCGCCGGAACTTCAATTTCGAACAGATCAGAAGGACGAATAGCGCGCATCCTGGCTGCTTCGGTTAATGCTTGAAGCAGCTGTGCCCCATGGCCTTCGGTAAGGTATCCAACGATTATCTCCGAAAACACTACGCGTTCCTCTTCGGTCATTGTTTGGAATGACGGGCGAATGACGGTGGTGTTATGTGAAGCAACCAAGTGCTGCTTTGCGTCTGCGGCGCTGACGACGAGCAGGTTGGATGCGCCAGAGCGACCCAGCATGCGCGGCATGACGATATCGCCCGCGCGGAGTTCATAGCGATCGAGAACGCTGGGGTCCACTTTTACGTATTTAGAGTCCGACCCATTTGCACTCTCTGCAGCATCTGCAGGCAGAAGATTACCGTCTTGAAAATCCTGAGATGAGATTCGGCGCACCTCGACTGCGTCAATGTCGTTTGATGTCGTGCTCTCGCGGGGCATGAATGGCGCTACTCGTGTAAAAGAGTCACCGAGTGTGGCGTTGTAGTTTCGGGTGATGGCGATGAGGCTGATTTTGCCTTTTGAGAGAGCGGCGTGGTGCTGGAGCAACTCTCGTGTTGCGAAAACGGACGTTTCGATAGGCGTCGATCTGGGCGTGTTTGTATTAATGTGAGTCCAGTCGGGCGAGATGGTAAAAGAGACGTCTGAATAATACGATCTCTTAGCTACATATTGAAAACGCGGTCCGGATTCGATTACGCTGCGAAATGCCACGCTGCGATTTCCCGATGACATTATGAGAAGTGCGCCCGCCATATGGGGCGCGGGTTCGGAAAACGGTAAATAAACGACGCTCTCGATGAGGCCTTCGCGTATCAAAATCGTGCGCGCTTGTTCGGCTCTATCGAGTAGATCGGCGGGAAGCACCACGGCTGCTCGAGTGCGGCCTGAAAGGGCGAGAGCATATAGGCACCAAATAAAAGGACCCCAGTCACAAAAATCGAGGTAGCCAGGTTCCAAATAATCGATGAACGCGGCGCAGTCTTTTTCGACATCGCGCTTGTTTGCACGATAGTAGTTTGACACATCGATAAACACTGGAGCGAGTTCGCCGTCACTTGTATCCTGCTTGCCGGGTTCAAGCTCACAAATATCGGGCTCGCCGTTACCGTTTAGGGCAAAGCACTTAGCGAGATCTTCGGCATCCACGGCGCCAGGCAGGCGGACGGTGAGCAGGCGGCTGCCGTGCTCCAGGTTAAGCGCGCGCGAGAGGGCAGCGGCAGTGAGGCGTGGCAATGATGATGTGGTTTCACGCATGTATAAAGCCCTTTCTTCTTGGTGAATATAACTTTAGCAGATAATTTTAAAAATTTCTAATGCTGAGAACAGCAAAGCGTGTTATCCTTGCCTCAATCAAAAACCAACTCAATAGCAAAGGCTTGCTGCCACTTGTAATGTAATCGCACGACGAAAGTGGCAATTATGCAGCAACGCCCACCACCTAGGCGTAGAGCAAAGTCTACGACACCAACCCAGATTCAGATAATTCTAAGACCAAGAACATACTCCTTACAAGCACCTACTACAGAAAGGAAGGTCGTTCGTGAAAAGCAAAGACGACATCTACAGGGCATTCCTCAATGCAATCGACGAGGATCTTCGCAGCATGTGCGAAATGAACGGGAAGACAGAGCGGCCGCTTCCGTGTCCGTACTGCGGCGAGAAGAACGTTGAGCGCCTAGCCAAGACGCTCGTTGACGTGCTGGAAAAGTGCTCGTCCGATATTCCCGGGATGGTGCCCGAACAGCATCGAGACGACGTACACGAGGCCCGCGAACTTTTGACTGCCGCGACACTCGCTTTGCTGCCGCTGTATTTCCCCCCTCGCGATAGTCGCATGGAAAGCGTGGCGACTGTGGTGAGCATGTTTGGACACGGGCACTCTGCGAGTTTCAAATCGGCTGGCGTTCTCTTATTTGAGGAAGTTACGACAGGGATGAAGTACAGCACCAAGAAGCATGCCTATGTCCCGTCTATCTTCGTGCGCCATATCGACGGCAGAAAGCCATACGACCGGCTGCACCGCGATGGTTCGCGTGGCTTTACGGCGGACGAAGACGATGCCGTCATGTTTTATAAGCGCTACCTCAAGGTGCAGCGACGCGTGTTCGATGCGAGCCCACGTTTCAGCTTTGAGCTATGCGTCAAGCGCCCGTTTGAGGCAATTTCGGACGAACGACACACTTTTTATTGCATGGAGGAAAAGATGGAAATCAATTTGGCAACTAAGGTGCGGGAACTCCAGGACCGCTATACCCTCAACCGCGCTCGGGCTAAAGAGTATGACTTGCTCGATAAGCTGATGATTAATGCGCTGCTTGCGTATTTGCGTGATGAAACGGTCTCGGTCGCGGCACGCGAGAGCTATTTGTCGCAGACCGAGCGTCTGATCGACGGCGCGGTCAAATTTCCGCATATGACGAGCCCCAATGAGGACGCCGACGTCGACCGTATTTCCTAGCAGCCAGCCGGATCTTCCGACAAGAAAGGGGCCATGCCATGTCAGTTATCAAGATGTTCGGCTACGAGGCCGCGCAGCAAACGGAGTATCAGACCAAGAAGTGGGCGACCAGGGAGGAGATGCAGGCGCTGTCATCCGGCGACGAGCAGCGCGATGTGATCTTGGCACAAGGTGCCACAGTGGCTTTCTACGAGGACGACAAGCATTGGGAGACAAGCGTGTCCAACAATGTTTTTGCCTTTGGAGGCACCGGCAGCGGCAAAACGGCGAGTTTTATTTTGCCCAACCTGCTCAATCACCATGAGTGCTGCTATGTGGTCACAGACACCAAGGGTGAGCTGCTGCGCCGTACGGGGAAGGGCTTTGAAGACGACGGCTACGAGGTAACGGTTCTCGATACTGTTAATCCCGAGCAGTCGGCCGGATACGACCCTCTGCGCTACGTGATGGATGTCGAGGATATCCCCACCACAGTGGCGGCAATTATGGAGGGGGTCGATCCTGACCGTCGTAGCTTTAGGTATGATCCGTTTTGGGATAACGCAAACGATCTGCTGCTTCGAGCAATTGTTGGAATCCTGTATCTCCTGGAGTGCCTTGCCGGCACCCTTGCGCCGGGCGAGGACCCCAATGCTCCACGCCGCTACCTTAAGATGAACAACGTCTTTAAGCTGGCCGCGCTCATCAAAGTCACGGGAGATGGCGAGGGACGATTCCCGTTGGACTACCTTGTGGAGGAAGTGGAGTCCAAGGAGTTCCTCGATAAGTATGGGGCGGTGAACGCGGACCTGTACGGCGTTGAGCAGTATCGCGATTTTCGTGGGGCAGCCGATAGGACGCTTAAGAGCATCCTGATCACGCTCAATGCAACTATCTCGCGGCTTAAGACGCCCCAACTCATGCGCGTTTTTGAGCATGACGAGATGCGGCTTGATCGTATTGACGAGGGCAAGCGCGTGATCGATCTTAAGGTGAGCGACAACGACTCGGCCAATGCATGGCTTGCGAACGTTGCACTTAAACAGCTGTTTAACCTGGCTCAGCGTCGCGCCGATGCCAGCCCCAGCGGACATTTGCAGCGTCGCGTGCAGTTTGTGCTCGATGAGTTTCCCAATGTGGGACGCATCCCCGATTTTGAGCGCAGTATTGCGACCGTGCGCAGTCGCGGCATTAGCTTTTTGATGTGCGCGCAATCGCTGAGCCAGCTCGACGGCGTGTACGGCAGCTCCACGGCGCTTACCATCCTCGATAACTGCGATAGCTTGGTCTATATGGGTGGCGGCAGCAATATCGCGACGCAGAACTACATAAGCGAACTGTGTGGCGAGTCGATTTTGGGCACCAATTACGTGGGTGCCGAGCGCACTGCCGTAGATGTGCGCGGTTACGTGATGACCCCGGGCGAGGTTGGGCTTATGCCTCGCACCGATTGCCTGGTCAAGGTGACCGGCATGCGTCCCTTCCGCGCCAAGAAGTACTTTTGCGACGGCCATCCCAATGCGGCCAAGTGGCTGAGGGATTAGCCCTTGCAGCTTCGCGTATTCTGACCTGTATTTTGGCCGCACGGCCTCTGTTTGCCATGAGCCGTGCGGTCAGCTCCCCTTATCGATCCCATATAGAAAGGAATTAACCATGCCCATTATGTACCGTGAGCCCAGCATCATCAAGAAGTCCAAGGACGGCCGCGTTGCCGCCGTCGACATGGCAAGCGAGCTGCTCAACAGCCGTGTGCTGCTGTTGGAGGGCGAGGTCAACGATGTGACCTGCAACGGCCTCATTAAGTCCATGCTGGTGCTGGAGCACCAAAGCGCGACCGAGCCCATCACCCTCATCATCAACAGCCCGGGCGGCAGCGTTACGGCGGGGCTGGCGCTCATCGACACCATGCAGTCGCTCGACTGCCCCGTGACCACAGTGGGCGAGGGCGTCGTGGCCTCGATGGCCGCGGTGATCCTGGCCTGCGGCGACCGCCGCCAGGTGTACCGCCACACGCAGGTGCTCATCCACCAACTGATGGGCGGCACGGGTATGGCGCAGCAGACCGATATCGAGATTGCGGCGCGGCACACGGCAGCCATGCGCGCCGAGCTGGATGAGCTGCTGGCCGAGAACGGCAACCTGAGCGCCCAGGAGTTCCACGAGCTCACCGAGCGCGACTGCTGGTGCAACGCCAAACGAGCTTTGGAGCTGGGCCTAGTGGACGAGGTGATTGCGCCTAGCAAGAAGGCGCTCTAGCGGGGCGCATGCCTTACAAGTACGTTGAGCAGGGCGAACAGGTGCGTAAATTCACAGCCAGAAAGAGGTTGAACATGAGCAGGATTTGGGATGTCGACGGTATTGAGTGGGAAGACCTGCCTACCGTGAGCGACTTGCTGTGCGCGGCGGACACAAAGTTCCTGGCGCGCGAGATCGCCCTGCGATACGGCGGCAAGTCGGACGCCCGCGACTATGGCGATAGCGAGCGCAGCCTAAAGCGCGCCCGCCGCAAGGTCAAAAAGCTGCGGAAGATCGACCCCGAGCCCAGCGACAAGATTGTCCTGCTGCCCAAGCATGCCATCAATCGTCGCGATGTGGGCCACGGCTTTGGCCATTACGACGTAGAGCCGTGCGCCTTTACGCGCGGTGGCGCGTAAAGGCCGGGAGAGGACGCGTGTACCGAAGTGTATCCGTGGGAATTGTTCCTGCTGAACGAGGAGCCTGCAAGCGTCATTCTGGGCTGCCGGGTATGGCTTGGCGGCGAATGGGACCTGTGCGAACGCTATCGTTTTTTGGCCGTGGTGTGCTCCAGCGTGCTGAATCGTATCCGCGAGCAAAAGGAGCTACGCAAGTGCCTCGAGGAGGGCGACGCAGCCTGCGATATGGACGAGGGCGAGGTGATCGAAGACGTTCGCCGCGACGTGCTGTATCCCGAGGAAGTAATCAACGCAAAGCTCGGCGGCTATTGGGATACGAGCTTGGGCCTCGATCTGCCCTGGAAGGACGAGCACTTCGAGACCTGCGTGCGGATCGACAGGGCTATCGATGACCTGTTTGTCGAGGAAACGAAGCGCAATGCTGCGGAGCTCGGGAGGAAGCTCAGGCGGGGGTATGAGAAGCGCGAGGAGTAATTGGGCGAGGATTTAGTGAGCGGGATGTCCGCGCGAATGGATGTCGACAAGCCGCTGAAAACTGTCCGGACGAAATGATAGAACGGTAGCGTAAATGGAATTAGTGCTTTAAGGAGCTAACAATGGGAATCGCCTATAAGGAACTATTTCGTAAAAAAGACCGGGTCTATGGTTTTGGTCCTACTGGCTTCTTTATTAAGAGATTTAAAAAGAGCGACTACAGTGAGGCTGAATTACTCGATTTAATTTCAGGAATGGACTTTTCTCTTGGTGAGGCCGGCGAGGACATTAGCCTGGAAAAGAAATGCAAGATAGTTGAACGGTCGGTTACCGAGACGCATTATACGAGCTGGGCTCTTAACCTAATCGGTATGATTATCTCTCTTGCAGTCGGAGCGTATTTGTCTACGTTGCCGGTCGAGATCGCGGTGGCTCTTCTGGCCGCATTTCTGGTTATCCTGGGAGTATACGCGTGGTTTCGATTTTGCTTTGAGCGTGATAGAACCGTGCTGCTGTGTGCATTGAACCATATAACGACGCTTCAACCAGAGCTTCATAAGATCGAAGGTAGGGGTTAAGGGATGCGCATTGCTGCCCTAAAACATGGGGTAGTGAGTATTTGCTCGTTGAGCACTGCTGAATATTGCGAAACGGCTCTGCCGATATTGCGCTTGGGCACCGGGACCGACACCGGCCCCGGTGCTATTTGTGCTACCGGCCTATCCGCGGCGCTGCCGCATGTTGGTCTCGCCCATGTCAACCCAGATCGCGTTGCGAACGATCCTGCCCATGATTGCGTCGGCATGAATCTTGCCGCCGAGCCTCTTCTCGAGTTTTGTGATGTCGGCCATGTTAGCCCTTCTCGATTTTCGAAAGCTTGTCAATCATGCATTTGCGAATCAACGTGCTGAAGCTCATACCATGGAGTTCCGCGACCTCTTTGGCGCTGTCTCGAAGATTCTTCGGGATACGGATGGTGATGGCAGTCATTTCGCCATCTACCAGGTACTGCTGAATATCGGTCACATCGGCTCCGCTCTTAATCAGTTCCTTGTAGCCCATCGTAGACGACCTTCCTTACAAGGTTATAGTGCGGCTATGTAAGCCTCATACACCATCCTGTCTATTTCCGCTTGAAGTGCACTGTTTCTGGGATTAGAGATCATCTCGACGACAGCCTTAGATAGGCGCCTGGCCCATTCGCCATCGATTGGCGGAATAGGTATGCGCTTTAGATAATTAGAAGAGTTATTTGCCGTCGGGTTAATAGCATGAATTAGCTGATTCGCTGTGTCTGAGTTAAGAATGCCTAATAAAGGGATAACATGCTCCTCTTTATTGGGGAAAATGCCGACTATGCTCTGATCGAACACCCGATTAGACATTAAAACAGCTTTTACGACTTTACTCTTGACCATGGGAATGCCAATGCCCTTTTTAAAGTAATACTCGCTATTTTGGAATCGTGCCTTTTTGTCATTTTTATAATGTCGCTGGGCTTCAACTCCCCAATCGATATACCACTCATCCTCTAATTGGACATACTTTGTTTTGCTTGCTCCTTTTGCAAATGAGATATAGCAATTTGTTCCTTCGATAGGTTGGATGCTGTTCCAATTGCCGCAAATGCAGGCAGGATTTACTACGGAATAGCCTTTTCCATTACGGGTTGCTTCGTTCAGTTTTCTAATGAAACGCTTGTTGTCACCTGTGTAAATTCCTGTCGCGCAGTTTGCAATATCGCCCAGCTTTTCGAGTTTTGAGTTGATGACCTCAAAAATCAAATTGTCACTCAGGATAAAAGAACAGCTTTCACCGCGCAGGATATTTGCCTGTCTGAGATGAAAGGAAGAGATATGCGGCAAATCGAAAGACCCATGAAATTCGGAGGTATGCCTAAATCCCTTATAGATGTCGATCGTATTGTTCAAAGCGCTGTCTTTATCATATTTAGTCAGGGTTATGATGCAGAGATTGCTATAGCCGAAAGATACTTCGGGAAATAGTTTGCTCGGGAAAATCAGTATTTCGTTTATCTGGGTGTTTTCTAAGATAAACCGTCGTAAATACTCATGCATGTGCAAGAACAAAAATGTATCGGGGATGATGAAACACAGCTTTCCTCCATCCCGAAGCAAAGAGAGACACCTGTACAAAAAGAGAGTATAGGTTTCTTTCACATATAATTCTGGAAACTTTTTCTTTAACTCTGCGCGCCTGTCGTAATCTTGCCACGCTCCATAAGGAGGGTTTCCTATGATTTTGTCGTATATCGGCGATTTTGCGACTTGATCAAAAAAATCGTCAAACAGGACGTCGGCCTGCCTGACGGAGATCGCCTTGTTGTCTCCATACTTTTCCTGAAGCTTCCCAACTGCATTGGGATCAATGTCACATGTATCAATTCGAGGAGAACCGCAGTTTCGCATAATTGCATCGATGAATGCTCCAGCTCCTCCGCAAGGTTCCAGTATTCTGTCGCCTGATTCTATATCAAGCATTCTGACCATGTAGTCAGTTATTTCACAGTCATTTGTATAATAGGCTTGAAATTGATCTGCCATTTTATCGTCCTACCAAGTGAGATATTTGGTTAAGTCGTTATCGAGAATGTAGTCTGCGAATTCTTTAGAAAAGTCTCCCATCCAATCGATGTTCAGAACCATCCATTTTTTCAAGTCAAACCCCGTAAATTCCTTCATCTTGGAATAGGCATCTTCGGCGCAAAAGACTTGCCAATGTGGTGAATTCTTCAGCGTTTGGAGATAATGATTGTTCTCGTCTTCAGGCTGCCTGACGAATATCAGACACTCATATTTGTTGGAAAGGGCGGCGTAAATGCCTGCTACCTGGAGCAGGCGATTCGTATTACCTTTTTCGTTGCTTGAAAAACCGCTCTTGAAATCAACGTTATAGAACCTGTCATTTTGTTTGAAATGCATGTCTAGAGACATGTTTATGTTACTGCTATCAATCATGTCCCAAGCAACAAGATAGTAATCCGAAAGATCTCTTTTTTGTTCTTCAGGAATCTCAAGTTTGATGATGAATTCTTTAGTTTCAGACTGCATAGAATCTTGTATTTCAGTAAATGAAGGAGGTTCGAAAAAAGACAGGCTATTCAAGGGATGGGCAAAAACAATTTTACAGAACGGTTCCCATAATTCGCCAATGCGCCTCGAAAATGCCATGTAGTCGTATTTCCAGATTGCATTCCTGTATTCAAGCATTACTACATAATATGCGTATGATGTCAGCAGTAGACGATCGAGCAGTTTTTGAGGGTCCGATTGCCCTTCTGCCGTCTGGCTAAGCCTAGTGTCCCTTTTTTTAACAATCCGCTTGTTGAATTCAGCTGCTTTCCTTTTTTCATCACGAATATTGCTGATATCAATAAGGATTTCATCAGCTTCATTGCGAATTAAATTGAGCAAATCAGTCTTATTCATTGCGTTCCGATCGACGTTGCTATCGTTACATTGTTGCAAAATGCACAATTCATGCGAAATGCAATACATCCGACACTATATCACTGATAAGAATGGTTCTTATGTGCCCACCAATAACATCCGGCATTACATTGATAGGGGTCGCACCCTGCCAGCCAGTTGCGACAATAGCAGAATCTATGCCCACGGCATAGCGCAGCTGAACGAACACGTAAGCCGCCGAAGAGCGGTTTATTTGTATCGCAAATCTAACAGTTTAGATAACAGGTGATGATTCGGGGAGCGGAGGGTCCCCGAATGCCATGCTCTTCCCAGCCAAACATAGAATTTGCCCGAACGCCCACCCGGATCTTTGTTTGGCGACAGCCACTCCGGGTGGGCGTTCGGGCGGATGGGGCAGATCCATATGGGAGGAGCGAATCCCTTTGGGGCACTCGTGGCGGGCCTGACCGCCGACGAGTTCCTGCTGCCCAGAGAGGCCGTCGACGAGAGGCGCTGCCGCGACGAGGTCGGCGTTGGCACGCTCGCCGAGGCCGCCGCGGCCTACCGGCTGACCTGGGGTGCCCAGAATGCGGCGCGCACGGCGCCTGGAAGGACGGGTCGACCGCGGCCGGGGTCCCGAGGTGGCGCTGCCGCTGCTGCGGCAGGAGGCTCACCTCCCTCACCGGCACCGTCCTCGAGCACTGCCGCAAGCCGCTCGCCACCTGGGTCTCCTTCATCAGGCTCATGCGTCGCAACGTCCCCGTCGAGTGCGCGGCCGAGCCGTGCGGCGTCACCCACAAGACGGCCTTCGAGTGGCGCCACCGCGTGCTCGCCACGGTGTCCGACCACCGGGACCGGATCGTGCTGCGCGACACCGTCTGGGTTGACGAGGCCTACGTCAACGACACGGACCTCTCCATGGGCTACGGACAGGCCAAGAAGCGCAGCCTCTCCCCGCCAGAAGCTGTGCATCTGCGTCGCCGTCGACGTCCACAAGAACCCGGTCGCGGTCGCCTGCGGCCACGGGAAGCCCAACACGGCGCGCGTGAGGAAGGCCATGGGCGGCAGGATAGCGCCCGGGTCGCTGCTCATCCACGACCTCGAGCGGGCCCACGGCGTGCTGGTCGGGGACGGCGGGCTCGAGAGCGAGGCGCACAGGGCAGGCGTCAACGACCCGGTCCACCTGGAGCGGATAGAGATGGTGAACGACCTGTGCTCCCGGCTCAAGCGCTACCCCTGGCGCTTCACGGGGATGTCGCCGTGGAACCTGCAGGCCTACCTCGACTGGTACGTCTACCTCTTCCGGGTCAACCAGGCGCGCGACAGATGGGACCCGACCGCAAGGGTGGTGCGCCATATCCTGATGGCCGACGCGACTTACCGCAGCTTGGGGTAGGTGCGGCATCGCCCGTTATCTAAACTGTTAGATTATTTAATTAAATTTCCCTTTGTGAATCTTTGGGAATTGCTAAGTGTATCGCGCTGATGACGAAGTAAGGCTTTATCGCTGTTGAGAATCAGTAGATTTACCAGGTCAAATCGAGTCGGATAGTTCTTACAACTGGGATGGTCTGCCAAGTAACCGGTTGCCAAGCACTCAGGGGAGCTCCGATCGAGGTCTGTCGCGGGGAATCCCTTGCCGTTATTCTGGCTGAGCTGACAGATGATAAAGACTAACTCATCTTTTTCTACAGCGATGAAGCAGAAGCCGTCACTGTGTTGCCAGCTCCTATCTAAAACTATGAAACCACTTCGCTTGAGGTAACTCTCGATACCCTCCATTGCCTTGATATTGCTGTCTTCCACGGTTGAACTCCTTTGTCATCGGCTCGCATTTGGCTGCTGCTTTTGTTGTCCGTGTGCCACGGGAATTTACGAGGATTGGGAGGTGGAGGTTGGAGCCTTGGCTGCAGTCGCCGCAGCTAAGGCTCGTTCCGGATAAAACGCCGCGGCTCAAAGCTGGCATGCTCGAAGGTGAATCTTGAAGGCGACGATAATGGAACGCCCTAGGGCGCCTTGGCATGTGGAATGAAAAAGCGCCAAGCGGAAAAATCATTTCCAAGGGTGGGTAAATGGAGGCTACGTGGCCAAACTGTCTTCTTCATTGGCGTTCCCTCGATCAACGGCTGGGATGCTTGCCTGCATTGATAGCTCCCTATCTTGCTCTTTTCGGCATCGATGTTTCGCAGGCGTTCAGCCATCGGTACGATAATGGACGTGTCATACGACAGCACGATACTGTGCTGTCGTATGACATAGAATAGCAGCACGATTTTGTGCTGTCAATCTGTTGAGTGGAAATTTGAGCAATGATATCTTCTAGATGACGCATGGTCAGGAGGAGCTATGACGATAGGCGCGCGCATACGCAAATTTCGCAATGAATGTGGATTAACGCAGAGGGACTTGGCTGATACGGTTGGCATTACTGAATCTGCTATTCGTAATTACGAACGAGACATCAGAACGCCGAGCGATTCGCAAATTGAGAAAATTGCCGTCGCACTTGGGGTGTCGCCCGATTCTATTCGCGACATGGGTGTGAGTGGGGCTCGTGGCGCGCTTGAGGTTCTGTTTAGATTTGAACGAGAACTCGGGCTAAAGCCAGTTGTCACCTATGAGGGCATAGCTGTTGTGCCAGACTCAAGAAAGCGAGACACGCGGCGGACCGCTCAGGCGTTGGAGCTATGGAAGTGCATGCGCGACCAGCTCGAAGCTGGTGAAATGACTGAAGAAGAGTATGAGAATTGGAAGGCCAGATTCCAGGGTTAATCAATGGCTGCTTTCATTTAAGTGCTAATACGAACCCCGCTTCTTCTAAAGAAAACAATGCTATTTTAAAAGGCTGAAGACTTTTATGGGACGGGAACCGAGGGCTTTTGTTTGTGCCTATTCGTCATACCCGCAATTGACGGAGTAAGGCTCAGCCCAACTTGTCAGGGTCATATCCCTTTGTATACACGGTAAAGCTAAGGTCATCGATCGTTCCAGTACTGTAGATGCATGCGTCGGGCGCGCTCCATGTGTCTTGGACGGTCGGGTCAGTCCAGACATATTCGGGCCCATCGATTCCAAGCAATGGAATGGGCCTCGCCACGTGGTCGGCGTTATTTATCTGCACAATGATCTCCAACAACATGTGCAGTTTTACATGCCATGAGCTGTACGGATGCTTACCTGGCCCCTTGTAATCCAGTGTGCACTTTGATTGCGGGCTTTCGGCGAGCTGGCTCAAACATTCAAAAAGCGCCGGGTACTCGGCTCCAGGAAACTCGATTTGTACATACCGATTGCCATCGCGGACAAATCCGTACCACAACACGGGGTATGGATACTCGAGCCTGTCCGGCCGCTTGATTTTCGCCCTGCAATTGGGCTGGTTGACGATAGACAGCCACGTCCTATAGAGCTCATCGGAAATGAGGTCGTTCGCTTGGTATGCTGGACCAAGGCCATCGAGGACAAAGCTGCCGAGGCGCTCAAAATAGTGGACACAATCCGTTAGGCCCTTTTCATATGCCGTTTCGGTCTTTCTCTGTATATTTAGCGCAACGTCGCAGGGCCCTGGCCCTGATTCTTCTCGCCATGTGGAACCTCCTCGTTCTCTGGACTGCATGGCAGCCCGAGCGTAACGGGGATGCGCGGGCGGGCGTTTAATGGCGGTACCGAACGGCAGTATTTGCCCGGGTAGACGGCGGTGCCGATCCGCGATATAGGTGGTACCGAAAGAGCCTAGGACTCAACGTGATCATTTCTGGCGGGTAGGCAATCCCAGTAATCGGATAAACCGGGAATGGGGAGATGCTCAATTGCTCTTGCGCCCTTCTTTCTGGTCTTGTCAGCCTCTAGCTCTAATGAGATGACGGAGGCAACCAGATCGAATTTAGAGATTAGCCATCCGTTGTCCAATTGTCGACAACTGCCCGGCCTCTTTTCTGAAAGCTTGTCCAAGGTTTCTGGGAGAGTGCCGAATTGTGCCGACCGGGTCGTCACGACAACAATCTCATTGCCATCCTCTAATGAACCGTTCCAAATCACAGGATGAGGATAACCGCAAGTTTCAGGCGTTTGGGTGCTGGGCTGGTTTTTGGGCCGATTGATTGCCTTGAGCCACTCTTCATAGAGTGATTTCGGCACGAGAGGGGAGCGTTGATAAAATGGCCCAAGGGTGTGGTCGACGGCATCGGCCAGTTCTTGAAAATAAAGCTGTCGTTTTTTGCTGACAGCCATAGGGTTATATCCTTCTTTCCCACTGGCGGTATCTGCTTTGCGTCTTAAATTGACGGCGGTTGCATGGGGCAGCTTTTTACCAAGCTTGAGTTTTGTATTGCTCACGGGATTGCAGTACATGCCCGTTTCGTTGTCGTATCTAGAACAATACTTGCTATTGTTGCCAGTTGGGAAAAAGGGCTTGTTGCATGCACTGCATTTTACCGGAAGTGTTCCGGATCGCAGTGCTTCGCATAGTAGGTGCGCATAGAGCACCGAGAATGATCCCGGAAGAAAAGAGTGAATCAATAAATGGGAACGGTCTATCAGGTGCTGGAAATGAAGGGCTTCCTGCACTGCCCTGCTGTCGTTGATGTCCACAACAAGATATTTCCCGTCATTTACGAAAAACCGCATGGTGCCGATTGCACTTTCGGCGTTTCTCGATAACTCTACCTCGTCGTAGAGTCTGCTCTTAATTAGGTTAAGTGCCAGAGAGTTGAGACTGTTGAGGTCCTGGACTATCGGGCCGGCGATTGCGTGTTTTGTACATTTTGATGACGTTAGCTTTCCAAAGCGGCGTATTTGATTCGCGACATCCAGGATAGATTCTCCGGTAGAAAGTAGCTTCGCGAATAATGAAACGTGACTGCTGAGGTCATCTCGATAAGAAGGCTCGTTTATCTTCTTGGATAAGCTAAGACAATCAATGATGATGTCGCCAAGAACGGCCATTGCCAACTCATGGATGTCGATGGCTAGTTGGGTATCAGCTAATTGACCGTGGAAATGCGTCTCATAAAACTCCCTTTTAGTTTCTGGCGTTTTAAGCGCCAGCGGGTGGTGGGCAATTGAGTGCTCGCTTCCGCGAGCGAGCTCGGGCCTACAATTTAGGTCAAAGATCATTTCAATGTAACTGGCCAGATTGGGCGCAACGGAATCGGCGGCATCGTTACTGCTCAGTAACTCAAGTGCTGGCATGGCAACTCTCGCGATGTCTCCACACTCTGTTGCCCAAAGAGAGAAAACCTTCGAGGGCAAATAGGCATCGGGTATTTCACCAAGATAAACCGAATCGATGCATAATGAGCAAGCATTGAAAAAGAGCTGGTAGATACCGTCCGAATAGCCGCCGCTTATTGCGGAATCAAGCGCTTGTTTGACTGCCCCTGCGAGCTCGTGCGTTATATTTGCCATTTCGATATGGCATTTGCCGAGGTCATCGCCTGCGTCAATTATTCTCGAACAAAGCGGAGGAAAACACGTGGCAGCGTTTTTATAATCTGAGCCTTCGAGATATTGAGCTTCTTGAATGCGCTGCATTCGCCGTAGCGAACTAAAGATGCGGTGTGGAACGGGCGCCGAATGGGCGTTGCGATATTCGATATACCAAGAGGACATTTCGTTAAAGAAGTTCTCAAGATCAATTCGTATCAATTCGTTTAACAGCTCTTTTACAGACCAATGCTGTTCGAATTCCATTCCCTCACATTCTTGGTCTTTATTGGATTTTGCGCTTGTCGATTGTTTGCAACTGAGATACAAAGAGGTATCCCTGTCGAACCGAATGAAGCTAGCCCTAACGCGCCAGGTCAGAGCTATTAAATTGGCACCCTGCATGTTTCTTGACCAGCACAACTTTCAGAATCAAATAAACCTTGTGCTATTATGCCACTTTGTCGTGTTCAATAGGAGTCGAGCAAGAAAGAAGTCCAAAGGAGGACAGAAAATGTTTGACGACACCCTGTTTGAACTGGTGAATTCTGCCAAGCGAGATGAGCTCGAAGATCTCGTTTGCGAGATTATGACGATCTGCGATGAGCTGAAGACTTGTCTTTCCGAGGAGTGCGGGCTCGGTTTCATTGAAGCCTGCGCCCGTCAAAGCGCCTATGAGCTCATGCTCGATAACTGCCGCGACGAGCTTGCCCTTTTGGGCTTTGAGCTCGAGTGGAGTGTTGAGGACTATCCGGTGGTCTCGCCGGTTCGTTCGGTTGCGCTTACGTGTATTCCAACGCATGACGCTGTCGACGTCGAGTTTTCGAGTCGTAATGACTTTGATATAGCTTGCTAACCACTCTTTCTTCGTAGGCGGTCAAGCCAACTTGCTGTTTTATCGAGACTTCTAAGCTGCCTCGTTCTTTATTCCAATCACCCTAAAACTCAATCACTAGCCAATCGGTCTCTCTGAAAGGAAGATCATGAACACCTCTATCCAAAATGTACCTTCCCCTCCCAGACAGAGCATTGCCAAACTTGCTGAGGGTGCGTTGCTAATCACAGTTGCTGCGTTAGCCGTAATCGGCATCATTTCCTTTACTGCGCCGTCGTGTATCTGGAAAAGTGAGATCCCAATGTTCACGCCTGACCTGTTCGATCATCCCTACGATGCTCCAACGGCAGAGGATATTGTGTCAGGAATGAAGACGCTCGATCTGGTATCGATGGTCGCGGCCGTGCTCGTTGCTCTGTATCCTGTATACCACGCCATTTGGTGTCTCTGTGCAGGTATTGGATGCGACTGCAAGGCCCCCGTCTTTTACGGACGGATGTCGCGCCGTTTTGGCTCGTTGAGCGCTTGTTCGCTACTTGCCGTGCTTGCCGTATGCCGTGGATTCGAATGCTATATCGATGGCGGAGCCACGGGAGACAAGCTCCTTATGATCGTAGGCCTTTTCCTCATGGCGACATCGATCGCGCTTGTGTTTGGCTGCGCCTTGGCATGCGTTGTCAAATGGTATGAGCTCAAGGGTCCCGGGCGCTATCGTGGCGACAGGGCTCTTATCACGTGGTTCGGCCGTGCGGATGCCTTGCTGGATTGTGTAAGCTCAAACCTGGTACTGCTATATGGTGCCGAATTGCTCGCCTGTGTTGCATCGTTGATCTTTGGGTATGCCGTTGTTAACGCCATCGTTTCCATCATCACAATCGGCTTGACCGCCTGGGGCATTGTGCTCGTCATCATCTTTATCCCTCTTTGCATTGGCTTTGTTGCGGTCGGTTCGAAGAACTAAAGAGGGGGTCTGCTCGCGGGTACGCTTGGCATCGGTGACAAACATGTCCGCACGGCGGCTTAAGCTAAATAAATTAAACGGTTGATTGGAGACAAAATGTATCCGGACAGCGAAGGCAACAACTTTCCTATGAACATTAAGGACACCGATGGTCCGTTCCTGATCATGGAGGCGACTCTTTTTGGCGACGACAAGCTGAATGATGAGTTTAAGAAAACTGCCAGTTATAGGTATTCGTGCGCGACTGTTTCCGCGGCAATTGATCTTTGCAAATCAATGACGGACGGTGATGCTGATCCTTGGTATGAAAGTTGGGAGAAGGCGGTTGAGCGTTATTCGCTCGAGGAGTGCGAGGGTGCGACTACACTGTATTGGATTGAGTCGACTGATCCATTAAAGGCGCTGTGCGCCCTCCACCCCCATCCCGATCTTGAGGCGTACGTGGTTGAGGCGATTGACGCCGTTGACACCTATCTGCTGGAGCGCGAATACTGTCCCTATACGATTGATCATTTGGATCTAAAAGGCGTCGATGTCCTGCTCAGCGCTGCTTGGGGATTGGTCCGTGTCCTCAAAGAAACTTGGGGTGCTTATGATTCCGATGTTTTGGAAAAGATCGAAGATGCTACGTACGGCGCGCATATAACGGTTAGGGACCTGATTGCGGACGAAGAGGGCGCTAAGACCAGTTCGAAGTCTGATGACAATCTTTAGCCGCTGCACTGGGCAGCGCATCTGGTTGGCAGGCCGTCAGACAAAAGCCCGGACGGCCTGACGGCATCCAGCCTTACATCGTTCCCTTGCTCGCGGCGTAGTGGTCTGCTTGCTTAAGAGCATCCTCGTAGGCGCGCTGCTTTGCTTCGTACTCCCGTGCGTAGCGTTCCTGTTCGGCTTTGCCGGGAACAGGAACGGTCATGCTTCGGAGGTCTTTGGGGGCAAGCTGCACGAGTGCGTCTCCGTGCGAGGTGTCCGCCAGCTTTTTCTGGCCTTCGTCAGACGACAGGTACGCCAGGATAAGCCGGGCGAGCAGCTCATCCTCAAAGGTAGCGCAGAACATAGCGTCGCAAGGAACAATGCTTTCATACAAGAGTCCACGCTCTAAGGGGCGTTCGGGGCCGACAGAAAAGTGACCAGGTGTAATGAGGGCAAGTTTGAACGGAGGTCCGACGCGCGATATGAGAAGGCTTGTCTCGCGGTCGTTGATTGGTTTGGCTTTCCTAAAATCGTCGTAGTCTACAAGGCTTACATCGTAGATGTCTGTGTCGGGAACACGCTTAGGCGCGTCTTCTGCAGCAATGATTGTGCCATCATGAAGGTGCTTGAGCGACAGGTAGTAGCAATCGTGCTGCTGGTATCCGTCTGCCGGATCTGATTCGGGCAGCTTGGTAATAACGCTGCGGGTGGTACCGCGATAGATTGGCGCCAGTGATCCAAGGGGGACGAACATTCCCTCCTCAAACGATCCGCTCTTTGTATTGGGCAGCAGGGGATAGATACCGTTGCCCTGGTCTTCGAGTTGGCGCCAATAGGTTGGATTGTTTTGATCGCTGTAGGCTCGGTCGATGGAATCGAGGAGCTGGTGCAAAAGCTCATCGGTCATCTGTTTGTTGTCAAAGCCCCTGCCGTCAAAAAGGAAATACGGGTCATTGGGCTTGCCATCGCCAATAAAGAGCAGTGCGCGACCCTCGGCCTTTTTGGCGATGGTGTTGGGAAGAAGGACGATGCCCCTTAGCAAGCCGAGGTCGCAAAGGAGACGGCGGCCGTCTACGGCTCGCGCCAGATTGAACAGGCGGTCTGATATTTGGATTACAGCCATGGCGTTGGGCTGGGAGCAGGCAATGGATGCCGCAAGAAAGATGTAGTACCACTCGGTGACAGAAAGCGGATTGGGGATATATGCGCTGCATTGCAGCTGCTCGGCGCGCGCCCTGAGGAAATCGCGAACTCTGACATTGGCCGCCTCGAGAGATGTCGGGAATTGCGAAAGCGGTCGTAACTCGGGGGGTCTGCAGTAAACGAGCGTCGAATCGTAAGCAGGAGAAGCGACGTCTTGTTCGTAGTCGTGTAAAAAGATGTCATCTTCAACGGCGATAAACGTCGATGCCGGGACTTCGATTTGATTTTTGCAAACGTAGACGGGCACGCGATCCCATTCGCCAGTTGCTTCGTTTCGAACACGGTCCTCGGACTCAAATGAGGCGGCCGAAGGTCGTTTGAAGTCAATTCCCAAAACAGACCACGAGGGGCTATCGACATGCTCGCTCGAAAACTCGAAACTACGGCAGCACAGCTCAATGAGCTGCTTTGTTCCCGACGAAGGCTGATATTTCTCGACCATATGAGAAACGAGATCCGATAGATATCGGCTCATATATGGCTTGAGATCTTCGTTTAAGTGAAGAGTTGCAAGCTCAGCTTTAGTTTTGAGCATGCGCACCTCCTGCATGTTCCTCATGTTGCACGGTTTGTGACCGGCCTGTCGCAACTTAATTGCCTCCAGTTTACAAGGGCGACAGTCTCAAAATAATCAGATTTAAAAATCCTAATCAAGTTTTTCGAAGTTCTCGTGTTTGGGGTTGCGTTCATCGGTTACTATCTCCTTGACGCTATCTTGCGCCGGATATAAATATCCGAGTACGGTCTCTAACAACGATAGAATGCGACTATTGCTTATAGTAAGACAGAAAGGACAGGTAGTGAACGGATATGATATCTACGGGTTCGAGTTGGATAGCCCCAAGAAGCCAACAGCGCTGAATATTTTCGGCATGATTCTGCAAACGATGTTTGCGGTTGTGCTCTACGTGGTCGCGGTCGACCTGATGTTCTTGCTCACGACGTGGCTCGGTGGCTTTATGTTCGAAATCAGTGCAGAGAACACGGTGGTCCCGCTCCATTCGTGACGCTTGGTGGCGTTTAGGGTGTACTGGGCTGTGCTGGGCGTGACGGTCGTTGCAGCGCTTGCTCACAAGTGGACCGTCTTGTTAACGGGCGGACGCGACTATGACCAGTGCGATTTGCTCAAGCTGATCGAGATGGCGGGCGCTCTTGCATCCATTGTTTGCGCAATTGTCTGTTTGCTGGGGTATACCGTCGCTTTTGATTGGTGGACCGGCGTCACTGGAAAGATGGCAGCTGATCCCCAGGCTAATAATTACCTGCTTTGGGCTGTCGTCCTAACCATCGGAGTGGCTATCGAGTGGCGAATCATCAACGGTGTAATTAACGTACTGTTTCCTGACGAACAGCAGATGCATGGGCTTGGTTTTGTATCGGTCTGCGTGTTTACTCCCATGGTCGCGCTTGTGCCTACCGCGCTGGTTGTCATTGTCTGCGCCCTGGTGGTGGGGCTTTTTGCCGGCGTCTTGTTCGCCTCGGTTGCGGTTCCCGTAGTAATCGCATTTGTTGGCATCGGCATCGCTGCAAGTCGCTAACTCACGACGCAATCCAAATGTCACGCAAAGAAAGGAACGACCGTGTCGGAAATCTCTAACGCTCAAAAGGTTCTGCTGCTCGCCGTGCTTATCGCTCTTATGGCGGGTGCCCTGATGTACGAGATGCTGCATCCTACGTTATTCCCGCTGCTCAAGCAGGGTATTTAACAGCTGCTTTATCGCATTCCAATCTTTACTCAGCCAGGCAACGTGATCTATCTAGAGTCGGCGACCTCGCTGATGCTGTAGGGAATTTGGGGCTTGGGCCCTCGTCATGCGAAGAAGAGTCATCATCGAAAGGAAAGGGCATGATCAAGAGCCGGTATAGAGCCGTTGGCTACTATCAGGAATTGCTCAGGCAAACTACGCCGTCGCGGTTGGTGGAGCGGACACGCCAGAGCGTTATTGGCCACAAGGGAAGCCTGGAGGATCTTGTGGCGGCCTTAAGCTTTGAGGTCAACCGCTGTGTGATGCTGGCGCGTGGCATCGATCCGCATAAAGTTCTTTCTCCTGCGGCTATTTTGGTAATGGGCTCCACTGGCACGGGAAAGACCCATACCATCAAGGTCGTGGCAGACGCCGCGGGGCTCAAGTTGTTCGTATTTGATGTCTCCAGCATGACAGGCGAGGGCTGGCGCGGCGCCAGCATGAGCAACTGCTTGGCAGAGGTCGCGGATTACCAGGAGGAAAATCCCGGCGAGATTTGTCTGGTGCTGTTTGACGAGTTTGATAAGGCAGCTCGCACTGAGCGCAACGGAGATAGCATCGCATCCAGTTTTAGTCCATCGCAGTCGTTCCTTAAGCTCCTGGAGGGCGGGAAGATGCGTGTTGAATGCGAGAACTCTAAAGGTGTGGCGATCAAGACAATCAATCTCGATCAGGTTGTCTGCATTTTGGGCGGCGCCTTTATGGGCTTGGATTCCTTGGTGCGCAAGCGCCTGAACCGCAATGCCGGAACCACAGTCGGCTTTGGTTCTTCGTATGCTGCCGTGAGGACTTCTGAAAAATCGGCAAACGAGCTGCGAGACAGCGCGACTATCGAGGATTTTGAGGCTTGGGGCATTATGCCCGAGCTGTGCGGACGCATTGGTTCGGTGATTAACTTTAACGCCTTGAGTGTAGATGATCTGATCAAGATTGCATATGAACAGTACCTGCCCAAGTACAACAGCATGATGCGTGATGGCGGCAAGATGGAGTTCACCGCGGATGCCGTTCGTCTTGCGGCGGAGCGCGCGGTCAAGGAAGGCGCTGGTGCACGCGGTATGCTCCGTCAGCTGCGCCCCCTTATGACAGGCGCATGGAGGAGCATGGTAGAGGACATCTATATCACCCGTTCGATTTTGGTGACGTATGACGAGTGCCTTGCTGTGAGTTTTGAGCGGTCTTCTGTGCCAAGATTCTCAACGCTGGGAACGATGGACATGCTTCTGCCGCAACTAAGCGAAAAGGAAATTGCGGCTCTGAAGTTGGCAGGTGCTTGGATCGAGGGCGATCGCATCCCGTATCCGTCTGAGTGTGCATGGCTGGCGGAATTAGTGGATGCCCCGGCACTCGATAAGATTGTACGGGATGGCAAGGTCCCCTTTCTTGTCGAGGTGCTGCTCGGTGGGATTCCGTTTGAGGGCCTGGAGCGCTTTGCTGCCCAAGAGCTGCTCAGGGTATGTATCTGCTATCACGATGTGTTCTATGCTGGTCATGATGAGTATCGAAACCTTGCCTACGCGCTTACACTTGTCAAGCTGACGTACAAAGAGCCGCATGCGAGTCAGTTAAGCCCTCTTGATGTGATTATGAACGGCACGACTACGGGCAATGGTTTTCAGGGGCTTAGCGAGCGGATCGAGGCCGATAGCAAATCTGCAAAGCCTTCGTTGGAAGAGTGGCAGTACGCGGTTGCCAGGGAGGCCCTGCAGATTTATGACCGCTTTAACGAGCACATTGATGAGATCCGGGAGCTCGCTGCCGACGCATCCCTGATGCGCGTCGCCCTTGCGGCGATCGATGAAAAAGAACATGCGGCGCTGGAGCGCGACCTTAAGGATTTGCTTGCCTCGTGTAAGTAGTTGCTGGTTTTTCTTGTTTCAGGCGGCACCGATGCCGCTACCTCAACCGCCCTGCGTGAGTTTTTGTCCGCACGGGATGGTATTCGATGAATACGTTGCGCGCGAGGGCGTAGCGGGGGATTGCGGAGAGTGTTCGTAAGGGTGTAGACGAGTTATATGTACTAGAAATAGAAAAATGTTCTTGCATCATATAACAAGAGTGCATATACTGCAGTCATAGCACATCAGATGGGGTCTCATAAAGAGACCAAGCATACGCATTAGAGTTTATCTTGGAGGGACTTGAGCAATGACTACCTGTATCTCAGCCTTTTACAACGACAATAGCGAGCAGATCGATCTTCAGGCAATGTTCGAATACTATGGCAGTTCTAAAACCGAGAACTGGTTGTTTGGCCAGAGCGATTTGAACCTCAGTGCCGAGGATCGCGAGTATCTGAGCGAGATTGAGCGCGAGCGAGAGTATGAACTCGGCATTCGCTAATGCCGGCGTATTCGTGGCCCAACCCCTCATTTTAATTACCCCGTTATCACCTCTTTTTAGCGGGGCATGTCGGATTGATTATGTGTATCAAAGAACAGCTCATCGTGGGAAGGAATCGGCAATGAGCAAGAACATGAACAAGAACATCAACGGCGGCGCTGCGGGCAAGGCCAAGGCTGCCGGGCGCGTGGCGACGGTGGCTGCGGCGACTGTTGCGATGGTGGGCGGCTCGCTGCTGTCACCGCTTACCGCGGTGGCGCAGGGCACGGATGGTGCCGATGCTGCGGGCAAGCCGGCTGCCGTGATGTCCCCGCTGACGAGCGCGGCCGCGGCTGGTACCGGAACCGGTGCCGTGTCGGCGGCGCAGAAGGTTGCCAACCTGCAGGCCGCAGTCGATGCGGCACGCGCCAAGGCTGCCGCTGCCAAGGCCGATCTGGATGCGGCAGCTGCTCCTTACAACGCTGCCACTGCCAACCAGCAGCAGGCACAGGGCGCCTACGATGCCGCTCGCGGTGCAAGTAGTGCTGCTGCCTCTGCCGCCTCTGCCGAGCTGGAACAGCAGATGGGCGCCGCGCAGGACAAAGCCGACGCAGACGTTAAGGCGCTCGAGGACGCTCAAACCGCGCTCGATGCCGCCAAGAAGGATCTGACAAATAAGGGCGAAGCTCTGGCTGCTGCTCAGAAGGCCGCCGACGATGCCCAGGCTGCGCTCGAGACTGCGCAGGCCGCTGCCGCCGATGCCACGCCCGAGGCTATTGCCGCAGCTCAGGCTGCTGCTGAACAGGCCGCAAGTGAGCTGGAGCAGGCAAAGCAGCAGGCGACCGACGCTCAGGCCAAGCTCTCGGACGCCCAGGCCGCTGCCGATGCTGCCGTTGTTAAACAGCAGGATGCGCAAGGCAAGCTTTCGGCAGCCCAGCAGGCAAAGGCCGCAGCAGACGCGGATGTGAATACCGCGCAGGCGACCTATGACGCCGCCAAGGCCGATCTCGATCGCGCCGAGCAGGGCGCCGCGGGCCCGGAGTACGAGGCCACCAAGGCAAAGGTGGATGCTGCCGCGGCAGCGCTGAATGCTGCCAAGGCCATGCAGACGCAGCGCGAGGGTGAGCTCGCCGCCGCTTCGCAGGAGGTGGCCGCTGCCGAGGATGAGGTGCAGGCCGCTCAGCAGTCGCTCGCCGCGCAGCAGCAGGCCGCGAGCGACGCTCAGTCCAAGCTGGATGCCGCCACCACTGCCGTAACCGAGGCCAACGCCGCTGTCGACCAGGCTAAGGCCGACCACGCCAGCGCGCTTACGGCGCTGACGGATGCCCAGGCCAAGCTCTCGACTGCCAAAGACGAGAAGAACGCTGCCGACAAGGCGCTCGACCAGGCAAAGGCTCAAAAGCAGCAGGCCGACCAGGCCGTGGCTCAGGCGCAAGCCAAGTTCGATGCCGCCCAGGCCACGGCGAACGCGTCGGCGGAAAACTACCGCCAGGGCGCCATTGCGTTCTTTAAGAGCGTGGGGGCCGACGACGCGGCGAACATCATTTTCAACTGCAAATACGCCGGCAAAACAAGGGTGGGCGAGGAGGTTGACGCGACGAGCCTGACCAATATGAAGAGGGCGGTCGTGTGGCTTAAGGCGTGCAACGAGTATCGCAAGAGCGTTGGCTTGGGCGAGCTCAAGGTGACGTATGCCATGATGGCAACCGCCATTGCCGATGCGAACTTCTCCGACACTGAGGTCGACCATGCCAGGCAGTTCAACGTGGGCGAAAACGTGGCGTGGAACTATGGAAGCGACCCGTTTGTCCAGTGGGTCGATGAAGAAAAGGTGCTGTTTGACAAGACCGCTGCCTCGTTGGGCGCGACGGGTCTTACGGGAAAGGCTGCGTATGATTTCTACGTCTCGCATGCTGGCGCCATGGATGCCTATGCGACAAAGCACTATGGATCGGCAGGGGCTTACGGCCATTACCTCAATGTGATCAACCCCGGCTACACCGTGACGGGCATGGGCGTTTGCACGCGCGGGACGATGAATCGCTGGAGCACGCAGGCGCAGACGTTCTCGATGTCGGGTCGATGGTATGAGGATTACAACGCAAATCCGATGACGGTTGCCGAGTACGAGGCTGCGCTGAACGCGTGGTGCGACTCGTTGGCAAATCCCGGGCAGGGCGTGGACGCGGCACGTCAGGAGCTCGCTGCCGCTCAGGGTGTGGCCGCCGACGCCGGTAACAAGGCAAACGTCGCGTCGCAGGCTGTTGTTGCGAAGCAGACGCAGGTTGATGATGCGGCCGGCGATGTTGACGCTGCTGCTGCCGGGGTGACGGATGCCCAGGCTGCCGTGGAGCAGAAGCAGGCCGCTGCCGATGCCGCTGCGCGCGCTGTGGGCGATGCCCGTGCCGACCTGGACGCTGCCAACACCGCCGTCGACGCGGCGCAGGATGCCGTGGCCGCAAAGTCCGGCGCGCTCGATGCTGCGAAGGACAAAGCCGCTGCTGCTCAGCGCGCGCTGAATGCCGCTCGTGCTGGTGTTGGCGACAAGGAAGACGCACTTGCTGCTGCTCAGGATGAGCTGGCGGCGTACTCGACCGATGTCGCTGCGGCTCAGCGTGCGTTTGATGCGGCTTCTGCCGCGCTCGAGGGCGCTCGTGCCGTTCAGCGCGAGGCTCAGGTTGCGCTGGACGCTGCACAGGGCGTTGCCGACCAGGTGGATGCCGACGTTGCTGCTGCTCAGGCCGGGCTTGTTGCTGCCCAGGGCACTGCTGCGGATGCCGCTGCGGGTGTGACTGCGGCGCAGGCGAAGTCCGAGACGGCTGCTGCTCGTGCGGCTCGGCTGCGTGATGCTGCCGCGACGCTCTCCCAGGCGACGGAGGACAAGGCGTCTGCCGATGCGGCCGTTGAGGCTGCGGCTTCGGCACAGGCCGATGCTGAGTCTGGCGTTGTCGCAGCCGGCGATGCCGTGACGGATGCGACTGACGCCTGCGACGTTTCCGCCACTGCGGTCGCCCGCCTGCGCAGGATTAACCTGGCGAACGCCATTGCCAACGGCAGCGACGAGAATGCGGACGAGGCACTCAACGCCAAGATTGCCGCAGCTCACGATGCCGCTGAGCGCGCTGCTGCCGCTAAGGCCGAGCTCGATGCTGCCACAGCCGCGATCGATGCCGTGGCCCCGACCTACTGGGAGGCGCTCGCTAGCTACAACACTGCCAAGGCCGAACTCGACGATGCCGTCGCCGAGCTCAATGCCGAGATTGCTCGCCAGGAGGCCGCCGAGCGCAGGGACGGTGTTCAGGCTCAGCCCGCAACGCAGGTGGCGTACCAGGCCAAGCACATGATGGCATCGACCGAGACAACGTCGACGCAGGCTGTGATGCCCGCTACCGGTGACACGTCCGACCTGCTGGGCGAGACCTTCGTAATCGGCGGCACGGTTCTAGTGGCCGCCGGCGTCTTCCTCTCCGACAAGCGCCGCCAGCTCAACTGATCCGCCGGGGACGGAGGAAAACGGATCATTTTCGGCACGCGTCGCAGGGGATAAGGCCCCACGGCGCGCGCCGTTTTCCAAACATCGAGAGTGGCCAAGGAGGGTCGCATGCAAATTAGAGGAGAAGCCGCGATTGCTTGCGGATTCATGGCGGGCCTGGCGACGGGTCTGTTGTTCGACGGATGTTTCGACAGCTATATCAATCGATTCCGCGACTCAGCTTTTTCGAGAGGGAAAACGGAAGGGCAAGCGCCGCTACGCCAAAAGATGGCTGCGCCCATCAAACCCCGCAGCGTGGATGCCTCGACAGTCAATGTAATCGTCACCAAAAGCGGCAAGCGTTATCACAACGCTGCGGGATGCAAGGGTCTTCCGCGAACCGCCGTTAGGACAAGCGTTCCGCTGACGTCCGCACTCAAACGAGGAAAGACGCCCTGCCCAGTATGCTGCCCGCCAGTGGTTTAGGCGATTCCCGGGATGTGTTCCGCAATGCCGTGAGCTTCTGCAAACGTGCGGACTCTTGCTTTCTCCTTTTTGGAAAGATTGCTGTTGCTCAGTCAACATCTGGCACCCTTCCCAACGCACGTATGATTTGCTTTTGAGATTGCTTCTGTTCTTTGATGGCGGCCGTAAGAGCCCTTCGGCGTTCGATTTTGGCTCGCAGCTCATTAACATCTGCAGCCGGGACATAGTCGCTTTTGACATTGTTGCCGACGCGATAGTTGAGATAGCAGTATTCGTGACCCTTTATGCTTCGCGTGCGAATGCTGCCCTTTGGAAGGTTGCTGATCTCCTGTTCCATGAGGGCCAGGAGGCGACTCGAGCGTGAGTACTCCTCTTCTAGGACATCTTCTAAGACGGACACAGCGCCTCCCTTCCGAGTGGTTACCCTACATTCTATCAAATTCAATCATTTGTAGGGTAACTAAAAACGTGTCCGCACGGCGTGGGAGACTTAACCTGCCGCCATGCTCTGCCGTGACGGCAGGAATTCAAACAGCGACCCTTCAAGGAGTTCGATATCGATGAGTGACAACACAAGACAGATCGCAAGGAAATGCGTCAAGGATGCGGGGCCGTGCCTCGCGCTGTGCATTGCCGGCGCGGCGGTTGGACTGATCGCTGCTTTTGGGCCGCTCGACGCGCTTCGAAGCGCGAGCTATCTGCATGTTTGCTTCGCCCTCGCCGCCGCCATGGTGACCGGTGGCGTGCTCGATCTGATCTTTTGGGTGCTTGACCCGTTTGGATGGAAAAACGAGGGGTAAGCCCTAAGGGATGCGACTGCCGGGTTCGGCCCACGATTTCTGCTATTGATTTGTCCGGGGTTGAACGGCGCGGAGGTGATATGCGATGTCCATTTTTGTTACCGGAGACGTTCACGGTATTGCCGAATACGGGGCGAGCCGCTTCTCATCGCGCAGCTGGCCGCTGGGCCGAATGCTGACGCGCGACGACGTGGTGATCGTGGCCGGTGACTTTGGCTTTATATGGAGTGGCTTGAACACCGACAAATACTGGCTCGACTGGTTTGAGTCTAAGTCCTGGACCACGTGTTTTGTCGATGGCAACCACGAGAATCACCATCTGTTGGCGGAGCTGCCGGTGCGGGAATGGAACGGCGGTCTCGTCCACGAGGCGCGTCCGCACGTGCTCCATCTGATGCGCGGCGAGGTATTCGACATTGCGGGGACCACGGTCCTTGCCATGGGCGGTGCCGCGAGCCACGACAAACAGTGGCGCCAGGAGGGAAAGACCTGGTGGCCCGAGGAAATGCCGAGCGAGAGCGATATGGAGCATTGTCGCGCTTCGCTCGATCGCGTGGGCTGGAAGGTCGACTATGTGGTGACTCACGAGGCCCCGGTCGATCTGGCTGACGAGTTGTGCATGGAGTGCAACCGCGAGTTCTACGATGATTCGCTGCAGAACTTTTTGGGCGAGCTCGACGGGCGGCTCGACTACTGTACTTGGTTCTTTGGCCATTACCACGACGATGAATGGCGCGATGACAAGCATCGCCTTATCTACCAAGATATCGTGCCGATTGAGGCGCGGCGCACCGACGAGCGGGGCGAGACGACGAGCAGCTATTCTAAGCAAGAACGTTAGGAGGTCCCCATGATCTGGTTCACCAGCGATACTCACTTTGGGCATGAGAACGTGCTGAAGTTCACCGACCGCCCGTGGGATACGATTTGGCAGATGAACGACGCCATCGTCGATAGCATCAACGGCAAGGTCGCTGCGGACGATGAGTTCTACATCCTGGGCGACTTCAGCTTTAAGATGACCGCCCAGGATGCGTACAGACTGCGCAAGCAGATCGCCTGCAGGCGCATCCACCTCGTCCCGGGAAACCACGACAAGGACTGGACCCAGCCGGCGGTAGCCGGCGCGTTCACCGTGGAGCCGCCGATCTGCGTGCTCAAGATCGACGGGCAGAAGATCGTGCTCAGCCACTACCCGATGGCGGACTGGCAGGGCATGAACCATGGATCGTGGCACCTCCACGGGCACATCCACAGCAGCGGCGACGCGTACAACGAGTTCAACCGCAAGCAGGGGCTGCTGCGCTATGACGTGGGCGTTGACGCCAATGACTATGCGCCGGTGAGCTTGGACGAGCTGAAGGAATGGTTCGCCGAAGTCGACGAGCCGTGCGGCCGGGTGAAATGGCCCTGGTGGGTCAACGAGACCGGCGACAGGCAGATTGAGCGCGATCTCGAGTCCTACAAGAGGGAAGTGACGGTCCGATGACAGTCTACGTAACAGGCGACGTCCACGGTGGGCTCGACATGCAAAAGCTCCGCGACTGGGAGCTCGGGGATAGTCTGACCCGCGACGATTACCTGATCATCGCCGGTGACTTTGGCTTTCCCTGGGATTTTTCCGCCGAGGAATGCGCCGATATCGCATGGCTGGAGTCGCGCCCTTACACCGTACTCTTTGTCGACGGCAACCACGAGCGCTATGACCACTGGACAGAACGTCCCATGGAGCTGTGGCACGGCGGCCTGACGCAACGCCTATCGGACACCTCGCCCATCCGGCGTCTGACGCGCGGCGAGGTCTTTGAGCTCGACGGCTCGACAATCTTTACCATGGGCGGCGCCACGAGCGTGGACAAGGAGTATCGCATTCCTTATTCCAGCTGGTGGCCGCAGGAGCTGCCGGGCGAGCGCAACTTTGAAGAGGCGCGGGCAAAGCTCGACAGCGTGGGCTGGAAGGTCGACTACGTGATCACCCACACCTGTTCCACGCGTACGCTCTCGCCGACGCTCTATCCGGCGCCTGGCTGGAATTACCCCGCCGTTGATCGGCTTACGACATTTTTCGATGAGCTGGAGGACCGCTTGGACTACAAGCGCTGGTACTACGGGCATTTTCATCGGGATGCCAACCCAGCCGAGCGCCACACCGTGCTCTACGACTGCATCGTTCGCCTAGGCGACGAACTCCAGCCCTGGGATGTTGCGTAGGGGTGGGATGGCTGGCTACTCGGCCGTTACAGTGATGTTCTCCCGATGCGCTCGGATGACGTCCCAGCTAAAGTGCTCGGCCAGCTGTTCGGCAGAGCGCGGTGTGGTGTCCGGTGCGATGCCCGTTTGTCCGGCGAGCCATCCCAGCAGTGCCTCGGGCGTGCCAAAGCGGGCGCGTAGTTCGCCCAGGTCCAGATCGCGGTCGCGCTTGGAAAGGCGACGGCCATCCGGCGACATGAGCAGCGGAATATGTGCGTAGTGCGGCGTGGGAAGACCCAGCAGATGCTGCAGGTAGATTTGGCGCGGCGTGGACCCCAGCAGGTCGCATCCGCGCACGACCTCGGTGACGCCCATGGCGGCGTCGTCGACCACCACGGCTAGCTGATAGGCAAACACGCCGTCGCTGCGGCGCACCAAAAAGTCGCCGCACTCGGTAGCGAGTGCCTCGCATTGGGCGCCGTACGTGCGGTCCACGAATTCGATCACGTCGTCTGCGAGGTCATCGACGGTGGGCACGCGCAGACGCGTGGCCGGGGCGCGCAGAGCGCTGCGGCGGGCGATTACTTTGGCAGAAAGGTTTCGGCAGGCGCCGCGGTAGATGGGCGTGCCGTCGCTGGCATGCGGCGCGCTCGCGGCGTGGAGCTCGGCACGCGTGCAAAAGCAGGGATAGGTGAGACCGGCGTCTTGCAACCGATGCAGGGCGTTCTCGTACAGGTCGAGGCGATCGTGCTGGTAGTAGGGGCCTTCGTCCCACTCGAGCCCCAGCCAGGCCAGGTCGTCAATCAGTTGAGCGGCAAGTTCCGGGCGCTTACAGCGATCGTCCAGGTCCTCGACGCGCAACACGATGCTGCCGCCCTGGCTGCGGGCCGATAGCCACGCGCACAGGCAGCTGAACACGTTGCCCAGGTGCATGCGGCCCGAGGGCGACGGGGCAAAGCGACCCACGACAGGTGCGGGAACGGAGGCGGGCTGCGTCGTTGGCGCATCCGCGGCGGGCGTTGGTATGTTGCGTGCTTTGATATCCATGCGGACGAGTATAGCGCGGGGCACGGTAGGGAAGGCGTTGCCGTGGCTCGCAAGTTGGCGGCGCTGCGCATTGCGCACGGTGGGCCTGCAGCTCAACGTCTCGATCGCCGCACGCCGACTCGGCCTTATACACGACAGAAACCCCGGCAGCTCTTCGCAACTGCCGGGGTTTCTGCGGAAAAGGGGGACATGATCCTCGAGCGAACGGCAAAGGGGCAAACCGTTTTCGCTCAACTGCTTTATGCCCTTCGACCGCAGGCTCAAACAGCGTATGCCGCGCCCACACAAAGCCGCTACACCTGTGACGGAGCTGTGAAGTGGTGTCTATCGTTGATGTAGGCCGTGCCAAAGAGTGTCCCAAATTGCCGGCAGATAAGGAACGTCCCTAAGTGCCAGACTCGGGTGGGACTTTTGTCCCATTTGACGTTCCGTTGGCCCAGTTATTCGTCATGTGTGCCCGCAAACGTGGGACAATGGCGATGTTGGTTTTACAGACAAAGGATGTGCCTATGAACGCCCCCGTTGCCAATGCCTGCCGGCAGCGCCGCTTGTTTGCGCGATTCGTTTCCGTCTGCGCGTTTGTCGCGTTTGCGTTGCTGCTGCTGCCTGTCGCCGCCCACGCCGACGGCTACTCCATGACCCAAACCTACATCGGTGCCACGGTCGAGGCCGATGGATCGCTGACCGTTGTCGAGGGACGCCAGTTCGATTTCGACGACGACATCAACGGCGTGTTTTGGGAGATCAATGCGGGCACCAACCAGCAGGGCGGCGCGGCGGGCGTCAATGTGTTGAGCGTCGAGGAAGACGACACCGCGTTTAACAAGGTCGACAGCGCAAACAAAGGCGACAGCGGCGTCTATACGGTTGAGCAGTCCGACGGCGGCGTAAAGATCAAGGTGTTCAGCCCTCACGAGAGCGGCGACAGTGCGATCTTTTACGTGAGCTACACCATGACCGGCGCGGTTATGAACTGGGCCGATACCGCTGAGCTCTACTGGAAGTTCGTCGGTGACGGCTGGTCGGCGGATTCCGATGACGTCGAGATGGAAGTCTACTTCGCAAGCGCCGCCGCGGGGACCCCGGCGACCAAGGGCGACAACTTCCGTGCGTGGGGTCACGGCCCGCTGACGGGCGACGTGTCGCTCGATGCGGACGAGCCCATGGTCACCTATACCATTCCCTGCGTGCATCAGGGCGAGTTCGCCGAGGCACGCGTGGTCTTTCCCAGCGACTGGGTGCCGTGGCTTAGCGCCTCGAGCGAGGAGCGCCTGCCGACGATCCTGAGCGAGGAGAAGGCATGGGCCGAGGAGGCCAACGCCCGCCGTGCCCATGCGCGTATGATTGCCAACGTGCTGGCCGTGGTGAGTGTTGTCGCGGCGGTGGCCTTTACCGGCACAATCATCGTGCTCAAGCTGCGCAAGCGTAAACCCAAGCCGCTTTTCCAGGACGAGTATTTCCGTGACGTGCCCTCGGCCGACCATCCCGCCGTGCTTTCGGCTCTTATGAGCTGGAATGAGGTGCCCGATCAGGCATATATCGCCACGCTCATGAAGCTCACTGACGACCGCGTGATCAGGCTCGAGCAGGCGACCGTGACCAAGGCCAAGAAGGGCCTGTTGGGGCGCGAGAAAGAGGAGCAGACGTACCGCGTGACGGTGAGTGATGAGGGCTGGAAATCGGCCAAGGGCATTGACCACATGGTGCTCAAGGTCTTCTTTGCCGGTGCTAAGCCCGACGAGAACGGTGATCGCTCGCGCACGTTTGACGAGCTGCAGCACTACGTCAAGCAGCACGCTACGCCCGTGGGCGACAAGCTCGAGGACTATCAGAACACCGTTAAGGGCAAGCTGGCCGATAGCGAGTACGTTGCCTCGGACGGCATTGTCGCAATGGTGTTTTGCCTGGTCCTTGGCATCTTGGTTGCCTTTATTCCCGTCGGATCCATCTTCTTTACCGACGGTGCTTCGGCGAACATTGTCGCCGCGGTTATCTCGGTACCGATCGTGCTGGTGGGCATTGGCGTGGGCCTTACCTTCCGCCGCTTTACGCCGGAGGGTGCCGAGGTGGCAGCCCGCTGCAAGGCGCTTAAGCATTGGCTTGAGGACTTCACGCGCCTAAAGGAAGCCGTCCCGGGCGACCTGGTGCTGTGGAACAAACTGCTGGTGATGGGCGCGGCGCTGGGCGTTTCGAAGGAAGTGCTGCGCCAGCTTGCCGAAGCCGTGCCGCCCGAGGTGCGCGAGGCTGACGGTTTCTACGACAATTACCCCTGCTACTGGTGGTACTACCATCACTACGGCAACGAGTCGCCGATGGATTCGTTCGATGGCGTGTATCACGAGAGCATCCGTGAGCTGGCTTCGAGCTCCGATAGCTCGAGCGGTGGCGGTGGCGGCGGCTTCTCTGGCGGCGGCGGTGGCGGCGCCGGCGGAGGCGGCGGCGGAACGTTCTAACGGGCGTAAATTATGGGACGGGCTTTCCCCGGCAGCTGTCGGGGAAAGCCCGTCCCTTTTTTGCGCCGCTTGCGAAGACTGTTCCCAACGATTAGGTGAGCCGCTCGATCTATGCGGTTAGGTCGAGTTCGTAGAGGAAGCTTTCGCGCGGCATGGCGTGGCGGCGTTCCTCGCGGTTGGCGCGGTGCGTGGCGGCGCGCTTAAAGCCGTGCAGCTCGTAGAATTTCCACGAGCAGTTGGAGTCGGTGTACAGGTGTGCCCTTGTCGCCCCGCGCGAGGAAAGGTACGAGACAGCGGCATCGAGCAACACTGAGCCAACGCCCAGGCCGTGGACATCTCGATCAACGGCAAGCAGCGTGACCTCGTTGTCGTGTGGCAACGGGCTGCTTTCGAGCAGGCGGTTGTTGGTTCGGATGGTTGTGCGCACAAACGAGAGATACTCGGCACAGGCATCGGGCTCCAGCTCGCGCATCTGCGAAAGCAGCGCGCGTTCGGTATCCATCCAATGTTCCTTGACGGTGGTGCCGGAGCTCTGTCCCGCACGCGCGAGCGCAATGCCACGCGCCTGACCGTCGATTACGGCAACCTGCGAAAACGTCGAAGATGAAAGGCAATAGGCGAGGTCGCACGCGGCCTCGAGGCGGTTGTACTCATCGTTATCCGAATTGTTATGCCAAAGCTGCTGCAGAATCAGCGCGATGGCGTCGAAGTCTTCGGTATCAAACGGTCGGTAGAGAACCCGCGAGACCATGGTGCCTCTTTCTTTTGCGGATGCATATCGAGCACAGTTCTACCACGCCGTTGGCATCTAATTATGGTGCCCTTGTGCTCCATCAACTCACCGTGCCCGGCGGCGCTTCCGCCCCCTCCGCTCGCAAGCTTTTTCTGCACAGCCGTGCGTTGCGGGGTGCATCGTCGCGCTCGATGCGCTACATTGAATCAGTATTTTCAATGCCGCTGCGCGAGCGCTGCAGATCGACGTATCACCGACTCACAGAGCACGGCGGCGTACCAGACAGGAGGACTGCATGGGATCTGATGTGAAGATCGCACGCGCGTTGATCTCGGTTACCGATAAGACGGGTGTCGTCGATTTCGCACGGACGCTGGTTGACGACTTTGGCGTCGAGATCATCTCTACGGGCGGCACGGCTCGTGCCATCGAGGACGCGGGCGTTCCCGTAACCCCCATCGAGGAGTTTACGGGCTATCCCGAGATGATGGACGGCCGCGTCAAGACGCTGCATCCCAAGGTTCACGGCGCGCTGCTTGCCCGTCGCGATTCCGAGCAGCACATGCAGGAAGCCGCTCAGCACGGCATTAAGCTGATCGACCTGGTCGTCGTCAACCTGTACGAGTTCGAGAAGACCGTTGCCAACCCCGAGGTCACCTTTGCGGATGCCATCGAGCACATCGACATCGGCGGCCCCTCCATGTTGCGCTCTGCCGCCAAGAACGCCGCGAGCGTTACCGTCATCTCCGACTCGGCCGACTACGACGCCGTCCTGGCCGAGATGCACGAGACCGGCGGCTGCACCACGCTTGCCACCCGTCGTCGCCTGCAGGTGAAGGTCTACCAGACCACCGCCGCCTACGACACGGCTATCTCCCGTTGGCTTGCCGCTCAGGCAAGCGACGTGGCGGACACCTCCGCTAAGCTCGAGATCTCGCTGGAGAAGGTCGATGACCTTCGCTATGGTGAGAACCCGCAGCAGAAGGCCACGGTTTATCGCTTTGCCGAGGGCTGCGAGAACACCGCGAGCTCGCAGTTCCCGCTCGTGGGCTCCGAGCAGATCCAGGGCAAGCCGCTCAGCTACAACAACTATCTGGACGCCGATGCCGCTTGGAACCTGGTCCGCGAGTTCGACGAGCCGGCCTGCGTGATCCTCAAGCATCAGAACCCCTGCGGCTCCGCCGTTGCCGAGGACATCACGGCTGCCTACGACCGCGCCTTCGCCTGCGATCCTAAGAGCGCCTTCGGTGGCATCATCGCCTGCAACCGCGAGGTTCCCTATGAGCTGGTTGAGCACTTCGCCGACCAGAACAAGCAGTTCGTCGAGGTCATCATCGCTCCGAGCTATACCGACGAGGCGCTCGAGCGCATGGCCAAGCGCCCCAACCTGCGCGTGCTGGCTACCGGTGGCGTGGACCACGGCGCTCAGGTGGAGCTGCGCTCCATCGACGGCGGCATGCTGGTGCAGGAGGTCGACCACGTGACCGAGGACCCCGCGACCTTTACGTTCCCCACCGACCGCAAGCCCACCGACGCCGAGATGGCCGAGCTCGAGTTTGCCTGGAAGGTCTGCAAGGGCGTTAAGTCCAACGCCATCCTGGTCTCCAAGGGCAAGGCCGGCATTGGCATGGGCCCGGGTCAGCCCAACCGCGTGGATTCCGCGCTGCTGGCCTGCGAGCGTGCCGAGGACTTCTGCGAGCGCGAGGGCGTGGAGAAGGGCGGCTTTGCCTGCGCAAGCGACGCGTTCTTCCCGTTCCGCGACAACGTGGACGTGCTTGCCGCACACGGCGTGACCTGCATCATCCAACCCGGCGGCTCCAAGCGCGACGACGAGAGCATCCAGGCCTGCAACGAGCATGGTATTGCGATGGTCTTCACAGGTGCCAGGCATTTTAGGCACTAGAAGCTTTCCCAAGCACCCGACCTTGCCCCTCAAACCGTCGCTTGCGTACATTTAGTACGCGGCGCTCCTCTTTCGGGGCAATCTCGGGCACTTGGAAAACCCTTAATGGGATGTTGTTCTATCCCATTAAGCTGATCGGTCGCCTGACCATATCGTCAAAATAATCTCTGCAAAAGACGGCTGCTCCGTTTGGAGGGCCGTCTTTTTGGTATAAGAGGACGGAATGACTAACACGAAAGGTTCAACCATGCCCCAGATTGATGATGCCGAGCTGTTTGGCAATGCCGAGGATCAGCGCGCGTACGAGGACTTTTGCGCCAATCAGGAGGCGGTCGAGAAGTTCACGCTCGACAAGCCTGCGCTCGTCTGCCGCTGGCGCATGTCTAACAAAAAGGTGCCCATGCTCAACCGTCACATTCGCGCGCTGTCCGAGCGCCTGGTGCAGGGCGAGCCGCTTACCCATAACATGCTCAGCTGGGCCAAGCAGCACGTTGAGTGGTCGCTTGCCGAGGGCGACTACACCGCCCGCGACGGTGTGCTCATGTTGGTGATCGACGTTAACGGCAACGCCGCCATGACGGTGGGCGAGTACGAGCCGCTGGCCGACACCTCGGCCAAGGCGCTGCGTGCACGCTCTGCCGAGGCCCGATCCGAGGCCGACGAGACCGGCGTGGCGCCCGAGCTGCTCGCCGCCGTCAACAACGGCGAGCTGGCCTTTGTGGCGCCGGAGGACGAGTGCCTGTGCGGCACGGCGACGCTTATCGAGCAGCTGGCGCAGACCAAGGACATGCCGGTCACGCGCGTGGATATTCCCGCGCAGCTCAAGGGCGCGCTGTTCCTGGTGAGCGACGAGCACGGCGTGGTCCCCGCCAACGACGCCGACGCCGCCGAGGCAGACGCCGCCACGGTCGCCTTCTTCGCCGACGGCTATGAAAAGCTCCGTGCCCGCCGCTAAATGATTATTCTGGGACGGGGATTAAATAATCATTTTGGTCGCCGTGCCCGTCGCGAGTGCGAGGCGGACAAAACGCCCCGTTCGCGAACAGTTCTGTCACCTTGGCGCCGTGCGCGGCGCACATCTGCAGTTTCGCGGCCATAATGGTGGCAAGACAACCGAGAGGGGAGCGGGATCCATGGCGCTGATCTATATCGTTGAGGACGACGAGCCCATCCGTCGCGAGCTCGCCGACATTCTGGCCCGTGCCGGGTTTGAGGTCGAGGCCTGCGAATCGTTCGAGCACGTCTCGCGCGACATCCTTGCCGCCGCACCCGATCTGGTGCTGCTCGACCTCACGCTTCCCATCAAGGATGGCCAGCATATCTGCCACGAAGTCCGCCGCGAATCCGAGGTTCCCATCATCGTCCTCACGTCGCGTACGACCGAGATTGACGAGGTCATGGCCATGACGCTCGGCGCGGACGACTTTGTCCCCAAGCCCTACAGCGCGCGCGTGCTCGTGGCGCGCATCAACGCGCTGCTGCGTCGCACCGCGGCGGCCGGCGAGCGCAGCACGCTTGTCCACAAGGGGCTGGAGCTCGACCTCGCCCGCTCCGCAGTCACCAATACGACAACCGGCGACAACATCGAGCTCACCAAAAACGAGCTGCGCATTCTGTCGCTGCTCCTGAGTCGTGCGGGCAAAATCGTCTCGCGCTCGGCCATCATGCAGGACCTGTGGGACTCCGACGCCTTTGTGGACGACAATACGCTTACCGTCAACATCAACCGCCTGCGCACCACGCTCGAAAAAATCGGTATCAAGGGGTATCTGACCACGCACCGCGGTCAGGGCTATTCGGTCTAGGGACCGTCCATGTCGTTTGCCAAGTTCTTTAAAGACGCGCTGCTTCCCGTCGCTGTGTGGACGTGCGGCGTACTGCTGAGCTGCTTTGTGCTGACGGTTGCCGGCGCTCCCGTTTCCATCGTGGTTGTGGCGGTCGGCGTGTCCTTTATCTTTGGCATACTCGGCATTGTGATCGAGTACGCGCGCCGTCGTCGCTTTTTGCATCAGCTGGAGCGCGCGGCCGAGGAGTTGGAAAGCCCCGCATGGGTGCAGGAGATGGTGCAGTGTCCGGCCTATGCGGAGGGCGAACTCGAGTACGAAGTCTTGCGCCGCGTGGGCAAGGCGGCTTGCGATGAGGTGGCGGAAGGCCGTCGCCAGACCGATGACTATCGCGACTATATCGAGAGCTGGGTTCACGAGGCCAAACTGCCCTTGGCGGCAGCTCATCTGATTCTGGAAAACCTGGACGGCAGCGCGGATGACTTGTCGCGCGTGGATGACCTAGGTCGCGAGCTCGCCCGCGTGGAGCGTTACATCGATCAGGCGCTCTACTATGCGCGCTCGGAAGTCGTGGAGCGTGACTATCTAATTCGTCGTTGGGATCTTAAGACCCTAGTGACGGGCGCGATTAAGGCCAACGCGCGCGAACTTATCGCGGCGCACGTGGCGCCGGTGTGCGAGAACCTCGACTTCGAGGTGTTCACGGACGAGAAATGGCTCGAATTTATCCTGGGCCAGCTCATCCAGAACAGCATTAAATATGCGCGCGAGGACGGCGCGAATATCGTGTTTTCGGGTGCGCTGCTGGACGAGGGCCTGGCGAGCGAGCGCATTGAGCTCACCGTTGCCGACAACGGTTGCGGCGTGAGTGCAGCCGACCTGCCGCGCGTGTTCGAAAAGGGCTTTACCGGCGACAACGGCCGCACCACCAAGCGTGCAACGGGCATCGGCCTCTACCTGGTGGCGCGCCTATGCTCAAAAATGGGCATCGACGTCACCGCAGCATCGGAGCCGGGTGAAGGCTTCACCGTAACCTTCGCCTTCTCAACGAACAAGTTCCAATACTTCGAGTAGGCTCGCTTCTGCTGTTATTCTCTGGGCTATGTTTACGTTCGGGAACATAGCTGAAGCAGCGGGCGCAATGTTCCCGAACGTGAATATAGGTGTTACCTGGAAAGCAATGTTCCCGTTCGGGAACATTGCTATATAGTTCTATACTATGTTCACGAATGGGAACATAGCTAAGGGGCGACATGAGAACGGTGAGAACGACTAAAGTGCTCGATGGGCGTATCAAACTCAAGCCGTCAGAAACTGCTTTCTCGGAGCGCATGGTTTTTGATCCGGGCGAGATGGGGAAGGCCCTTAGGCTTAGAAGACGTGAACTTGGTCTGACTCAACGCGATGTCGCGACTATGACGGGCCGCAGCCTTCGTGTGATCGGCGACATCGAGCGGGGGCGGACAACGGTCGAAATCGGTGTCATTTTCGACTACGCCTCCATCGTGGATATCGATTTTATTCTGAAGGTGAGGGGAAAATAATGGGTGGCGCGCTGTTCGTTCATCGTGAGTTTAAGGGGTCCTACCAGCTAGTTGGCATATTGGAAGAGAATGCTGGGCTTCCGCTATTCACCTATGTCCCCGAGTACCTCGAGAATGTTGACGCGGCTCCGATTTCGTCCTCGTTGCCCTTGTCGGCCGAGGCGTTCAGCCCGGACGTAACGAGCTCCTTTTTCTCCGGCATTATTCCAGAGGGACAGCTCAACAGAGACCTTGAGAAAAAGGCTCGGGCGGAACGCGGCGATTACTTTAAGGTCCTCGATTTGGTGCGCAACGAACCCGTCGGCGCTTTGATTTTGACGCGAGAACCGTCGGCCGACGGTCTCGAAATGAACTATGAGGGGATAGGGGAGAAGCAGCTGAACAAGCTGGCGTACGCGCCAGCGGAGGTGGCCTTTGGTCTTGCGCTCGAGAGTCGAATTTCCCTTGCAGGCGCCCAGGCGAAAATCGGCCTGTACCATACAGGTGATGACCCATGCGGCGGATGGTATCTACCCCACGGGGCGGCTCCGTCGACACATATCCTCAAAGCGGGGTCGAAAGCGTTTCCGGGCGAGACGGTTTGTGAAGCGATGTGCGTGAGAGCTGCTTCGCTGGTGGATCTATCAACCGAGGAGTGCTTTCTAATTCGAGTTGAAGATGCCGAACCGATAATTGCCGTAAAACGATTTGACCGAGCGATGTCCGGCGCCGGGCACTCGGTCGACGGGCTGCCGGTTCCAAGTCGTCTGCACCAGGAGGACATTTGTCAGGCAAAAGGCATTTCGCGCGAGCTTAAATATGAGCCAACGGGCGTCAATTACCTGGGGCTTATCGTCGACGCGGTACGAAGGGCGTCGACGAATCAAATGGAGGATAGGTTCCTTGTTGGCTATAACCAACTGTTCGATTATGCCGTAGGAAACTGCGACAACCATCTTAAGAATTGGTCACTCGTGTGGGACGAGGACTGGAAGCAAGTGAGGTTGGCGCCGCTCTACGACGTGTTGTGTACAACGATTTACCCCAATCTTGTTCGCGAGATGGGGGTTTCGTTTGGCGGAAGTCGAAAAATCGATGATGTGACTCGCGAGTCGGTGTTGAGGCAAATGGCCGAGGCGGGTTTGCCCCAGGGGATCGTCACCGGAATGATTAACGACACCTGCAGTGAGGTGCCAGACGCACTGAGAGATGCAGCGCGCAGCCTCAAAGAAGAAGGTTTCCCCGAGGCAGAGGCGATGTTCGATAAGATCATTCCAGAAGTAAAAACCCGCTTAAACAAAATCGCCCCATAAAAAGCGTGCCGCCCCACCCAAACAAAAACGTGCCGCCCCAAACGGGGCGGCACGCCATCTTTTTATCAGCCAACTCGCTGAAGTAAGGCTGCGAAGGTCGCGGGGCCGGGAGGGGTTTCCTAAGGGCACATCCCGCAGCCGCAACGCGGCGAGGACGTGCCCGTGGAAACCCCGCAGGCCCCGCGACCGGTGGGAGCAACGCTACTTCACGACCAAAATGTCGCAGTCCGTATTGCGCAGCAGGAACGTCGAAATCGAGCCCAGCAGCGCATACTTGATCGAGGACAGGCCGCGGGCGCCGCAGAGCACCAGATCGGGCTTGACCACGTCGAGCATCTCGTCCTTGAGCGTCTCGCGAATGCGGCCGGCGCGAATCATGACTTCGACCTCGGGAATATCGGGATTGGCCTTGGCCTCTTCGAGCTGCTTGGCGATGGAGTTGTTAAAGGCCTCCTCCAAGCCGTTGACTAGGTCGACCGGATAAGCCCCTGCGCTCTCGAGCGCTGTGGAATCGATCACGTGGCCGATAATCAGCTTGGCGCCGTTGTTTGCGGCGACCTTGATGGCGCGTGCGAGCACAAAATCCTGCTGCTCAGTACCGTCGAGTGAAACAAATACCTTGGTGTAGCCCTCGTTCATGGTTTCCTCCTTGGTCTATCGCACGGGCGCGGGGCTCGTGCGTCGGGCGGGCGCGGGTGCGTGGGCCGCCGGACACTTTACCTTGTTGCAGTTATACCCAAGGATTTCGGTTTGACTGCCTGCAATTCTGTGAACGGGCGAGATTTTTGGTAAGGGTTGGCATGTGCGTGCCGTCAACGGTTGATAATGGGACATCGCCCGCACCGTCCGCAGAAACATTTATCGGCGGGTGTTAAACGAGGGGGTCCCTTTGGATATTATCGAGCTTCTAAAATCTGCCTTCATGGGTCTGGTCGAGGGCATCACCGAATGGCTGCCTGTTTCGTCGACGGGTCACATGATCTTGGTGGACGAGTTCGTCAAGATGAACGTGAGCGAGACGTTCTGGAATATGTTCCTGGTCGTGATTCAGCTTGGCGCCATTCTGGCCGTCTGCGTGCTGTTCTTCCATGAGCTCAATCCGTTCTCGCCCAGCAAAGGCAAGGAAGGCCGTCGCGACACGTGGGTGCTGTGGGGCAAGATCGTGCTCGGTTGCATTCCCGCCGCGGCGATTGGTCTGCCGCTTAACGACTGGATGGAGGAGCATTTCTACAACGCTCCCGTCGTGGCGCTGGCACTCATCGTGTACGGCGTGCTGTTTATCGTGATCGAGAACTGGCGTGCCCGCAAACGTGATGAGGCCGACTTTGCCGGTTCGTTTGGCTCTCGTGCCGTGGTGGCGGACGGACGTCCCGCCGGCGCCCACTTTGCGGCGCCTGCTGCGGCTGTCGCCGAGGACGAGGGCGATGGCGAGGACCTCGACTTTGGCTCCATCACGACACTCGAGGACCTGAACTGGAAGACGGCGTTGGGCATCGGCTGCTTCCAGGTGCTCTCGCTGGTGCCGGGTACGTCCCGCTCCGGTTCCACCATCATCGGCGGCCTGCTGTTGGGCTGCACGCGTTCGGTGGCGTCCAAGTTCACGTTCTTCCTGGCTATCCCCGTCATGTTTGGCGCGAGCGCCCTCAAGCTAGTCAAGTACTTCATAAAGGGCGGTACTTTCGGCACCAACGAGATTGCCATTCTGGGTGTTGGCTGCGTTGTTGCCTTCGTGGTTTCGCTCATTGCCATTAAGTGGCTCATGGGCTTTGTCCGTCGTCACGACTTCAAGTGCTTCGGCGTCTACCGCATTGTCCTGGGTATCGTGGTCCTTGCATACTTCTTCATCCTGGAGCCTATGCTCGGCCTGTAGCCCAGTCGACACTGCGCGGCGACCAGAACGACAACTTGTCATTCAAAGGGGGCGGCATGACCAAAAGGTCTATGCCGTCCCCTTTTCATGCCAATTTGTTCGCCCTGGCCGCCGCTCGCTACCGTTGCCATGACATCGGTGGCTCCGTGATTGGCTCAATGGGGCGGGCCTGACGATCGCGCGCGGAGTCGTGGTGTGATTTGCGTCGGTGTCCGCGCGGCTCGGTATACTGGTACGGCTCAAGCTATGGCGCTGCCCGCAGGCGCGCCGTCCGTCAGATGAGGAGTCGCCCATGACCCAGCCCTTGCCCTGGGAAAAGAACACCGTCGCGCCCGTTCCGCCCGCGCCGGAGCCCGTACCGCTCGATGCGTACGCCGCCCCCGCCGCGCCGGAACCCGAGCTCGTCCCGCTCGACATCTATGACGCCCCAGCTCCGGCGCCCAAACCCGTCAAGCCGCTCGTCGATATCGATAGCCTGAACCCTGCCCAGCGCGAGGCGGTCCTGACGACCGAAGGTCCACTGCTGGTCCTTGCCGGCGCCGGCTCGGGCAAGACCCGCGTCCTGACCTTCCGCATCGCCCACATGCTGGGCGACCTGGACGTTAAGCCCTGGCAGGTCCTGGCCATCACGTTTACCAACAAGGCTGCGGCCGAGATGCGCGAGCGTCTGGCAGCGCTCATCCCCAGCGGCACCCGCGGCATGTGGGTATGCACGTTCCACGCCATGTGCGTGCGCATGCTGCGTGAGGACGCCGACCTGCTGGGCTACACCGGCCAGTTCACCATCTACGATGACGACGATTCCAAGCGCATGGTGCGCGACATTATGCAGGCGCTCGGCATCGAGCAAAAACAGTTCCCCATCAACATGATCCGCAGCAAGATCAGTTCGGCAAAAAACGCCATGATCGGGCCCGAGGACATGCTCAAATCCGCCGACAGCCCCAACGACAAAAAGGCCGCGCAGGTCTATATGGAGCTGGAGCGCCGCCTGCGCGCTGCCAACGCCATGGACTTCGATGACCTGCTCGTGCGCACGCTCGAGCTGCTGCGCACCCGTCCCGAGGTGCTCGACAAGTACCAGGAGCGCTTCCGCTACATTAGCGTCGACGAGTATCAGGACACCAACCACGTCCAGTACGAGATTGCCAACCTGCTGGCCGCCAAGTACCAAAACCTCATGGTCGTGGGCGACGACGACCAGTCCATTTACAGCTGGCGCGGCGCCGATATCACTAACATCCTGGACTTTGAGAAGGACTTTAAAAACTGCAAGACCGTCAAGCTGGAGCAGAACTACCGCTCCACGGGTCATATTCTGAGCGCCGCGAACGCCGTGGTGCGTCACAACTCGCAGCGCAAGGACAAGCGCCTATTCACGGCCGAGGGCGACGGCGAGAAGATCCAAGCCTTCCAGGCGAGCGACGAGCGCGACGAGGGCCGCTGGATTGCCGGCGAGATCGAAAAGCTGCACTCCAAGGGCACGAGCTACGACGACATCGCTGTGTTCTACCGCACCAACGCCCAGTCGCGTATTCTCGAAGATATGTTCCTGCGCGCGGGCGTACCCTACAAGATTGTGGGCGGCACGCGATTCTTCGACCGCGCCGAGATCCGCGACGTCATGGCCTACCTCAAGATGATTGTGAACCCGGCCGACGAGATGAGCGTCAAGCGTGTCATCAACACGCCGCGCCGCGGTATCGGCTCCACCTCGATCCAAAAGATTGAGCAGCTTGCGCGCGACAACCGCTGCTCGTTCTTCCAGGCCTGCGAGATTGCGACGGCCGAGACGGGCATGTTTAGCGCCAAGGTGCGTAACGGCCTGTCGAGCTTTGTGGCACTGGTGCGCGAGGGCCGTCGCATGGACGGCGAGCTCAAGGACGTCGTCGAGATGATTGTCGACAAGACGGGCCTGCTGCAGGCCTTCCGTGCCGAGGGCACGATGGAGTCCGAGAGCCGCGCCGAGAACATCCAGGAATTCCTGGGCGTTGCGGCCGAATTTGAGGAGACGCACGAGGATATCGAGGGTACGCTCGAGAGCTTGGAAGAGCTGCGTGCGGCTGGCGTTGCCGATGTGCCCGCTGGCGCTGAGCCCGAGCCCGTCGTGGTGAGCGCGCCCGCACCGGAGCCAGGCCCGTCTGCGCCCGCGTCTTCGTTTGAGGCACTCGTCGGTGCTCGCGACGCTGCGGGCTCCAATCCGCTCGATAGCCTGGCCGCCCCGGCGCTGTCGCCACAGGATGCTCTGGCTGCTGCCATCGCGGGCAATGCCTATGCCGCGCCGACGGAGCTGCCGGCCGGTGCCGTGCATGCTGACGAGATTGAGCGCACTTATGGACCGCTCACCTGCAAAGCGCTGCCGGCGCTCATGGAGTGGCTGGCTCTGCGCTCCGACTTGGACTCTCTCGCCGGCGAGACGCATGCCATCACCATGATGACCATTCACTCCGCCAAGGGCCTGGAGTTCCCGGCGGTCTTCGTGGCCGGCATGGAGGAGGGCATCTTCCCGCATGTGCACGACTTTGGCGGCAGCGATGACCCGGGCAAGCTCGAGGAGGAGCGCCGCTTGGCCTACGTCGCCATCACGCGCGCTCGCAAGCGTCTGTTCCTGACCTATGCGGCCACGCGCCGCACCTACGGCTCGACCTCGGCCAATCCGCGCTCGCGCTTCCTCAACGAGATTCCATTTGAGGATATCGAGTTTAGTGGCATCGGTTCTGCCGGCTTTGAGGGCACGGGCTGGGAGAAGCGTGGCGACCGTCACGGCACCTTTGGCTCGGGCATGGGCTCGGACATGTACGGCGGCAAGGTGTTTGGCTCGCGCACGCGCTCGACCGGCGGTTCCGGCTCGCGCGGCGGTTCGAGCTTCGACGACTTCTTTGGCGGCAGCAGCTACGGAACCGAGCGCCATCGCGGCGTTTCGCCCGATGCCGGCCGCGTTGCCTCGACCTTTGGATCGGGTGCGCCGCGAGCCAAGACGCCGTCGTCCAAGGTGTCGCCGACGGTGGAGCGCAAGGTCGATCGCGCCAGCGCGGCGCAGGACTTTGCCGCGGGCGATACCGTGAGCCACAAGACCTTTGGCACGGGCACCGTGATCTCGGTCGTCGGAGACATGATCGAGGTCCAATTCGAAAAGACCGGCCAGACCAAAAAGCTTATGAAAGGCTTTGCTCCTATAGTGAAACTGACCTAGGCGGCTTTCCCAGGCACGGCACCTCGGCCTTCAATCGTCGGGCATGACCTCAAGGTCTATGCCCTCCTCTTTCAGGCCGATCTGCCGCACCTGGAAAACCCGTACATCCGGCTAGGCGGGCGCGCCGGGGGCTTTGGTCGCCTGCTCGGACAGTCCTGCGCAAGACGGAGGCCACATTAAGTGGCCTCCTTTGCGTGCGGAACTCGCGATCGACGTTGTCCTTGGCGCCTGCCCGGGTCCTTAGGTAACGTTGATGGTCGAGCGTTGCTTTGCCGCTCGCTTTTTGGTCTGGAGAGCCGGGTGGGCTGAATATTTAGACATGGCAAGGGCCCCCCGTTGGTGAACGGGGGCCCTTGTTGCGTTTTGAATGGTTCGCTGGGCTTTGGTGATTGATGACTTTATATAATTCAGTATAATTTCATATGTATACTGAAATGTAACTGAAATGAAAACGGTGACAAGGTATGTTGCTAAGCTGTCTTCCCAAAAGGCTCTTCTCTTTGGAGCTTGCCATCGACTTAGAGCCAGTAGAGGTGCAGATTCCTCGCATGTACCTTGAGCGGTTTTCGCTTCGCTTGGCACAGCTTGGCGCGTCTGAGCAAGGGCGTTTTATTGTTGCCGAACCAAAAGAGCTGCCCAGTGTGATTTCGGCGCGAAATCTCGTCAATGCGGTGCGCAAGGTCGATACACGTCCGGTGGCAATTTGCTGGGACGCTATGGATTTAGGTTTTATGCGTGCGCTGTCTTCGGAGAGAATCGCGTATATCCGAGATGAACGGAATGCGTTTCTGCCGTTTATCGGAGCCGTTATTTCCGATGAGGCGCTGGGTACTTCTCCCGCAGCTCCGCTTTCACCCCAATCTCAACGAATCGTCCTAAATCTCGTTGCCGGACGATGGGTTGGCTGCTCCGCCGGCGACTTAGCACGTCTGTGTGGCAAAAGTGCGGCAAGCGTCAGCGGCTATCTTTCAGAAATCGCCGCCATTGCTCCTGGGCTAATCGTGCGGGATGGCAAAAAACGCATGTTGTCCGATGCCGATTTGTCGACCGAGGCGCTGTTAAATGGATTTGAGGACTATCTTCGTACGCCTGTCGTTGAGCATATACGGCTCAAGAGGGCGATCGACAGAGCGGAATTGCACGCCGTTGATGCGCTGCTATCCGGCGTGTCTGCCCTTAGTTATATGTCCGACCTCGCTCATGACGACTCCGCTCTTACTATTGCTCTCGAAAAGTATCAGGTGGATGCCTTAAAAGAACATTTGGGCGACGAATGGCTGGAGGCACAGTGGTATGAACCGGCAGCAATTGAGATTGAGGTCTGGTCGTATCCCGTGGACGAGCCGTCCGATGTCAGTTTTGACACAACGGGCTTGCAATGTGTTGACCCATATTCCTTATACGTTGCCTGCGTAAAAGCAGATTACAAAGATGATCGCCTGCTTGATGCGATCGAGCAGCTCAGGAGGACGATATGCCAAAAATAAGAGGAATAGAGCGATTTGCCAAAGCCATGAGCGGCTGTAAAGGTGGTTATGTCCTTATTGGCGGGGGAGCCTGCAGCGTTCTGTTTGACAATGAAGGTGATTCGTTTAGGGCTACTGAAGATTTGGATGTCGTCGTAATCGTTGATGGAAAAGGCGTTGAATTTGCCACTGCGCTATGGTCATTTATCAAAGCTGCCGGATACGAGACTGGAAAGGTCGGTGATGGAAAGTGCACTTACTATCGGTTCTGTTTGCCCAAAGGATCAAGGCAAGTCCTAGACTATCCCGGCCAAATTGAGCTATTTGCTCGACATCCTGATTATGTGCTCGAAGATGAAACGAGCGAAGTGGCACCTCTTTCCTTTGACGGGGCCGTATCAAGTCTCTCGGCAATTATTCTCGACGATGGCTACTACGAATTTATCCGTGACAACGCAACGAACGTAGGGGGTATTACGTTGCTTGATGCGCTCCATATCATTCCCCTCAAGATGCGTGCACACATTGATATCAACAGGAGCTACGAGGAAGGGCGTCGTTGCAATGACAAGGATCGACGAAAGCATCGTTCGGATGTTGCTCGACTTGCTGACTTGCTGTCGCCCTCAGCCCGTTTGAAGCTTTCGGAGCAAATGAGGGCTGATGCCGAGGATTTCTTTACGGACTTTGCTTCATATGTAAATCGGCAAACCAATCGTAAGGAAAAGGCACAGCTTCAGGACACGTTATCGTTTCTCGAAAGGGTCTATTTGTAGACACCTTGATTCGTTGTGCATGGCAAGGGGCTTCCCCGTTGATGGACGGGGGAGCCCCTTGTTGCGTTTTGGGTTGTTGTTGCGGCTTACAGATGGCTGATAATCAGCTCCATGGTGCCCTCGAGTTCAATCTTGTCCACGGTGGACGGCGCCAGTAGGTGACTGCCCTTGTGGACGGGGTCGCCGCAGACGGTGCCTTCTCCGTCGATGATCGACAGGCACATGAAGGGCCAACGCTGCTCCAGGGTCTTGCTGCCGTCCACGCGCACGCGGTCGACGGTGTAGCAGGGGTTGGACTCGAGCTCGGTCACGCCATCGACCTCGGGTGCGGTCACGGTGCCGTCGGTCGGGGCCTGCGCGTTAAAGTTAATGCAGTCCAGGCTCTGCTCAATGTGCAGCGGGCGCAGCTTGCCGTCGGTGCCAGGGCGGTCGTAGTCGTACAGGCGATACGTCACGTCGCTCGACTGCTGTGTCTCCAGAATCAGCGTGCCGGTCTTGATGGCGTGCACGGTGCCGGAGTCGATCTGGAAAAAGTCGCCTTTGTGGATGGGCAGCACGTTGAGCATCTCGTCCCAGCGACCCTCTTCGATCATCTGCGCAGCCTCGGCGCGGTCATGCGCGCGCTGGCCGACGATGATCGTGGCGCCGGGCTCGCAATCCAGCACGTACCAGCACTCGGTTTTGCCCAGGCTACCGTTCTCATGCTCGGCGGCGTACTCGTCGTTGGGGTGGATCTGGATCGACAGGTCGTCCTTGGCGTCCAGAATCTTAATGAGCAGCGGGAACTCCTTGCCCCCGCAGTTGCCAAAGAGCTCGCGATGCTCGGCCCACAGCCACGACAGCGTGTAGCCGGCGTACGGACCCTCGGCAATCTGGCAATCGCCGTTGGGGTGCGCCGAGATGGCCCAGCACTCACCGATGGGTCCCTCGGGAATGTCGTAACCAAACACGGTCTCCAGCTGGCGGCCGCCCCAAATCTTCTCGTGGAAGATCGGCGTGAGTTTAATCAAATCGGACATGTGCATACCCCCATCAGGTTGTGCGGGCGCCGCGCAAAACGGCTCAAAGCGAGCGCCCGCCGGATTACAAACTTAAGCCAACGTTACGTTGTGCAGCTCAAAACGGTCGCCGACGTTGCGCGAAATCGAGTACTCAAACGCGGCGCCGCTGTCCAAAAAGCCAATCTGGTTGAGCTCGAGGAGGGGAGAGCCGGGCTTGGTGTTCAGGCGCTCGGCCTCTTCCTCGGTTGCGGCAACGGCACGGATGGTGCGGTGGAAGCTCGAGATCTTAAGCCCGCACTGCTCGCGGATATAGCTGTAAATAGACGCGTACAGGTCCTTTTTCTTAAGGCCCGGGATGAGTTCCAACGGCATATAGGTGTACTCGATAACGATGGGCAGACCATCGACCTCGCGTACGCGCACGATGTGATAGGCAAAGTCGTCTTCGGCCATTCCCAGCCGGGAGGCAACCTCTGCCGGCGGATTGACGATCGAGAAATCGTAGACCACCGAGGCCACCTTCTCGCCGCGATGCTCGTAGGTAAAGCCCTGAGCGCGGTCGTTTCTGCCTTGGAAAAACGCTTTGCCGGGAAGCCCCGCGGTGTCTTTGACGTAGGTGCCCGATCCACGACGACTGGTGACCAAGCCTTCCTCGGTAATCTGCTCAATCGCGCGCTTGACGGTGATCTTGGAAACGCCATACAGCTCACAGAACTCAACGACGGTAGGCAGTTTGTCGCCCGGTTTAAGGGCGCCATCCTCGATGTTTCGGCGTATATCTGCAGCTATTGACTCATATTTGGGAATCATGTAACCCCCTTTCCAGCTTGATTGAGTATAAAAGAAAGTATATTCAACATCTAAGTATCTCTATTACATTTTTGAAAAGTTTCGAGAAGGATATTATTAAAAGTCGCTTTATTTATAAAACTAGAGCGCCCTAAATAGGCATCTTCAATGATTGTTGCATCGAGCAAAATGCATCGCCTGGAGACGAAACCGAGTTGCCCTAACGTTCAACGGATGGGATTTCAGAGGGTTGTGTTTCCCCAGATAAAGCCTGCCAAAACAAACCTGTCCCTTTTTGGCAGGTTTTTGCTTTGGGAGCGGTACCATACAGGCAATGTTTAAACGAGAAAGGTGGGCTCCCATGGAACCTAAGCAGTACTACATCGGCATCGACGTCGGCGGCACTTCGGTTAAGGAGGGCCTGTTCGACGAGGACGGCAACCTGCTTGCCAAGGCCAGTGTGCCCACGCCTCCCATCGTTGACGCCGCGGGCTTTGCCGCGGTGACCGAGGCTATCGACCAGGTGGTCGCCAAGGCGCAGATTCCGCGCGCCTTTGTGGCGGGCATCGGCCTGGCCGTTCCGTGCCCCATCCCTGCCGCGGGCGATGCCAAGGTCAAGGCGAACATCTCCATCAACTTGCCCGAGCTTAAGATTGCCATTCAGGAGCACTGCCCCGACGCGGTCGTAAAGTACGAGAACGACGCCAACGCCGCCGCCATGGGCGAGGCCTGGCTCGGCTCTGCCAAGGGCGTGCAGAACGTGGTGACGGTCACCATCGGCACCGGCGTAGGCGGCGGCGTTATCGTTAACGGCGACGTGGTGTCGGGCGTTGTGGGCGCCGGCGGCGAGATCGGCCATATGTGCCTGAATCCCGACGAGGAGCGTACCTGCGGCTGCGGCGGCCACGGCCACCTGGAGCAGTATTCCAGCGCGACCGGCGTGGTGAGCAATTACCTGGCCGAGTGCAAGGCTGCGGGCGTCGAGCCCATCGAGCTCACCGGTCCATCTGACTCCAAGGACGTATTCCAAGCCTGCCGCGAGGGCGATAAGCTCGCGCTTGCCGCGGCCGATACCATGGCCGACTACCTCGGCCGTGCCCTGGCGCTTATCGCCAACGTGGTCGACCCTGAGATGTTCCTCATCGGCGGCGGCGCCTCCGCCTCGGCCGATGTCTACCTCGACGCCGTGCGCGAGCACTTTAAGCAGTACGCGTTTTCCGTCTCGCGCGAGACGCCCATCGAGGTCGCCTCGCTCGGCAACGACGCCGGTATCATCGGCGCCGCCTACGTAGCCCTGCGCGCCGCCGGCAAATAACTGGTGCAAGGGGGTCAGGTTTCTTTGCATCAACATGGTGCAAGGGGGACAGACTTGGCCCCCATGCCTGCCCCAAATTGTGCCGCGCCCCTTCCGTCTGCGAAGGCTCGACGCTAGCGTGCTACCATAGCTACGTCCAAGTACACATATCAAGTGGAGGATATCCATGGCAAACGTTCTTGTCTTTGGCCACCAGAACCCCGATAACGACGCCATCATGAGCGCCGTCGTCCTGTCTCAGCTGCTCAACCAGGTTGAGTATGCTGGCAACACTTACGAGGCCTGCGCCCTGGGCCAGCTTCCGGCCGAGTCCGCCAAGCTGCTCGCCGACGCCGGCATTGCCGAGCCCCGCGTGATCGAGTCCGTCGAGGCCGGTCAGCTCGTCGTCCTCACCGACCACAACGAGTCCGCCCAGTCCGTCGCCGGCCTTAAGGACGCCACGGTCTTTGGCGTTGTCGACCATCACCGCATCGGCGACTTCGAGACCGCCGGCCCGCTGCACTACATCTGCCTGCCCTGGGGCTCCAGCTGCACCATCGTTACCAAGCTCGCCGGCGTGCTCGGCGTTGAGCTTTCCGATGTCCAGGCCAAGCTGCTGCTCTCGGCCATGATGACCGATACGCTCATGCTCAAGAGCCCCACCACCACCGATGTCGACCGCGCCGTCGCCGCCAAGCTCGGCGAGCAGGTGGGCGTCGACCCGGTCAAGTTTGGCATGGAGGTCTTCCTTACCCGTCCGTCCGGCTCCTTCACTGCTGCCGAGATGGTCGGCAACGACATCAAGATGTTCGAGCCCGCCGGCAAGAAGCTGCTCATCGGCCAGTATGAGACCGTCGACAAGACCCGTGCTCTCGGCATGATCGACGAGATCCGCGAGGCCATGCGCGCTTATGCCGCCGAGAAGGGTGCCGACGGTATTGTCCTGTGCATTACCGACATCATGGAGGAGGGCTCGCAGGTCCTGCTCGAGGGCGAGACCGAGGCCGCTCAGAAGGGCCTGGGCATTGCCGACGAGCACGACGGCGTCTGGATGCCGGGCGTCCTCTCCCGTAAGAAGCAGGTCGCTGCCCCCATCATGGCCGCCTGCTAGGTTCTCTTGACCTAACACAACGACCGGATCGCGGACGCCCCGCGCTCCGGTCGTTTTTTTGTGCACGGTGTCGCATCGTCTCTTGGACAGGCGCACCCGTGCCGTTGAGCAAATAATGTTCAACCTGTGGTTCCGCTTTTCGGCCGAGCTTGTGCGGTATCCGTGCAGGGTAGGCTAGATGCAAGCGTAATACGTTAGAGCGCGGCACCGCCGATTTGGCGGGCCGTGCTTTTTTAAGACGGGAGCCTTCCCGTGAAAGGAGCCGCCCATGGCAGCACCCGAGCAGCTGTTCAACGTTCGTGAGCGCAAGCGTTTTGAACGTCACGACATCTGGGAGCGCATCGCCGAGAACGGCACGATTTCGGCCGCCGTCATGGTCTTCGCCGCCATCGCCGCCGTTATCTGCGCTAACACCGATGCCTACGAGGCCATCCATCACTTTTTGGAGACCCCGCTGTACGTGGGCCTGGGACATTTTACGGCCGGCCTCACCGTCGAGCTTTTCGTCAACGATTTCCTCATGGCGATCTTCTTTTTGCTGGTGGGCATCGAGCTTAAGTACGAGATGACGGTCGGCGAGCTCAAGAACCCGCGCCAGGCCATGCTCCCCATGCTGGCCGCCGTGGGTGGCGTCGTCGTTCCTGCGTGCATCTACCTGATCTTTAACCATGCCGGCGCTCGTAACGGTTGGGCCATCCCCATGGCAACCGATATCGCCTTTGCACTGGGCGTGCTGTCGCTTTTGGGCAATCGCGTGCCCAACGGCGTGCGCGTGTTCTTTTCGACGCTCGCTATCGCCGACGACCTTATCTCCATCGCCGCCATCGCCATCTTCTACGGTCAGAGCCCCAATCCGTTTTGGTTGGGCGCCGCAGCGGTTGTGACCTGCGCACTCGTGTGGCTCAACAAGACACAGCACTATCGTCTCGCCCCGTATTCGGTGCTGGGCCTTGTGCTGTGGTTCTGCATGTTCAAGAGCGGTGTACATGCCACGCTCGCCGGCGTCATCCTGGCCTTTACCATCCCGGCCAAGTGCGGCGTCAAGCTCGATAGCCTGACCGATTGGCTGGGCGAGTGCCTGCCGCTGCTCGACGACCGCTACGACGACGAGGCGCACATCCTGGGTCAGCACGACTTTACCGTTTCGACCACCAAGGTCGAGCGTGTCATGCACCGCGTGACCCCGCCGCTCATCCGCATGGAGCGCCTGATCTCCACGCCGGTCAACTTTGTGATCCTGCCGATCTTTGCATTTGTCAACGCGCAGGTTCGTTTGGTGGGCGTGGACATGAGCACGCTGCTCACCGATCCGGTGACGCTCGGTGTGTACTTTGGCATGCTGCTGGGCAAGCCGATTGGCATCTTTGGTATGACGTTCGCGCTGGTCAAGCTTAAGGCATGCGAGCTGCCGCGCAATGTTGACTGGCATATGATCGCCGGCGTGGGCATTCTGGGTGGTATCGGCTTTACCATGTCGATTCTTATCAGCGGTCTCGCCTTCCCGACGGCGCAGTTCGAGGTTCTGGCTGCCAAAGCCGCCATCCTTGCCGGTTCGGTCACCGCTGCCGTCCTCGGAATGATCTACATGAGTGTGGTCTGCAAACACCCCGAGCCCAAAGACGAGTAAAGACATTAAAAACGCCGCTTGTGAACACCATCACAGGCGGCGTTTTAGTCATTGGGCTTATTCCACCGTTCCGTAGATGGCGCCCCAGCCGTGGGCGGCTAAGGCCGAGTTGAGTTGGTCGCAAAGTGACTGGCGGTCGTAGTAACCGGGCGGCAGCAGGTTGACGATCTCCATGAGGTCGGGCGCCAGGTCCAAGATCTCGGCCTGTACAATCAGGTCCAAGCGGTCGATGGCGTGGCGGTCGTAAAACAGCCCGTCGACTAGGCGCTGCAGGTCGCCGAACTCCTCGGCCTGAAACGAACCGTATTCCATAGTGCCTCCTTGGGAGAATGGCGCCGCTATATGGAGCGCGCGGTGATGCCGTAATTCATTGCGATGGACTTAATCTATCACGGCTTCATAACGTTGCGGCGGTGGCGGTCTATACTTAGACGAACTGCAACGTACCGCTTCGCGAAAGGTCGCACCCCATGCAGACGATCTACCAGAAGATGGAAACCACCGAACTCGACGCTGCCATCGAGGCACTCAAAGCCGAGGTTGCCGAGGTCAAGGCCAAGGGCCTGGCGCTTGACATGGCCCGCGGCAAGCCGTCGCCCGCCCAAGTGGACATCTCGCGCCCCATGCTCGATATCCTCAATGCCAATGCCGATCTGCACGATGGCAACGTCGACTGCTCCAACTACGGCTGCTTCGAGGGTATTCCCTCGGCACGCAAGTTGGCAGGGGAGTTCTTGGGCTGCCCCGCCGAGCAGACGCTCGTGCTGGGTTCGTCGAGCCTGCTGATCGAGCACGACATCGCCGGCATGTTCTGGCGTTGCGGTTCGTGCGGCAGCGAGCCCTGGGACGCCTACGAGGCCGCGCACGACGGCAAGAAGGTCAAGTTCCTGTGCCCTGTTCCCGGATACGACCGCCACTTTGGCATCACCGCCGACCTGGGCATCGAGAATATCCCCGTCGCGATGACCGGCAACGGTCCCGACATGGACGAGATCGAGCGCCTCGTTGCCGCCGACGATTCCATCAAGGGTATCTGGTGCGTGCCCAAGTATTCCAACCCCACGGGCATCACCTTTAGCGAGGACACCGTGCGCCGCCTGGTCGAGATGCCCACGGCCGCGCCCGATTTCCGCATCTTCTGGGATAACGCCTACTGCGTGCACGACCTGTACGATGAGACCGACGAGCTCGCCAACATCTTTGATCTCGCTCGCGCGGCGGGCACCGAGGACCGCGTGGTGGCCTTCGCCTCGACGTCCAAGATCACCTTCCCGGGCGCCGGCATCGGCTTTATCGGTGCAAGCCCTGCAGTCATCGCCGAGTTCTCCAAGCGCCTGAAGGCCGGTCTGATCAGCGCCGACAAGCTCAACCAGCTGCGCCACGTGCGTTTCCTTCCCACCCTCGAGGCGGTCAAGGACCACATGAAGAAGCATGCCGAGTTCCTGCGCCCGCGCTTTGAGGCCGTCGAGCGCAAGCTCACCGAGGGCCTGGGCGACACGGGCTGCGCTACTTGGACGCATCCCCGCGGCGGTTACTTTGTGAGCTTCGACGGTCCCGAGGGCTCGGCTCAAAAGGTTGCCGCGCTTTGTGCCGAGCTGGGCGTTAAGCTTACGCCGGCTGGCGCCACCTGGCCCTATGGCAAGGACCCGCGCGACACCAACATCCGCATCGCGCCGAGCTACCCCACGGTCGAGGACCTGGAGGCCGCGCTCGACGTGCTGGTGTTGGCCGTTAAGCTCGTTGCCGCCGAGCAGGCACGCGCCGAGCGCGCCTAACGCGCGGCTTCCCGTACTATCCGCACTTTCGATACGTAAAGGAGCGTATACATGGATTTGGGTATTTCCACCAACCCTACGCCGGAGCTCTACACCATTAAGGTGACCGGCGAGATCGATATCTCCAACGCTGACAGCCTGCGCAACGCCATCGACTTGGCGCTTGAGCAGCCCACCGAGGCTGTCGAACTCGATTTTGCCCAGGTGAGCTATATCGATTCGACGGGCATTGGCGTGCTTGTGGGCGCCGCACATCACGCGGTCGACCATGGCAAGCGTTTTAGCTGCACCAACGTGCAGCCCCCGGTGATGCGCGTGGTGCAGCTGCTGGGTGTCGACCAGGAGATTTCGATCACCGCGGCATAAGCTTTGCCCTAAAAGAGTCATGCCATTTGGCATATGTTTGTGATGCGCTCGGATGTTTTGACGTCCGGGCGCTATACTTGACCGAATGAATAGACGAGTTCCGGCCGAATGGCGCGGTGCGGGCTCGACTCACATCGAGCCTTGGAGGTATGTGTGTTTGGTATTGGAGAGGGTGAGCTGGCAATCATCCTGGTCTTCGGCTTTTTGCTGTTTGGCCCGGATAAGCTCCCGCAGATGGGCCGCACGATCGGCCGTGCCATCCGTCAGTTCCGCGATACGCAGGAAAAGATGACGGCTGTTGTTCAGTCCGAGATTATCGACCCGGTAACCGAGGCCGCGTCTGCCCCGGTCAAGCCCAAGAAGGCTGCTGCCGACGATGATTCCGATGCGGATGAGGATGCCGCCGAGACGGCTGCGCCCGCCAAGAAGGAGACCTTTGCCGAGCGTCGTGCCCGCCTTGCCGCCGAGAAGGCCGCAAGCGAGGGTGCCGCCGAGGGTGAGGGTGTCGCTGAGGAGGCAGAATCCGAGGGCGCCGAGCCCGAGTCCGCCGCCGACGACGCTGTCGAGCCCGAGCCCGTTGCAGAGCCGGAACCCGAACCCGAGCCGGCAGAACCCACGACGGCCGACCTGTATG